>DNYS01000046.1:0-167 GCA_003506735.1 Nitrospinota bacterium
GCGGTTTGATCCCCTTGCTGAAGGCTCTTCCAAGACGGCATGTCGACCACGTATGCAAAGCGGTCGGCAAGCGCGGGGTCCAGGGGCTCAGAGCCCAGATACCCTTCATCGTCATCATCCGATGACGGCGGATTCATGGCCGCCCAGCGGTATCGAAGGCCATCCAG
>DNYS01000046.1:286-1427 GCA_003506735.1 Nitrospinota bacterium
GGCCGGCAACGGCTTATCTCATCGAAGATGACTGCCTCTGCCCCCCATATCGACGCAGGGGTCTTCACGTACTCGAGTGAGCCATTCTTACCGGGAAGGGGGAAACCCACGAGGTCATCAAAATTCAGAAGACTCGCATTGTAATGCCTGAGTTCAAGCTCGAGCGCCTCGGCAATACGGAGCAGAAGCAAGCTTTTTCCCGTGCCATGCGGCCCGATGAGGAGCAGGGGCTCCTCGGTCGCAAGCGCCGCCAGGATCACGGGTTCCAGAGGCGAGAGGCCATAAAGGCCAATACCGGCCAGGATTGAAGAGGGGGCATCGATTCCGGCCGCGCTGATTGCGGCCTTTTTCCTGCTGGACATAAAAAATCCTCCGTCGGTTTACCCGAGGAGGACTGACGCGTTATCGGCTTCTTGACCCCTTGATTGCCTGGTCGTTGGCCACATCCCCACTTGCGCGGGAAACCACCTTACCGGGTCTGGCAGGTTGGCGAGGGCGTCAGCCCTGCTCTTAATGTTCCACCAAATATGGATTGTTTGGTTTATTCTGTCAAGCCAGGTTCGAAATATTTTTAACGCGTTATGATTACATGGGATAAATACCAGATGACTGCTAGCCCATTATTTAATGTGGAAATTAAATTTTTTGGGATACACCGCTTAATTTATAATTCGCCATGCACAGGTCGCACCCTTATTCACGAGCACCGCTTGCTTTGAGAAGCTTAATCATCCTGGCGGTTTCTGCGTAATCAAGAGGTGTCTTACCGAATTTATCCCGAGGCATCACTTTGGCCCCCTCCGCGATGAGGATTTGGGCCGCACGAAAGTTGTCCCTCTTGGCAGCCCAATGAAGGGGGGTTCTATCTTGTGAATCAACTCCAGACACTTTGGCTCCAGCCTTCAAGAGCCATTTTATGATTCCCTCTGATAGCCTCTTGATTACAGGCCGATGCCGCTTATTATTTGTTGGATTCATCTGATACTTATTCATAACTACAAAAAAATGAAGTGGTATACCTTCCAAATCTTTAAAATGACTTTCGCCGCTCACGTTTGGATCGGCACCGTGGTCAAGAAGCCACTTAACTACATCAGCATTTTTGACGGTGTAGATTCCCATTTCGAGAGCAGTGATTAGT
>DNYS01000046.1:1509-5719 GCA_003506735.1 Nitrospinota bacterium
CCACTTCAAGCGGTTTAAGGCCGCCATTAAAGTGCGCGGCATTTGATGTAGCTTCAATTAGCTCATTTTGGGCAGAGGCCCGACGGCCTACAGGAATTCCCCCTCTTGCGATCAACAAATCGTAGGCCGCTTTTTGTTTGTATTTTATGGCAAGCTCAGTGGGCGTATAGCCCCCAAGTTTTGCAGTTGGCGAAGCCCCTTTATCGAGGAACAGTGAACAGGGAATAGGCCGCAGGCGGTCTCTCATCCGTCCAACAAAACGAGGAAGGGATTCTCCAGCGCGTCGGCGATCCATCGGAGCAAGCGGATGCCGTCGGCGCCGTCGATCAGGCGGTGATCGTAGGAGACCTGAATCGGCAGCATGAGCCGCGGTCGGAACTCCCCGTCGATGAAGACGGGCTCGGTCTGCGCGCGCGAGACCCCGAGGATAGCCGCTTCGGGCCAGTTCACGATTGGCGTGAAATATGTCCCGCCGATGCCGCCGAGGTTGGTGATGGTGATGCAGGCACCTTCCATATCCTCCAGCGTCAGGCGCCGCTGGCGGGCGCGCCCGGCCATCTCGCCCAGCTCCACCGACAGCGCGATGAGGCTTTTCCGATCAGCGTCGCGGATCACGGGAACGAGCAGTCCGTGTTCGGTGTCCACGGCGACACCGATGTGGGCGTATTTCTTATAGATGATCCGGTTCGCCGCGGGGTCGATGCTCGCAGCGAACTTGGGAAAGACTTTGAGCGCGGCGGCCGTAATCTTGAGAAGAATGGCCGTGACCGTGAGCTTGCCCCCGGCCGCCTCCGCCTGGGGGCCAAATTTTTTGCGGAATGTTTCCACCTCGGTAATGTCCGCCTTTTCGCACTGGGTGACGTGTGGAATTATCGACCAGGCGAGGCTCAACCTACGAGAGACGGCACGGCGGATGCTGTCCATTTCGACGGATTCAACCTTGCCCCACTTCGAGAAATCCGGCAGCCGATCCGGAGCGAGGCCACCCTCAGGCATCCGCTTCGCATGGTTTTTCACATCGTCGGCGGAAATGCGCCCACCGAGGGCGGTGCCCTCCACCTGAGTAATGTCCACCCTCATCCCGCGGGCAAGCCTCCTGACAGATGGAGAGGCCGGGACGAGATCGGCGGCGGAAGGGGCGTTCGCCGGCTCCGGAACGGATTCCTCAACCGGGGGGGATTCGGTCGCCACCTCCTCAGTGGGCGGGGCCGCTTCGGGAGTTTCCGCCGCTGGTGAGGGCAAGGACGCTTGCACTTCGGCGGGCGAGACTGTTTCCACCACGGATTCCGGCATGGCGGCCGTTTCCTCGGGCGGAGTCGCATGGTCCTCGGCGGCTTCCCCGGGGGCGGAGGTTTCTTCGGCAACGCCAACACTGTCCCCAGTCTCAACGGTCAGAATGACCTGGCCAACGCCCACTTCTTCGCCTTCTTTTGCGTGAACGGTCTTGACCGTACCCTTTAAAGTGGAGGGCACCTCGAAGAGGGTCTTCTCCGTCTCGACCTCGATGACGGGCTGATCGAGCTCGATGACGTCGCCCACTTTTACGAGGACGCTTACCACTTTTCCGCTTTCGATGTTCTCTCCCATCTCGGGAAGCTTGAATTCGGTTTCCATCGCGTTCCTCGCTGTGCGCGTATCAGAAAGTCATCGGATTGACTTTTTCTGGGTTGATGTCGAGTTCTTTTATGGCTTTCCGGACGAGGTCGATGTGAATCTGCTTGTCCCTGGCGAGTCCGTAGAGCACGGCGAGGACGATGTGCTTCGCGTCCACCTCGAAGAAATCCCGCAGGGTTTCCCGTGTCTCACTCCGGCCGAATCCCTCGGTGCCGAGCGAGAGGAGGGGCCGGGGTATCCATTTGGCGATAGAGTCCGGCAGCGCCTTCACGTGGTCGGAGGCGGCTACGATTACCCCCGCCGTTGTGCTGAGGGCCTGCGTCACGAACGGAATCCGTGCTGGCTGGTCGGGATGCAGCATGTTCCAGCGGTCCGCCTCCAGCCCGTCCTGGCGGAGCCCCTTGTAGCTGGTCACGCTCCACACGTCGGCCTCGACCGAGTAATTTTCCTCGAGGATGGACTGAGCCCGGAGAGCTTCGTTGAGAATGGCGCCGCTTCCCAGGAGCTGCGCCCGGAGCGCTGATTTTTTCGCTTTCGAGGGCCGGTGGAGGTAGATCCCCTTCAGGATCCCCTCCTCGGCTCCTTCTGGCATCGGCGCCATCTCGTAGTTCTCGTTGTAGACGGTCAGGTAGTAGAAAATGTTTTCCTGCTCCTGGTACATCCGCCGAATGCCGTCCCGGACGATGACGGCGAGCTCGTAGGCGTAGGCGGGGTCGTAAGTCACCAGATTCGGCACCGGGTAGGCCAGGAGATGGCTGTGGCCGTCCTGGTGCTGGAGGCCCTCGCCCTCCAGCGTGGTTCGCCCCGCCGTGCCGCCGACCAGAAATCCCCGTGTCCTCATGTCAGCGGCGGCCCAGATGAGGTCGCCAATCCGCTGGAAACCGAACATCGAGTAGTAAATGAAAAAAGGGATCGTGGGCACGCCGTGGGTCGCGTAGGACGTGCCCGCGGCGATGAAGGAGGCCATCGATCCGGCCTCGGTGATGCCTTCCTCGAAAATCTGGCCGTCGGTGGCCTCTCTGTAGTAGAGGAGGCTGTCGCGATCCACCGGCTCGTAGAGTTGGCCAACGTGGGAGTAAATGCCGAACTGGCGGAAGAGCCCCTCCATGCCGAAAGTGCGCGCTTCATCCGGGACAATGGGCACGATGTACTTGCCCAGCTCCTTGTCGCTCATCAGCTTGGAGAGGATTCGCACGAAGGCCATGGTGGTGGAAACTTGGCGGCCTTTAGTGCCTTCGAAGAATTCCTCGAAGACCTCCGGTGCCGGAGGGTTGAGGGCGGTGCATGTCCGCCTCCGGCTGGGGACGAAGCCGCCCAGCACCTTTCTGCGCTCCAGCAGGTATTTGATCTCGCGGCTGTCCTCCGGGGGCCGGTAAAACGGGGCCTTGGCGACTTCCTCGTCCGAGATGGGAATCTCGAAGCGGGTGCGAAACTCGGCCAGCTCCTTTTCGTTGAGCTTTTTCTGCTGGTGGGTGNNGCGGCGCTCTTTCAGGTAAACGATCTCGGGGCTGTCCTCGGGGGGCCGGTAAAACGGCGCGTCCGCCAGGTCCTCGTCGGAGATCGGGATGCTGAAGCGCGCGCGGAACTCGCGCAGCTCGCCTTCGTTCATCTTCTTCTGCTGGTGGGTGATGTTCTTCCCCTCGCCGCTCTCGCCGAGGCCGTAGCCCTTGACCGTCTTGGCGAGGATGACGGTGGGCGAGCCTTTGTGCTCCACGGCCGCCTTGTATGCGGCGTAGATCTTTTCGGGATCGTGTCCTCCCCGGCGCATCTTGTTGAGCTTCGCCAGCGAGAGCTTGGCGGCCATCGCCTCGAGCCGGGGGTCACCCGCGAAGAAGTGATCGCGCAGGTAGGACCCTTCCTTGACCTTTTCGACGCTGTACTTTTGGTACCAGCCGTCGACAGTCTCGTTCATTCTCTTGATCAGGACGCCGTCCACGTCTTCTTCGAGGAGCGGGTCCCAGTCACCTCCCCAGATCACCTTGATAACGTTCCATCCGGCACCACGGAAGGCGGCTTCGAGTTCCTGGATGATCTTTCCGTTGCCGCGGACCGGCCCGTCGAGGCGCTGGAGATTGCAGTTAATGACGAAAATGAGGTTGTCGAGCCTCTCCCGCGCGGGAAGCGTGATGGCGCCCAGGGATTCGGGCTCGTCCGTTTCGCCATCTCCCAGGAACGCCCATACTTTCGAGTCACCTGCATTTTTGAGGCCCCGGTCCTCCAAGTAGCGGTTGAAGCGGGCCTGGTAGATGGCAGAGATGGGCGCGAGTCCCATCGAGACGCTGCTGAACTCCCAGAAATCGGGCATGAGCCAGGGGTGGGGATAAGAGGAAAGCCCCCCGCCGGGCTTCAGCTCCCGGCGGAAGTTTTCGAGCTGCTCTTGGGTCAGGCGCCCTTCCAGGAAAGCGCGCGCGTAAACGCCCGGCGCAGCGTGGCCTTGGAAGTAGATCTGATCGCCGCCGCTCGGGTCGTCTTTTCCGCGGAAAAAATGGTTGAACCCAATCTCGAGGAGGGTGGCCGCCGACGCGTAGGTGGAAATATGACCACCGACGGCACTTTCCCCCCGGTTGGCCCGGACGACCATGGCCATGGCGTTCCA
>DNYS01000046.1:5874-6044 GCA_003506735.1 Nitrospinota bacterium
GTGTTGATGTAGGGCGTGTTGGCCGAGAAGGGAATCTCCACCCCAGCGCGGTGCGCGTGGATCCCCAGCTGATGGAGAAGCTCCCTGACGCGCTCGGGACTCTGGCTATGGAGCACATAGTCGAGCGACTCCAGCCATTCCCGCGTTTCCTGCACATTTATTTTGGATGC
>DNYS01000049.1:0-4027 GCA_003506735.1 Nitrospinota bacterium
ACTCCCCGAATATTCGTCAACGTTCCGGCATTTCCGCGAACCTTCGGCGCGGGTGTTTCGAAATATTCGCCCTGGGCAGGGGTATCGCTTCCCGGCCCATCGGCATAAAATGGGACCCGAAGAGGATGGGCCGCCCTGACGCCGGGGCGGAGAATTACCAACACCTGCTTGGGCTTCCATCGTTTGCCTGGGCTTCGATCATTGGGAGGATGAAGGATGCCGACCACTCCCCTTCTCGCCCTGCACGAGGCGCTGGGAGCCCGCCTGGAGGAGCACTCCGGCTGGGGCATGCCCGCCGACTACGGGGACCCGGCCGGGGAGCACCGGGCGGGCCGTGAGGGGGCGGTTCTGATGGATCTGTCCCACCGCGGAAAACTCCGCCTATCGGGATCCGATGCCGCGAAATTCTTGCAGGGGATGCTCTCGAACCGCGTGGAGGAACTATCCCCCGGCGAGGGGGTATACAACACATTTCTCACCCGGCGGGGCAAGTTCGTGGCGGACATGCACCTCTACCGCCGGGAAAACGATTTTGCCGCGGACCTCCCCCCGGGATTGGCCTCGGTATTCGCCGAAGCCATCGACATGTACATCATCATGGATCAGGTCGAGGTGGAGGAGGTTACCGAGTCGCTGTGTGGGCTGGGCCTTTTCGGCCCCGCCTCGGCCCGGTGCCTGAAGGAGGCGGGTCTGGGAGCGGAGGGCCTTGCCGAGCATGGGCACCGCGATGTAGAGGGCGTCCACATCGCCCGCGAGCTGTGGACGGGAGAGGACGGCTACCTGCTCTGGGCGCCCCCCGAGCGCGCGGAGGCCCTGTGGACGGATTTTTCGAACGGCGGCGCCCGCCCGGCCGGAACAACCGCCTTCGGAACCATGACCCTGGAGGCGGGAACGCGCCTTTTCGGGGTGGATATGGACTCAAACATCAACCCCATGCAGGCGGGCCTTGAGACGACGGCCATCGATTTCGAGAAGGGATGCTATATCGGCCAAGAGGTCATCGCCAAAATCAAATATTTGGGCCAGGTCAATCGGGGGTTGGCCGGGATACGCCTGGAGGGAAATCTCGTCCCCTCTCGCGGGGCCCAGGTCGAAATGAATGGCGAGGAAGTGGGTACCCTGACCCGCGCTGCGTATTGTCCCACGCTGGAGCATGTGGCGGCCCTCGGTCTCATTCACCGCAAGGCCATGGAGCCTGGGACCGCCCTTTCCGTTCGGGAGGGGGGGAAGGAAATATCAGCCGAGGTGGCCCCCCTTCCCTTCTTCAGGAATCCTGCCCTGGAAATTCAAGCATAACTGCCCCAATCCACGGGAGTCCGCCATATATGACCCGTCAAAGAATTTTCACGCTGGAAGAAGCCAGGGAGTTACTCCCCGAGTTGCGAACCCGCTTGACCGCCCTGCGGGATGCCTGGAAGGCGATGGCCCCATATCGTGAGGAGGCCCGCCGCTTGGCCCAACGGGTGGACGAGGGCGGAGGCACAATGACGAATGCGGGCCTTTACCTCCGCTCGTACAGGGACTTGATGCGTCAGATGAAGTATTTCGAAAAATCCGGAATCGCGGTTAAGGACATCTCCACCGGTTTGGTGGATTTCCCTTCGATCCGAGAGGGACGGGTCGTATTCCTGTGCTGGCAAATGGAGGAGGAAACCATCACCCACTGGCACGAATTGGAGACCGGTTTCGCCGCACGTCAACCCCTCGAAGACTAATCCACCCCAACAAGAATTGGTTGACCTCACCCCGTCTCCGAGGCATATTGCCGGGGTGCGGGAAACCAATCCAGTTATCTGCCAATTTACCGGTCACCGCCCGTCCGGCATATTTTACCGGATCACCCAGGGAGGGCCTGAAGGCTTTCCTTTTCATCCAATCATAAATGTATGTTGGTTGTGTTTAAGGAGGATTTTAATGGCAAAGGCCGCACGGGGACGAAAATCCAAAGCCCCGGCTGCTTCGGGAAAATCTGACAAAACCTATGGCCTTTCCAAATTGGGGCTTCAAAATTTGGGAAAAGTATATCGGAATCTTTCGGTCCCATTACTCACCGAGATGGCGGTAGCCCGGGGAGAAGGATACCTTGCCCCTAACGGTGCCCTGGTCGTCCATACCGGAAAATATTCGGGCCGCTCGCCCAAGGATAAATTCACGGTCGATCAAAATCCCTCGACCAGGGATATCTGGTGGGGACCTATCAACCAAAAGATTTCCGTCGAAAATTGGAACCTCATTTTCGACAAGGTGTCCAGCTACCTTCAATACAAAGACGTATTTGTCTTTGACGGTTTCATCGGCCAGGACCCCCGCTACAAACTTCCTGTCCGTGTCATATCCGAACAGGCCTGGCACTCGCTCTTTTGTACTACCCTTTTCGTTCGTCCCACGAAGGAAGAGCTAAAAAAACATGAAACTCAGTTCACAGTCATCGACGTGGGCCGGTTTCACGGGGCGGGCGCCTCTGAAGGTCTCCGAAAGGAAAATTTCACGCTCGTGAACTTCGAGAAGCGTCTCGTTCTCGTGGGCGGTTCTGAATATGCGGGCGAGATGAAAAAATCGGCGTTCTTTTTGATGAACTATATGCTTCCCAAAAAAAATGTTTTTCCAATGCACTGTTCTGCCAACGCAGGAGAAAAAGGCGATACAGCACTTTTCTTCGGCCTCTCGGGAACGGGGAAAACCACATTGTCCGCCGATAAGAACCGCCGGCTTATCGGAGACGACGAACACGGCTGGAGCGACAAAGGTATTTTCAACTTCGAAGCCGGCTGCTACGCCAAAACCGTTGACCTCACCCGCGAAAAGGAACCCCAAATTTGGGATGCCATCCGCTTCGGTTCGGTTCTCGAAAACGTCTTCGTCGATCCCGAAACACGCGAGATTGACTACACCGACACCCGTTACACCGAGAACACTCGGGCGACCTATCCGGTCGATTATATCGATAACTGCATCATTTCGGGCATTGGCGGCCACCCGAAAAACGTGTTCTTCCTGGCGTTCGACGCCTTTGGCGTCCTTCCGCCTATCAGCAAGCTCACGCCCGAGCAGGCCATGTATCACTTTCTCTCGGGTTATACGGCCAAGGTCGCCGGTACCGAGGCGGGAATCGATGAGCCAGAAGCCACATTCAGCACCTGTTTCGGGGCGCCCTTTCTGGCCTGGCACCCGAACCGCTACGCCGAGTTACTTCGCGAGAAAATCAAGAAGCATAAATCCCAGGTCTGGCTTGTCAACACGGGCTTGAACGGAGACCCGGCCACCAATCCCGACCGGGTTTCTCTTTATCACACGCGAACCCTTTTGACAGCGGCCCTGGAAGGAAAACTCGCCAAGGTGCCCACTGTCAAAGATCCGGTGTTTGGACTCATGATGCCAAAGTCGTGCCCCGGAATCCCTTCGAAGAACCTCATCCCGTGGAACGCGTGGAAAAGCAAGAGAAAATACGATCAAAAGTCCCGCGAGCTAGCTGGTTTGTTCCAGAAACATTTCAGGCAATTCGAGAATCGCGTATCGGATGAGGTCATCGCCGCAGGCCCCAAAGCCGGAAAATAATCTCAACCATTCGGACCGTCAAACAACCGCACGCAGGAAGGAGCCTCGAAAATGCCCGTCGTCCATATTAATCTGATCAAAGGCAGGACCAAAGAGCAAAAGGCCGCCATGGCCGATGAAATTTCCGAAGTCATCCACAAGCACTCGAGCGCGCCCAAGGAAGTCGCCATCGTGACGTTCAATGATATCGAACCTGATTCCTAAGCGATGGGGGGCACCCTGTTCTCCGACAAATAAATTCGTGGACATCGAGGAGACTCTCTATTGAGCTTTCGTATTGCCGTTGTTCAGCCCATGAGCCATCTGCCGCCGGATGATGAAAAAAACATCGACGACGCCATTCAGTTCGTCGAACAAGCCGCCGCACAGGGATCTGAGTTCGTCGCATTCCCCGAATCCTATCCCGGCCCCTGGCGGATGCCTGCGGCATTCGACCCGAACGAAGCCATGATCGAGGCCGCCCAGCGGTGCG
>DNYS01000049.1:4126-11502 GCA_003506735.1 Nitrospinota bacterium
TACAGGAGGACCCATCCCCCGGGACCGTGGATATACACCGGCGGGAAATACTGGGACTTCATGTATACGGCGGGGAACGAATATCCCGTTTTTGAGACATCTCAGGCCCAGGTCGGCCTGGCCATGTGCTCCGAAGTGTACATGCCGGAAGTCTCCCGCGCTCTTTCCATCCGGGGCGCTGAAATTATCTTTCTTCCCGGGGGCGTGGACAAAAACAAGCTTTGGGCCACGTGGCGCAACTTAATCTGGTCCCGGGCCATTGAAAACCTCGCCGTTGTCGTCACCACCCAAAACCTCTTCGATAAGAGCCAGCGGGGGCTCGCCATGGTGGCCACCCCGGAGGAGGTTGTTTTCGAGAGTACCCGGGAGGGCATGTTCCTCGTAGACGTCGATCTCGACCGGGTACGAGACCTCAGAACACAGAAGGATGCAGTGGGTTCGTCCATGGAAAATGGGGCCAAAGCCGGGGTGCTCAGCCAATGGCAACGGCCCGATATGTACGATAAATTTCTTCCCCGGGAAGGAGTGAACGGCTGATCGGCCGGCTCGATCCAACCGCTTCCCCCGGCTCCCAAGCAGGGAGTTTTTATGTCAGGGACATTTCATGCAGCGTAGTTATTTTTGGATTCTTTACGGACACCTTGCCTTTGCCTGCCTCTTTGTCGGCGGGATGACTTTTTTTTCGCTCCTCGTGAGGAGCCTGAAAAGCCGCCTCAGCCCTGAAGAGTTCGCCGGCGAAATCGCCTCGATTCTCCGCTTTTACCATCCGTTCATATTGATCTGCATGGGCACACTCATCATGTCCGGGGCATGGTATCTGACCGGCATCAAAATCGCGATGGGAGCCTCTTTCGGAACGATTTTCGTGCCCTTGGGCCTCAAGCTCGGAGTTGTCTTTTTAATCGTGATGGGATTGAGCTTCCAGTTCTTCGGTCTGGGCCTGCGGCTGACCCGGGGGACGGGTCCCGCGGGAAACGGACGTCCTATCGGCGACGGAACCCCGGAGCGCTTAAAAATTATTCGGTGGGTCGAAATTGCCAATTTCGTGAATATCATTCTCGCCCTATTGGCCGTATTTTTTGGTTTATCGTTGTCGAAAGGATTCTAGGCGGGAAGGGACTGCCTTTCGGGCGTGGCTATAAGGCACCCGAGGATTTCAGCTTCGGGAATTGGGAGCCCCGATCGAAAAAGGGCGGCTTACTCCTTCTTTTCCGCATCATTTGCCGAAGGGCTTTCGAGCCGCCGACGTCCACCTTGAAGTTTTTTTCATCTAAAAATACAACACCATAATGCCGCATGGCTCCATCGAAGGTCACCTTCCCCCAAATCACATCGCGGCGAACGTATGGAAGCTCTCTCTGAAAGGGGTTTCCCCAGCCTCCTCCCCCTGTCGTCACCACCCGCACCAAGTCGCCCTCGAGGATTTTCGTTCCATTGCTGAGGGGTGGAACGGCCCGCTCTACCGGAGTGCCCGGATTAATGAAAATGCCGAAGAGCCCGCCGGCCCGGCCTCCGTTGGCCCCCCAGGGAGCGATGACAGATCGATCTCCTTGGCTGAAAATTTCACAGTCGCATAGAACGCGAATTTCCTTGAAATATCCGAGGCCACCGCGACGCTTACCCGGCCCGCCCGAATCTGAAGCAAGCCCAATTTGCTCCACACGGACCGGAAATTGGGCCTCGCTGAATTCCGCCGGAAGATTCAGGCTGTTGGGGACTACATGAATAACATCCTCCCCGTCGGCCCAAGGACGGCCGCCTGTGCCTCCTCCCAGCTTTTCCCGGTACAAAAAATTCCCGTCCGGCCCGCGTCCGCGAAACCCCCAATGCCGCGCACTCTCATGATCGGCGGGCAGGCGGCCTTTCGTCGCCAACCCCAGGACACCGCAAAAAAGGCTCATGAGCCGCGCAACCGTAATAGCGTGCATATTCGTCGGCGCCGGAAAATTGGGTGTGATCAGGCTCCCGCGTTCTGGGAAAATAATATCGATCAGGGGACATACCCCATCGTTGATCTCAATCTCGAACATGCGCTCATAGCTTCCCGCCAAACTCCGCAGGATCTCCCCCATCCGCTTTTTGAGATATTGACCTCCGGCATAATCGCCCGGCCAGTTGATTGACCCCTTCGCTTGGGGCGATGTGCCGCGAAAATCGAGGGTCAATTTCCCTTCCTCCTTGATCATTTGAACCTTCAGGGTGTGGGCCTTCTTGGGAGTCACCCCGTCGCCCTCGATGTAGTCCTCCCATTTATATGCACCGTCCGGAATTTTGGGCATCAATTCTTCCCGGACGATTTTTTCGCACCTTTCCAAAAGACCCTCGAACGTTTCGAGAACAACCTCGTCCCCGAATCGTTCGAAAAGCTCGCGGACCCGCTCACCCCCTGCCCGGCAGGCGGAAATGGCGGCATCGATGTCCGATTGTAAAATATCCGGGAGGCGGCTGTTCCGGCAAATGATTCGGTATGCCTCCCTGTTCATGGCGCCGCGCTCAAAGAGCTTAATGGGCGGAACGAGGAGGCCTTCCTGGAAAATGTCGGTGGAATCTGCCCTGAAGGCGGCCGGAGCCGCGCCGCCGATATCGTCGAGGTGGCATGCCGTGAGGCTGAAGGCGGCGAGTTTCTGACGATAAAAAATCGGAACGCAAACGCACAGGGTCGCAAGGCCCCCGATGCCCCCTTCGGATTGATAGGGATCATTCCAGATAAATACATCGCCCTCGTAGATATCCTCCGCAGGCCAGTTTTTCAGGGCCGTGTCGGCAACGGCCGAAAACGAGCGTCCCGTGAGTTTCCGCCCCTCCCGGTCGAACAGGCAGGCACGGTGATCGCGCAGGTCCCGCATAATCGCCGAGCGGGCCGCTCGCCCAATGATCTCTTCCATTTCCTTTTCGGCGGTGTTGATGGCGCCCTCGATAATTTCCTGAACGATCGGCCTTGCCCCGCCCCGCGCCTCCCGAGCGGCGATGCTGGAGGGACCCGACATCCCTGACAGGTGAATTCGAAGGTTTCCCCACTCATCCACCCCGCAATGGCATCTCGGAGGAACCACCGCCGTCGAGCCCGCCTCTTCGATGATAGCGGGCCCATGGAAGGAATCGCCCTCCCCGAGGAGATGGCGACCATAGAGCGGGACCGGGACAAAACCCATACCATTGAAGTAGACCTCCCGCTCGCCCGTCCGGGCGACCTCGGCTCCGCTTCCCGGTTTTGTCTTGGGAGGGTCCACACGGCCCGCTTCGACCGCACCGGCCAGGCCGGCCGCGCTTCCGCAACCGGACCGGGGGGGCAGGATGAGCCGCTTGATGCCAAGAGCCCCGGCAATGTCCGCCGCCATGAGCGGGCCCGCCCCGCCAATCGCGATAAGGCTGAATTCACGCGGATCTTTTCCCTCCAGGACCGTCAACCGGCGGATGGCCTGGACCTGCTCCTCGACGGCCATCTCGATTATGCCCAGCGCCGCATCGACGAGGGGAATTTTCAGTGTCTCCGCGATTTTGCCGATGCCCTCTCCGGCACTCTTCCGATCGAGCGGTAGTGCGCCCCCCGCCAGGCTCTCGGGAAGGCGCCCGAGAAAAAGCTGGGCGTCCGTTACGGTGGGCTCCTCGCCTCCTTTTCCGTAGCACATGGGCCCCGGATCGGCGCCCACGCTTTGAGGGCCAACGCGAAGCTTTTTGTCTTTTCCTATCCAGGCGACCGATTCACCGCCAATTCCCGCCGTGGCGAGATCGAGCATGGGAACTGGAATGGTGTAACTGCCCAGTTGGGGACGGGCGACGAGGCGGGGGGCGCCGCCCTCCAGGAGCGAGACCTCCGTCGATGCGCCCCCCGCATCCAGCGTGATGACTTTTTCCAGGCCCGCCGCCCCGGCCAGGGCGGTGCAAGCCAGAACACCCGCGGCCGGCCCGGACATCGCCGTCGCTAGCGGACGCATCATCGCCTCCGCCGCGCTCACCACTTCGCCGTTCGACAACATGATGAGAACCGGAGTTGACTCCGGCAGACCGCCCGGCAAGCGATCACTGGCACGGTCAAGGTAATTTTTGATGACCAGCTTGCAGGCGGCGTCCAGGAGCGCCGCCACGGTGCGCTCGTATTCTTGCGCTTCAGGCAAAACATCGGATGAAATCGACAAGACGCACGCGGGATACTCTTCTTCGAATATCTTCTTCATGAAGAGCTCGTGCGCCGGATTTACACAAGAATGGAGCAGACAGATCGCAACGGATTCGATGCCCTCCTTCTTCATGGAGTAAGCCAAATCCCGGGCCAGTTCCTCGTCAATAGGCGCCTTTTCGTCTCCCCTGAAGTCGATTCGCCCACCGATTTCGTACACACGATCCAGTGGCACCAAACGGGGCGGCTTCACCCAAAAATAGGAATTTTCGCATCCCTCCGGAACGCCTTGGCGGGCGATTTCGAGAATATGACGAAACCCCTCGTTCACCACGAGGGCCAGGCCGGCAGTAGTGTTCCCGGCCAGCGCCTCCTTCGCGGCGGTGGTGCCATGGATGAGCGCCGCTACATCTGCGGGTCCCGCGCCGGGCAACTCAAGAACATTCCGGACGGCCTCATCCAGCGCCAGATACGGGTTCGAGGGTGTGGAAGGAACTTTCACCGAAAAAACGGCCCCATCTTCGGAGCGGATAGCGGCCGCGTCCGTGAACGTGCCGCCTATATCCACGCCAATCCGAATTGAGCCGTTATTTGCCATTCACCATCTCATATGAAGGGTGTGGTTGTTGTCCGGCCGCCGAAACCGGCGAGAGGAAAATGAAAGCAAATTTTCCTTCCGTTAAAAAATTCCAGGACACCGTCATTTTTGGGCTACCCGACATCCCCGTAGCCCCCCCCTCCGGGGGTGATCAAGGTCAGCGTATCCCCGGGAGACAAAGCGGTCGTTTTCTTCGGATCGACGGGCTGGCCGTTGATCAAAACCTCGCCGCAGGCGCCCGGCCCCCCTCCAAAAAGGCCGGGTGCGGGGATCTTCGTGCGCTCCGCCATGAACGAGACGGTAACGTTTCCCGGCGAATCGTTCCGCATGAGAATCTTCTGTCCACATCCGCCCGTATAAGCGCCGCTTCCGCCCGATCCGCGAACGATCATTTTACCGAGAAACGTGAAGGGCGAAATCCGCTCCAGGATTTCGATGGGGGTGTGCGAAACGTTGCTCGGAAAGCTCAGGCAGGAATACCCGTCTCCACGAGCGGTCGCGCCCGTGCCCCCGTTTTGAAAGAAAAGGCCGGCGGTTCGATTCCCTTTTTTATCCGGGCCGCTGTAGTTCACGCACCACATGGGCGAACCGCTCGCAGCCGCCACGCAGTCCGGAATGATGGGGGCCAGCGCCGTGAACACCGCCACCGGGAGATAATGCCCTACCAACATGCGCCCTCCGCCCGCCGCCGGACGCCGCGGATTGAGAATACTCCCCTCAGGCGCATGAACCTCGATCGGCCGGAAACACCCTTCATTGTTTGGGACCTCGGGGCAAAGAACACATTTCACGGGATAGACCGAATACGCGTAGGTGTAGTTGTAGGCGACATTGATCGCCGCATCGACCTGAGCCGACGAGCCCTCGTAGTCGATCAAAAGGCCGTCTCCTTTCTTGACGATGCGCGTTTTGACGACAATCGGCTCGGCCAGCCCATCGGTCTCGATCTCCGACTCATAGACGCCATCGGGAATTTCGCGCAGGGCCTCCCGCATCGCCTTTTCGGAACGTCCCTGAATTTCTCCGGTCAGTTCGCGGAGATTCTTCAGGCCGTACTCCTCCAGGAGTTCGGTCAGGCGGCGTTCGGCCAAATCGTTGGCGGCGATCTGGGCGTAGATATCGCCCATCACCAAATCGGGGACCCGGACATTGTAGCGGATCAGATTGATGAGCGTTTCGTCCGCCACCCCGGCGCGATACAACTTCATCATGGGAATTTGAAGGCCCTCCTCGTACACCTCGCGGGGATCGGGAGAGCGAATCTTCCCTCCGATGTCGGGCAAATGGGCGGTGCTGGCGGAAAACCCGGCGAATTGTCCCCGGAAAAATATCGGCTTGACGATATTCACGTCCGGAAGATGGCCGGTCCCGTACCAGATGTCGTTGGTGATCAAAATATCGCCGGGATCGAGCTTTTCCGGAGGGAATTTTCTCAAGAAATGGCGCACCGTAATCGGCAGGGTCCCGATGAACGATGCGATACTGGCCGAGGACTGGACCAGCGATTCGCCCCGGTCGTCCGTGATGACGCACGAGAAATCGTTCGACTCGCGAACGAGGGTGGAAAACGAGGTGCGGACCAGCGTCGCCGCCGCCTCGTCCACCACCCCGATGAGCCTTCGCCAAAGGACCTCCAGCGTGATCGGATCGAACGCCACGATGTTCACTCCAGGTTTATAACAATGTTTCCAGCTTCATCTTTGGCGAACGTCCCATCGCCCGGCACGACGATGGCCGATTCGCGCTCTTCGATAACCGCAGGCCCCCTGAATTCCCCGTCTGCGGGAAGAGCATATCGATCATAAATGGTCCCATCGGTAAACGCCCTCCTTGCTCCATCGAACATTCGGCGGCTTCCCTTCACATGGGCCGCGCCACTCTCCGTTTCGAACGGCTCCGCATGGCCAATTTCGGGTTGCGGACCCATCATGGTGAGCCGCCAGGCGCACACCTCGATGGGAACACCCTCGATTTTTCTGGTGAATCTGGCGAGGTAGTCTTCCTCGAAGCGATGCTTCATTCCGGCTTCGTCCTTGAGCGGGCGGCCTTCCTCCGATGAAACCGGAACGGATATGGAACCGACCTGCCCCCGGTAACGCATATCGGCGAAAAGGGCAATCTCCCACTCTCCATTCCTGATCGATTCGCCTCCCAATTCTTCAAGCGCCTGGGCCATCATATCCTCCACCAGCATGAATGATTTTTCCCAATCCATCGCATCCAGGTCCGAAACGAGGGCCCGCACGGCGTCCGAGCGGGGGCGCGCCATCAATAGCCCCACCGTCGAGGCCACACCCACCGCCGGCGGGCAGACGATGCACCGCACAAAAAGCTTCCGCGCCATGTGGCAGGCGTGGGCCGGGCCGGCCCCTCCGGTCGCGATGAGGGTGAAATGACGCGGGTCGGCGCCCTTCTCGGCGATGTGCACCCGCGCCGCGCTCGCCATCTGCTCCGTCACGATTTCGTGAACCCCCCAGGCCGCCTCGTCGGGACTCATCCCGAGCACCTTGGCGAGGGACGAAACCGCTTCAAGGGCGCTACCTGCGGATAGGGGCATCTCGCCACCCAGGAAGTATTCCGGATTCAGGTAGCCCAGGAGGAGATTTGCGTCCGTCACCGTGGGCTCTACCCCTCCCCGGCCGTAGCAGGCCGGGCCAGGCT
>DNYS01000231.1:0-4334 GCA_003506735.1 Nitrospinota bacterium
CCGCGATGGTCGGAAGCCCCATTCCGAGTACAAGGGAGGCAATTATCACCAGAAAAATAACGAGGAAAAGCGATGACGAGGCGATTTCGGTGACCATGATGGATATTCGCACACCGAGCGCCGCCAAAACGAGCAGGCCCACGATGAGGCCGATACTGGAGGTCGCCGCGACAAGGCCGAGCGAGTTCTTCGCTCCGTTCTCCATCCCTGCCAGAATCGAACTGCCAAGTTCGCGGGCACTCTCGGCGGGGTGGACTATCTCCTTTACCGTGAAAACAGGCATCGCGATGAGGCAGATGGCCCCGGCGGAAAGAACGGCAGGAAGGAAAAGGCCGAGAAAAGGGATTTGTCCCAGCCAGAGAAGCTCGGATGGAAATTGCCATCGGGCAATCGACAGACCGAAAAAGAAAATGATCGGAAATCCTTGTAGAGAGGGAACGGCGGCAAAAAGGATGCCCGCGCCGAACAGCGCCAGCCGGACCCAGCCAATTTCACCGAGCAGGGGAAGCGCAACCGCACCTTTAAAGGCAGATGGGGCGGCGACCGGCCCATAGGCGAGCGCGAGAGAAGCGATGAGAACCACACTGGCCGCCAACACCCCCATTCCCCCATAAGCGGACCGGAACCAACGATGGGAACGCACAATCGCGATAATGGCATACCCACCGCGAGGTGGGGACGCAAAAACACAAGTCAGAGGGACCTCGGCTGATGGTTGGCCTGCCGAACGAAAGGGAGTCGAAGACTCCCTGCGCGAAGGACAATATTGTAAAAAGTTTCTATATGCCCTTTCGATTTGTATTCCGCTTCAAATCACCCAACTCCATTCCGCATTTACCGAAAATCCAAGGTAGCGATACCGGGGACTGGCTACTGAACCATCGGCCTCGCCGGACTTACAAAAAACCGAAACCATCCGATCATTCGGCCAGCGAGAACCGGGAAAAGAAAAAAGAGAAACCGGAAAACAGCCCAACAAACCTGCCAAACTGGATGCGCTACCCGATACGGCCGATAAAATCGGTTAAGGAGAAATAAAAATCGGCCTGAATGGGAGGCGATGAAATAGAATGCCGGCAACGATGGCGCCTCCGTTTGCCCGGGTTTGATCGGTTTTCAGTTTGAATGAATGGAAGAGCCTCTTTTTTCGGCAAAGCTATTTGTCCAACTTTGCGGACAGGTCGCGGGGCGAAAACTTTCCCTCGCCATCCCCCAAGTAAATTCCCACCCGATGAATACTTGCAAAAGCAAGAACGAGATCGGCCTTTCCATCCCCGTTCATGTCTCCCGCCCGAAGAGCAATGACATCGTCGGGAACGCGGAATTTCCCGCCGGGGCGAAAACTCCCATCCCCCTTTCCAAAGGACACCCAAACATCCAACGAGGTGCGGCTTCCGACAGCCATATCCAAAAATCCGTCACCGTTGAAGTCGCTCACGGCAATCCCGTGGGGATTGGTCCCAACCTTTACGCGGCTTCCCGGAACAAATCCTTTCTTCTCGTCGCCGTTCAGCAGAACCACGGCATCGTCGCCCCCCAGGACAACGGCGATATCCATCCGCCCATCCCGGTTGAAATCCCGAACCGCCAAGTAATGCGGCAGGCGGCCGGGGCGATAGTGCCGGGGTTTGGAGAAAATGCCTCCACCCTGATTCAAGAGGACGGATACCTGTTGCTGCCCAAGACCTCCCACGGCAATATCCTTTTTGCCGTCCCCGTTCAGATCCGCTAGCTCAAGAATATGAAGGCCTCTGAAGAGGAGATACTCATGCGCTTCACCAAAACCACCCCCGCTTTTTGCGAGAAAAACCAGAATCTTCCCCGGAACCGCTTGCGATACGACCAAATCCGTCCTGCCATCACCGTTCAAATCTCCGAGACCCAGGGAAACCGCCGCCGGAACCGGGAGAATTTTTCGGCGAGGAAACAACCCATTTCCATCCCCGTAAAGAATCGTCACCTGGCCCGCCCCGGTCTCGGCACTGACCATATCCAGGGTGCCGTTCCCGTCCACATCACCCATTACCACCCAACCGGGCCCGCGGCCGACCTGAATGGATATCGCCCGGGAAATCCCACCCTTTCCGTCTCCGAGCAGTACGTCAATTTGCTCCCCGGCGGATGCCGCAACGATAATGTCCAGTTTTTCGTCTTTGTTGACATCCGCGAGAACCAGGGCATGCGGAGATCGGCCGACGTGGATATGCCCTTCTCCCTGGTCGGACAGGACATTCCGGGGGAGGATGATCAGGAAGGCGGCAACCGCCATGGTAAGCGAAATATTTCGAAACAAATGGGGCCCGAAATTCCCGAGACTTCCGATTTTGCGGCCGGGGACGGCCTGGAACCCACCGCTATTTTTTTTGACTTTTATCACCTGAGGGACTCCGTTCCAAGGATCGCAGATAGACGATGACATCTCGAATGTCATCGTCGCTGAGCCACCTGCCGGCGGGCGGCATGAAGCGCGATTTTCCCGCTCTCGTTCCGCCTTCTTTGATCACGTTGAACAATTCCTTGCCCGAGAAACGGCTCATGAATTCGGGATTCGTCAAATCGGGAACCGGAAAAGGAGGCCGGGCAATCCGGTTCTGAAGGTTCCATCCCCGGCCGTCGTCCCCGTGGCAAAAAATACACCTCTCCGTGTAGAAAAGTTTCCCCCGCGCCGGATTTTCCCCGGACGAAGCGGTCTGGGCGGCGGATACGAGGAGGACGCCGGAAATGGCGGCTATCAGTACGAAATGAAGTCCCTTGGGAATGGCATAGCGGGACGCCATCAGTTCACCGGCGATGGATCTTACGAAGGGCCTGGCTGAGGGCATAAGGCGAGCCCTGAGAGCGGACCTTGGGGATTTCCGACATCTGCGGCGGATAAATGAGGGGTTGTTTAATTTCGCCGCCCCAAATAATCACATGGCGGAGAAGAAGACCGCCCAGCAGAACCAGAGGAAGCTTGGCAAAAAGCGGCCATCCGACCACCCATCCTTTATCCGTTTTGAAAATTTTCCGCAAAATGGGCTCGAGAATACTCAAAAGAATCGGAACGAATATTCCCACCACTTCGACGCCCCAAATAAACCAGGGGCGCAGTTGCCCCTCTCGAAGCGCCGCCACGGCATACTGACCTCTTCCGGCCTCTTGCGAAATTGTGGTGAGAAAATTATTCATCCAGGCGATTTCCATCAAGAGGAGCAAAAACACAAAACCACCCAGTATGGGTGCGGTCTCCTCCAAATGAACGCTTCGAATCCGCTCTTGGGCTTTCGGGGGAAATGGAAGCCAATTCACGACATAGGCATTGATAGCGCACACCGCCAAACCCGTGGAAAGTCCCGAGAATAGAAAAAGCAGCGGAAGAAACTCTTTCGACCATAATGGAATAAACATCGCCCCGGAAAGGAGATATCCGGTGTAAAGACACATCAAAACACCCAGAGGCAACGAGATAACCGCCAGGAGCAACCTCCAGGCCCGTTTTATCTCAAAATACCATGCGGCGGTGACGGCCACACTCACGGGAACGAAAACCCCGATTATCCAACCACCTATTGCCATCCAGGATCCGGTATTGGTCATAAAAATCGGAAAGAAAACTCCGCGCATGGGCCGGGCAAGGTGGAAGGTGAGCGCCAGGGTGCCGATCACCATGAACGGCAAGACCATAAGAGCCGAAAGACCTGAAAGGGCATGATACCTGGGCTTATGGCCGGCGATGAGCTCCGTCATTGCCGCGACGATCAAAATGCCCCCGGACATCCCTCCCAGGAATAGATACCAAGGGATATTGAACGTCGCGCCCCAATTATTCGTTATCAAAACAATGGGTTCCATACCTGCCTCTCGTTTGCTGAAAGGGCGGACATTCCCCAAATGGTAGGCTTCCCGCGCCGTCTTTTAATTATCAATCATTAAAAAAATGGGTTGGATCTCCAACCCCTCTCAGGTACTTTCACCTCGGAAATTGGCGGAAGTGTCCTTCAAAACGCCGGAAACGGTGGCGTTCTCTTCGCCGGCGATTTTCCGCCGCAGCAACTCAAAAATATTTATGACCGCCATCATCGAGAAGAGGTAAACCACGATTGTCCCTATCAGAACACCAATGGATTGAGCCATTCAGCACTCCTCGTGATGGGAAAGGATAATGACCTTAATGGCAACCCCATTAAATTGGACGCTTCAATTCGAGGGCTTCATTTACGGACAGAACCATCCCCTTTTTAAAAATCCCCTGTCAAAAACAAATTTAATCCAGGAAGATAAAAAATAGAGATGGCACCCCGGGGCGGGCCGCCGGCTTTTGATAGCGGCCCGCCCTCTAAGGCGATTTTCTTACC
>DNYS01000231.1:4418-4640 GCA_003506735.1 Nitrospinota bacterium
TCTAAGGCGATTTTCTTACCTATACGCGGTGCCCCAGCCCCAGGCGCCACCGCCGGAACCGCGCTCGGCAATCCGCTGGCGGACCACCCTGGCAACTTCCTCGCCGTCCCCGGCAATAAGCGCCTTTGTCGAACACACCGATGCGCACATCGGAAGCTTGCCCTCGGCGATACGGTTCGCGCCATACGCCCGTTCCTCCTCGGGCGAGAAGGCCTCCTCGGG
>DNYS01000231.1:4807-8469 GCA_003506735.1 Nitrospinota bacterium
ATTCCGTCGGGCCGGTGGAAAAGAGCATCCACCGGACAAACCGCCACGCACGGGGCTTTCGAGCAGTGCATACATGGGATGGCGACATTGGTTTCGCCGGGCACGCCCTCGTTGATGGTCACCACGCGGATGCGGGCGACTCCCTGGGGCACGTTGTTTTCGTTCTTACAGGCGACCTCGCAGCCGCCGCATTCGATGCAACGTTTGGTGTCGATGTAGAACTTCATTCTTGCTGGAGTCAAAGTAGCCATCGTCTACACCTCCGTCGCTTTGCGGATTCTGCATAGGCCGGTCTTCGTCTCCGGCATCTGCGTCACCCGGTCGTAGCCATAATTCGTCACCGTGTTGGCCGATTCACCGATGCCGTATGGGACCGTCCCCGCGGGATACTTGTGCGCCAGGGACTTGCCATCGTAGCTCCCTCCCCAGTGGAAGGGCAAGAAGATGGTGTCGGGCCCGACACGGCGGGTGACCTTGGCCTTGACCCTCACCCGGCCGCCGTAGCTGCCGCCCCAGTCAGGCGGACTTTCCACCCACATGAACTCCCCGTTCCTGATGCCGAGGTCGTTGGCGAGCTTGGGGTTAATCTCCGCGTACATTTCCGGCTGCAACTCGACGAGCCACCAAGCGGCCCGCTCCGAAGCACCGCCTCCTTCGAATTCGACCTGGCGGCCTGTCGTGAGAATGATGGGGAAATCCTTAACCCAGCTCGTCTTCTGGAGACTCTTGTAGAGGGTGGGCACCCGATAGTGATTTTTCACATCATCGTAGGTCGGGTACCTGGCGATCAGGTCCGGGCGGGCACTGTGGAGCGGCTCGCGGTGAACCGGAATGGGCTCGTACTTGATGTTCCAAACATCGAACCTGGCCCGCCCGTTACCGTAGGGGGCAAGCCCCTGGGCGAGCGCCTCATCGAATACCTTTCCGGTGATATCCGTCTTCCAGTTTTTCCGTTGCGCGTAGCCGCCTTTGATGGAACTCCCCTTGGGCGCGGAGCCCGATGCCGCAAGGAGAGTGTTTCCGTCGGGGCCCTTGGTGCCCCAGCGGGCCCGGAATCCCATCCCGCCGTCCATGACGGAAACGCCCGTGCGGTAAAGGATGGGCGTACCGGGGTGTTTTTCGCTCCAGCAGGGCCACGAGAGACCCCAGAACTCCCCGTTCACCGGACCGCCCTCGGCCCGCTTGTCGTTGATCCGGAATGTGTGGGCCCACTCCATCTGCCGCTTCAATCGCTTGTAGGTCTGTCCCACCATCCCGATCGTGCGCATGCCGAGGTTCCACTCGTCCATGATCGAAGCCAGCGTCTCCTCGGGGAGCTCCTTGACGTTCTTCATGGTCTTGGGAACGCCCTTCCAGTTTCCCTTCCGGCTGTGCACGAGCTTGTCTTTCACGCCGAGGCGCTCCGCCAGATCGAGGAGAATGGCCAGGTCGGTCCGGCTCTCCCATACCGGCGAGACAATCCGGTTGCGCCACTGGATGTCCCGGTTGGAGTTTGTCACGCTGCCGTATTGCTCGTACTGCGTCGCCGCCGGCAGGATGTACACGTTGTCCTTGCGATCCGGAAGGATCGCCGTGTTGGAGACGAACGGGTCGATATCGATCAAGAGTTCGACCTTCTCCAGGCCTTTTTTGACGCGGTGATACTGGGACTGGCAGTTACTGGCGTGTCCCCAGTAAATCGCCGCATGGATGTTCACCCCGGCGTTGCTGAGCTCCTTTTTGGGGTCCTGTATGGCGCCTTCGTGCCACCGGCCGACTGTGAACCCCTTCGAGCCCATCATTTTCTTGTTCAAAAAGCGTCCGCTGAGCCAACCGAAATCCAGATCCCAGACCTTCGCCCAGTGCTTGAAAGCGCCCTGGCTCAGGCCGTAATAGCCGGGAAGGGTGTTCGAGAGGACGCCCAAATCGGTTGCGCCCTGAACGTTGTCGTGCCCCCGGAAAACGTTTGTCCCGCCGCCCGGAACGCCCATGTTGCCGAGAACGAGCTGAAGATAGCAGTACGCGCGGGTGTTCGAGGTTCCGTTCGTATGCTGGGTGCCGCCCATGGCCCAGATGACCGTGCCCGGGCGGTTGTCGGCCATCGTCTTGGCGACGCGGTTGAGTTCCGCAACGCTGACGCCCGTGATGTCTGAGACGACCTCGGGCGTATATTTTTTGACGAGCGCATGGAACTTCTCGAAATTGTAGGTCCGATCGTTGAGGAATTGTTTGTCCTCCCAGCCGTTGGCCAGGATAATGTTGATCAGCCCGTAGATAAAGGCCACGTCCGTTCCTGAGCGGTGCCGCACGTAAATGTTCGCGAAGGCGGCCGTCTTGGTGAACCGCGGGTCGATCACCATGAATTTGGCGCTGTTCACCTCCTTGGCGTGGAGGATGTGCTGCATCGAGATAGGATGGGACTCGGCGGCGTTCTCGCCGATCATCAGGATGGATTTCGTGTTCCTGATGTCGTTCATGCTGTTCGTCATGGCCCCGTAGCCCCACACGTTCGCCAGTCCCGCGACCGTGGTGGAGTGACAAATTCTCGCCTGGTGATCGATGTTGTTCGACCCCATCAGGGCGGCGAACTTGCGAATCGAATACGCCATCTCGTTATTGTGGTGAGCCGAGCCCAGAAGCATCAGCGAGTCCGGGCCGTGCTTTTTGCGAATCGCCTGGAGCTTGGTGGCGATCTCGCCCAACGCCTGATCCCAGGTCAAGCGCTTCCACTTGCCGCCCTCGAGCTTCATCGGATATTTCAGGCGCTTTTCGCTGATAACATGCTCGCGTGCGGCGGCGCCCTTCGAGCAAAGGCTCCCCGTGTTAATGGGGTGCTCGAACCAAGGCTCCTGGCTCACCCATGTGCCGCCCTTCACCTCGCCGATGACGCCGCATCCAACGGCGCAATTCGAGCAGATCGTTTTAATCTGCTCAAGCATCGGCGGTTTCGCTTTTTTGGCCGCGGCGCCCGCCTCGCGGACCAGCGATTTGGGAAGCATCGTTGCCGCCACGCCCGCACCCAGTCCTATCCCCGCCTTTTTCAAAAAGCTGCGGCGCTCAAGAACCGGGTCGAGAAAGCTTCCTCGCGGGGAAGCCGGCAATGATTCTTTTTTCCGCTTCAGTTTCATGCTCATCGCATCTTCTCCCGAGGGTTAATAAAGAGTTTTATAGTAGCGGGCCGACTCTTCGTTTCTCTCGAAGAGAATCGGCTCGGGGATCTGCATTGAACCTGCCTTCGGCATCGCCGCGGACTTTTTCGCGCCGCCCAATACGGCGAGCGCGCCCGCACCCGCCAGCATGCCCGCGAAGAAGCCCCTTCTCGTGGTCTTCTTTTCCTCCGTCATGGCCATTCTCCTTTTCGCTAGCTGATGCTGATCAGGGTATGGCAATGGCAGCCACCGTCGCCCTCGGTGTATTCCACCTCGACAACGAAGCCCGCCTCGAGGTCGGCCAGGGTTCCGTCCTCATCTCCGGCCGTCTCGAGTTCCATCACCGAAATATCGGTATCATTGCCTACAAGCAAAGAAATCTCCTTGCCGTCCTCCGTCTGGACGACCAAACTGCTCTCTTTCAAGTCAATCGATTTTACGACAGCCTCGATCATGATTGGTCCCCCTCCCTTATTAGGAAGCGATACGGAAAATGTCAGGCGTGTAATTTGAAATTCGTGTTGATTCGATCAT
>DNYS01000231.1:8592-11776 GCA_003506735.1 Nitrospinota bacterium
GGCTCCAAAAACACAGCTTTCGGTAAATATAACAAAACTCATTCGATATACAGATTCTAGATTGATCTAATACTTTTGTCACTAAATTAATTCACAAATTTACACCTATAGCGATCAATTCCCGGGTTCGGGCTCCTCTTCGACCGGCTCTGTGCTTGGAGGCAGGGCGTCGAAAATCGGGCCTTTCCAAACATTATCCGGTTGAATTTGCATGAGTTCATCGTTCTCGAACTTCGGCCCCCAATCATCGAGAAGTTCTGCTTCCCAGGCGGTATAACCGGCGGCGATCTTTGTAAATGATTCAAAATACACCGCTTCCGCCTCTTTGAGGGTATCCTTGAGAAGCGTGGGCATCCAAACCCCCATATGCCGCCGGACAAACTCCCCTTGAAGGGCGAGCCATTTTTCTTCTTCTCCATTATCTCTTTGTTTTTCAATAAGATGACGCAAAATTTGAAACTCAAAGGAGATATGGTCCTCGGGCTCGGTGGCATCCTCCTCCGGCGCAATTTCGGCCCGCTCCATGAACTCCCGCACATAAATCAGGTGGCGGCCATATGCGCGGCCCGATCGGTAGTGGGACTCGCAGGGCGTCAGCAAGGGAATTCCGGGCCCCACGAAGAGTGCCGTGTATTCGTCCGAACACCGCTCCGCCCACGCATCGGCATCTCCTTCCGCGCATAATTCGGCAAGCTGGAACCAGCCCTCGGCCAGGCGGGCGTTCATTTCCTCCGCCCCCCGGGCGCGGGAGCGAATGTCTTTTGCGAGCAGTTTCATCAGGTCCGCGTCCACCTCGCCGATAAACAGCCGCGAGAGCAAGGAGCAATACTCCACGCGCAAGGCGGCGAGTTCGAGGTCTCCGATCATGGCTCCCACCCCCGCTCCATTTCGCGCACCGCGAAGGCGCCCCGGCAGTCGGGGCACATGCGGAGAATGTCTTTTCTTTCGCCGGAGAAGGTATCCCCCACCTGGTCCAGCCCCATCATCTTTCCGATGATGGATTCAAGCGCAAGTTTGTTGATGTATTCCCGCCCGCAGCTGACGCATGCCACCATCTCATCGCGCACGAGCTCCTCGTGGGCCAGAGCGGACTGGCTCATGGACACCCCGCTCTCGAGCGTCACCACTTTTTCGGGGCAGGCATCCACGCACATTCCGCAATCAACGCACTTGAGATGATTGAATCGAAGGGTTTTGGCCGCTTTCGAATCCGATTCGGGCTCCTCGAGGAGAAGAGCATGGGTTGGGCAAACGAAAACGCACCCCCCGCAAAGCGTGCATCCCTCTTTGCGGACACGCACCTGTGCAAAGGGAAGCGCGGTCTCCTTCACGATCTCGCCAGGCTGCTCTCCAGTGGTCCCCATAAATGCGCGCACCGCATCAACGAACAGTTCGCGGTTATCCAGGCCTCCGTCCGATTTTCCGCCTTCCTCCGCCACCGGCGGCCCGGAGCCGACAAACCCCGGCATGGGAGCCGGGCCAAGCCCCTCGAGGAACGCGTCCAGTTCCCCGATAGCGGAGGCCAGATAATTGAGCCCGTCGGAGTCATCCACCGGGATCAAGGAAAGGCGCTCGGCCCCGAATCCAAACGCATCCAGCGTTCCCCGGCATAGGGCGAGCCGGTCGTCGAGCAAGGGCCGATCTCCGCTCGGACAATCCGCACAGCCCAAAAGAGCGGCCCCAGCCGCGCCCAGGCGGAAGGATTGCAAAATCAGCGATTCCGATACATAGCGCAGGCAGGGCACCTCGACGGGAAGAATGTTGGCGCCCAATGGCCAACGGTTCTCGCCCGCAACGCGCAGCGCCTCGGCCCCTTTCTCTCCGCAGTAAAAAACCACGGCGAGATCCCGGCCCTTGGCCGTCTCTTCCGGAAGGGTCGAGAGAAGCGAACGCAGTTCGGCGTGAATCTCCCCGGCCGAGGGGGTGCGCAAACGCAGGGCCGATGTCGGACATACCGAAACGCAGCCGCCGCACCCCTCGCAGGCGCTTTCCTCTACCCGGATTCGAATGCCATCGCGCGAGAGGGCGTCGTACGGGCATTCCGGGATACAGATACCGCAGCCTTCCATCTCGGCCGTACCTCCCGCGCAAATATTCTCGTCGTAGGAAATATAGGAAGGGCGGGAGAATTCCCCCTCCAGGCTCGCGACGCGGTAGGCGATGGCGTCCACGTCGGGGGCAACTTCATCGGTGAAGAGGTGATAGCCAGAGTGCCGCCCGGACTTGGGCGCGGGCGCCTTCAACAAAAGAGCCACGATTTGTCCGGCGGAAATATCAGCGGTCTCGTTTCGGGGAATCCGAATGGCCCCGATATCTTTACACTCATTGAGGCAGTCCCCGCACTCGTCGCATTTCGAGGCGATTAGGCGGAGACCCTGTGTAATGGCCTGGGTGTGACAAACCGGAACGCAGCGCCCGCATCGGGTGCAGGCGTTCAGATCGATTGACTGGCGAATGTGAAGTCCCGCCCGGAAGGCACCCAGACTTCCTCGAATCCGGGTCACCCTCCCCCTTGTCAACGAAGCGAACCGCTGCGATGGCACTTGCTCGTCTAGAAATTCGGCGTCCTCGTCAATGACGACCTGGACATCCATCCGCTCCGCCAGCCGCTCCGCCAGCCGCAAGCCCTCGGGGCGGTCGGTGTACACAAGGACCGAGGACGGGACCGATACAAGGACAGAGGGGCCGCTCCGCCTGGCCTCGGTCCGAGCGATCATTGCGCGGATGAGACGCGCGGCCAGCCGGTTCCCCGTCTCCGGGCCGTCTCCTCCTCCGAAGGCGCGGCCCTTGATATCGAGATGGACGACCTGCTCCTCCTCGACGCGGGCCTCGCTCAGAGCGGGCGCGGTGGCCTCCTCGGGACAGCAACAACAGATGAGATGAAAATCGGCGCCCATCCGGGCGTCCTTCCAGAAGGCGCCCGCTCCCTCCCGGCCCAGGTTCCGGGAAACCGAGGGAGGCGTATCGAGCCCCGCCAAACGGCCGATTTCCTTCGCCTCGATGGGAAGGGCGCCATTACACGAGCACAAATGCACCGCCCATCGATCCTTGGGCATCGCTTCCACCCCTCCTCAGATTCTGCGAGCCATCGGATTTTCCATGCCATCAAAACCAGCAAGTCATCCCACGCAACGGATCCGATTCCCGAATGGCCCGGCATTTCCCTTTCGGATCCATTCCCTCT
>DNYS01000231.1:11781-12384 GCA_003506735.1 Nitrospinota bacterium
CTCTCAGCCAATCTCTCTCAAATGAAGCGGGAAATTTCGGCGGCAATGGAATGCAAACGCCCGTATCCGCGCCCATCCGCCACCGGGATGAGCGCCAGGGCGATGGGGCTAAATTTCTTCTTCTATTTCCCCTCCGGCTTCTTCAAACAGGCGATTCAAAGCGAAATCGATAAATTGCTGGCCTTCCCTCTCATCGATAATGAGGGGAAGCCCCGCCTCCAGCCGCGCTTCGTTTTCTTGCTCGAAGGACTTCACCACCACGCTCATCACGATTTCCAGCCGTTCGGGTGGCGTCGCCGCATTCTCGGTCCGGCCCCAGGCGTCCTCCCAGTTTTTTTGCCAGATGGGGGCAAACTCGCCCCGATCCTCGAACGTGCCAAGGCTGCGAAGCCTCTCCGCTCCCTCTTTCGGGGAGGGCGAAGCGTCGATCACCCCTTCGACCTCCCTCCAAACCGACATTGCCGCCTGATGGGCAAAAGCCTGATCGGCGACGTCCATGAACTCTTTCGCCTTCTTGCGGCCCCCGCCGCCGCCTTTTTTCCGCCGCCCCTTTCGGCGGGCGGCCGGGGGCGGAGGGGCGGGGGCAACCTCGGAATCGGAATC
>DNYS01000231.1:12482-14461 GCA_003506735.1 Nitrospinota bacterium
TTTCCAGATTTTCCCGAGAGATCATGGATCCAAGCCTCCCCGAATTGGCTGCCGGCCTCAGGTGGACGAGACGCTGTTCCAGGCCCGCTCCACCACGGCCTCCATCCGGGAGGCCAGGTTTTCGGGGTGAGAGTAGACGTTGAATTTATCGCGGCGGACATAGCCGATGAGCGTGATTCCGAGCCGCTTCGCCACATAAATCGAAAGGCTCGTCGGCGAGGTCCGGGAGATCACAAAAGGCGTGTTCATGCGCGCCGCCTTGCGGAGCATGTCCGAGGAGATGCGCCCGGTGCTGATCAAAATATGGTCCCTCGTGTCGATCCCCCGCTCCAGGGTCTCTCCCCGCAATTTATCGAGCGCATTGTGGCGGCCCACATCCTCGGCCACGGCGATGAGCTTTTCGCCGTCGGAGAGGGCGGCCGTGTGAATTCCACGGGACTGGTGGTACAGCACCGCGGCATCGTGAAGGTCTTGAATCAGGGAGGGAACGGTCTTCGGGTCGAGCGTGCGTTCGGTCCGAACGGGCGGATAGTCGTGGTAATCGAGGTGAAACGTGACGCCGCCTCCGCATCCCGAGGTGAATATGCGGCGCTCGATTATTTTCAGCGGCTTTTTCAACTGAACGTAGGCATCGGACTCATCCTCATCCACCTCGACGCTCACCACGTCGTCCATCGATTCGATAATGCGCTCGAAGGCGAGGAAACCCAGCGCCAACTCGCGAAGTTTGACCGGGGTGCACATCATGGTGGCCAGTTCCACGCCATCCACCATGATCCGGAACGGAATCTCGGTCACCACGTCGATCTCGGACTGGCTGAACCGGCCCTTGTAGTAGTGATAGACCATGTGAAGCATGTTCACCGATCTCCCGGGATGAGAAAATCCGCCTCCGAATACAGGCTCGAACTATCGAGATCTAAAACAAGGTACATACCGAAAAATGCGGATAAACCCATTATAGATGGCTTTTGATCAGCGTCAACGGATTAATTTTCGAGAAAATGGCGAGGAGCCGGGCAAACGCCCGTTTCCGATAAGTGCGGCGGGCGTTGAAGAATCCGGCGCCTGGCCCTCCCGGTAAAGAAATCCCCGCCGGGAACGGGATGGCCCCGGCGGGGACGGCAACACGGAATCCCTATTTCGGCGGGATGACCGGCAAAAGCAGATAGGAAGGGTTGCCGGGACCCGTGTGAATCGTCACGTTGCCGCCAAAGACTTCCGCCGGACGGTCGCGCGGATCGTTATGAAGGAAAGGACCGCAGCCCTTGAACTCGTTCTTCATCGTGGCCAGCCCCTCTCCGCTCGCTCCGGCGTATTCGTAGTCTTTGCCGCGCACGCTCAGGCCCAGCCTGTAGCCCGCCGGGACGACGATGCTCGTCACCCAGATTTCCACGTCCAGTTCGGCCGCCTCCCCGGGGGTCAGAGGCTGTATTTCATCGTGCGTGTGATAGGGCCGGTACGGCTCGGTGAGGCTGGGGTCGAGCTTTCGGTGGGAGGCCCGGAGCCAGCCCTGGGCAATCGGGGTGTGGGGATCGAGAGCGCCCTGGAAAACCACCTCTTTCAGGTCGCCCGTGAACAAGCGGACGATGAGAAACAAATCGGCATCTTCGGTCTCGGAGGAGACGAATAGCTTCGCCGCCGAGGGTCCCGTAATTTCAGTATCCTCCCCGAAGGGCGAGGTCAGAAAGGTCACGCCGTCGCCGAAGGCCCCGTAGGTGACGCTTCCCGCAGTGGGAGGCGGGGAATCGGTCAGGCTATGATCTTCGGGGTGAAGATAAAATTTTGTCCACTGGGTGCGGGCGAGCGGCCATTCGTTCTCGGCCCGCTCGACGAACCTCTCCCCCACGTGCCGGACCTGGAGCTGGACGGGCGGCTGATCCTTCCAACCCGTGTCCTCCCCCTTGAGAAAGTGGCCGAAGAATTTCTTCTGCAGGTTCACCCCGTAGTCGGTATAAAACTCCGTCCAGTGTTCGATG
>DNYS01000231.1:14565-14744 GCA_003506735.1 Nitrospinota bacterium
ATTTTCGACCAATCCGGCATCCGGGACTGCCAGTACTCGCAGTTGTCCAGGGGATTCGACAAGACATCGTGGCCGAAGTTGGAGCGGTTCGCGCCGAGTTCCTCCTCGGACTGCGTATCGGGACCGGCAACCCATTCGGCTGCGATTCGGCTGCGGTAGCTGCGATTGCCAACACCGTG
>DNYS01000291.1:0-210 GCA_003506735.1 Nitrospinota bacterium
GTCATTGGTCCGTGCCCCCGGAAAGACAAAGCGCCCGCGTCCTGTTAGGGGGTGCAGTTCACGGAGGATTTCCATGGACTGTCTGGACAGGGGAACAATGTGCGGTGCATTGGTCTTGGTCACGGTGTAGCGCCATTCCGCCGAATCCAGGTCGATATCGACCCATTCAGCATTGCGTAGTTCGCTTGGGCGCACAAAAACCAGGGGGGC
>DNYS01000291.1:421-3716 GCA_003506735.1 Nitrospinota bacterium
GCAATTTCCCAAGGCCCGATGTGCGGTTTCCAAAGCCCCACGTTTCTCGATTCGGCGCACTACCTCCAGCAATTCAGGGGCGGTCAATTCGGCATAATAGTAGTTACGCGGCTTTTTCAACCAGCGGCACGGATATTAAATAAGTCATGTATCGGGTTCCCGCTACCAGACTTAATTGAACCCCGCTCCTCTTTGGACCGGGGTTTTTCGTTGCTACCCTTTTTGCTACCCCCTGAGGGTCTCCTTACGTCTCCTTTACGCCCCCTTCAACTCCCTTGGTCTCCAAGCAAAGTGGATCTTCAATCAATGTATTTACAATAGATTATGTGTGATTATGTTGAAAATTTTTGTGTTAATCGATAGGGTGTTTTATGAGACCAACGCGAGTTCAAATCCCGCTGGGGTCGCCACACTTATTTGCGGGCCTCCAGAGGCCGCCATTAATACCTTTTCGGGATATAACCGGACCTCAGCTTCCAAGTGACCCTCGGCAACGGGGAAAAGGAGAATTTCTTCTCCAACAAGCCGCTTGATTTCCTCCCTGGCCCTGGCCACATCGCGCCCGATTGTATTTTCAAGATTCTCCACGGCTCTATGGATTCGGCCAGGCAGGTCGGGGTCGATGCGTATGGGCGCAGGAGGGGCCTGAGAGCGGAGTCTGGCCAATCCCTCTTCCGCCTGCTTCAGGCGCTGTTTGCACCGCAAAAATGGGGTTCTCCCTGAACGAAATGCTTAACGAGACCAGAACGATACGATTTTTGCATCGCCCGGGGCGCATCTTCTTTCCGGTTGCCGGCCTTTATTTGCTTTTGGCCCATCGGCCCTTGATGCAGTAGATCGATCGATCCAATGCGGGGTGCACCAGTTCCCCCACTTTCGGGGGCTGGCATCCGCCCGTCGGTCCCCGGCCCCGCATATGGGCCGGCCATGCCCGCCCGATTTTCGTCCTTAAAATCTCTCTATCCGTGGCCTCTCGAAAATAACGTTTTCCCCGTCCCCCACTCTCTACCCGCCACGCGGATTGTCTGGTATAAATTCACTCCGGTTTCCAAGCCAGAATTTTGTTTCGCCGTATACTGGTGGAAATGCCCCTCCTTTTTCGAAGAATGTCTGCGGCGGAGGAAGGCCTGCGGGCCGGATGTCCGGGATTTGATCCAACGCGAGGGAACGATCCATGAACCTTGAAACGGGCGGGAAGTTTGCCGGGCAGAGCGCCTTTGTCACGGGCGCCGCCACCGGCATCGGCGAGTCGTGCGCCTGGAAACTTGCCGCCGAAGGAGCCTTCGTCGCCGTCTGCGATCTCAATGAAGAGGGTGGTCGCCGCGTGGCCGACGCCATCCAAAAGGCGGGCGGCGAGGCGGTTATTTCGGGCGCGGACCTGACCGATTGGACGCAGACGCGCGCCGCCGTCGAGGATTTTCACCGCCAAAGGGGCCGCCTCGACATCGCCGTCCACAGCGCGGGGGGGGGGTTCCCCCAATACGTCAGCCTTCTCGATTGTCCGGTCGAGGCTTGGGAGGGGGTGGTCGATTCGAATCTCAAGTCGATGTTCTATCTGCTCAAGGCCGTGGCGCCGCTCATGATCGAGGGTGGCTACGGGCGCATCGTCTCCCTTTCGAGCATGGCCGCCCGGAGCGGGGTGAACCCGAATCCTCCCCACTACACGGCGGCGAAGGCGGGCGTGCTGGGCCTGACCCGCCAGGCGGCGCGTGAACTCGGCCCCCACGGAATCACCGTGAACGCCGTCGCCCCAGCGAACGTGCGCACCCCGCGGACGGTGGCCCTCCGCACCGGGGAGCGCATCCGCCACATCGAGAAAACCACTCCGGTCGGGCGCTTGTCCGAGCCGGACGAAATCGCCGAGGCCGTTCTCTATTTGTGCAGCCGCGATGCGAGCTACGTCACCGGCGTTACGCTCGACGCGAACGGCGGTGCCACGATGGTATAGGAGCGCGGATGGCACCCGGACAGCTTCCCGACAGGATGGCGGCGGTGGTTCTCGAGGCGCCGAACCGCATCCGGAGCGAGGACCGGCTCCTGCCAGTGGCGGGGCCGGGCGAGGTGCTCATCAGGGTGCGCGCCTGCGCCCTGTGCGGAACGGACATTCACGCCTGGCGCGGTAATTTCGCGGGGGTGCGGCTTCCCGTCGTGCTCGGACACGAGTTCGCCGGGGAGGTCGTGGGCGCGGGCGGGGAAGGCCTGCCGCCCGGGTTCCGGTGCTGCGTGGAAAATCTCATCACCTGCGGCGCGTGCGAGTTCTGCCGCTCGGGCCGGCCGAATCTTTGCACCTCGCTCGAATCCATCGGCAACACGCTCGACGGTGCATACGCCGAATATGTCTCCGTCCCGGCCGCGTGCGTGGTGCCCCTCCCTGCGGGAGTCTCCTTCGAGGTGGGCTCGGTCATGCAAACCCTGGCGACGGCCTATCACGCCGTCCGCGACGTGGGCCGGATCCAGGAAGGGGACCGGGTGGCGATCCAGGGAGCGGGGCCCATCGGGTTGTGCGCCCTGGCGGTGGCGAAAGCCGAGGGGGCCTTCGTTGCCATATCGGACACCGTGGGCTACCGCCTGGAGGCGGCCCGGAGCATGGGCGCGGACGCCGTCGTCAACCCGGCCGAGCGGGATTTCGCCGCCCGGCTCGAGGAGCTGACCGGCGGCGCCGGATTCGACAAGGTGATCGAGGCCGTGGGTGGCTCCCAGGATATCACCCTGGCCGAGGCCTGCCGCATCGTGAAGCGGAACGGCACCGTCGTCGTCATGGGGGTGTTCGCCGGAGACAAAACTCCGATCCCCGCCGAGGAGGTCCGCCGCCTCGAGATCGTCATCAAGGGCGCGCGCGGGCGCTATGCCGGCCAGTTCGCCGAATGCCTGGAGCTGATCGCCGCCGGAAGGATCGACCTGGGCCCCATGCTCACCCACCGTATTCCGCTGGAGCGGGCGGTGGAGGGGCTCGAGATGATGGAAGAAAAGAAAGACGGCGCGATCAAGGTCATCCTTGAGCCTAACGGCCCCTCGGGGGTTTGAGGGCGCCCCGCGCCTTGACCCGCCGGGCCGGGATGCCCTTAAATGGGCGGCATTGAGATTCCCGGCATTCCAACCCGAACCGGCGCCTTTCCGCTTGACCGGGGTTTGGCGAAAGGAAGGCATCCATGCGATTCGCCGTGGACACCGGCGGCACTTTCACCGATCTGGTGATGGAGGACGACAGGGGCGTCCTCCATATGTTCAAGGCCGCGACGACGCCGGACGATCCCGTCCGGGGAATCCTGGACGTGGTGGACGCCGCGGCCGAGGG
>DNYS01000291.1:3758-4825 GCA_003506735.1 Nitrospinota bacterium
ACCACCTACGCCATCAACGCCATCATCACCGGAAACACCGCGCGGACGGCCTTTCTCACCACCCAGGGCCATCCCGATGTCCTCGTCCTCCGCGAGGGCGGGCGAATCGAGCCGTTCAACTTTCTCGCCCCCTTCCCAAAGCCCTATATTCCGCGGTCTTTGACCTTCGAGGTGCCCGGGCGCATCACCTCGGAGGGAGCTGTCGCCCGTCCCTTTGACGAGGCGGCCGCGATTGGTATCATCGCCAGGCTGCGCGCCCTCGAGGTGGAATCGGTCGGTGTATGCCTCCTCTGGTCCACCGTCAATCCGGCGCACGAGGACCGGCTCGGCGAATTGCTCGAAGAGCACCTGCCGGGTGTGCCCTACACCCTTTCCCATGTTCTCAACCCTATCCTCCGCGAGTACCGCCGCGCTTCCTCGGCCTGCATGGACGCATCCCTCAAGCCACTGATGAACCGCTACCTGGGAGGGCTTTCCGGGCGCCTGACTGGGGCCGGATTCCGCGGGCGGCTGCTCATGCTGACCTCCCGGGGCGGGGTGATGGACGTGGACGACCTCATCGCCGCACCCATTCATGCTATCGGATCGGGGCCCTCGATGGCCCCCATCGCGGGCCGCCACTTCGCCCGCGCCGACGCCCAATCCCAAACGGCCATCGTCGCCGATACGGGCGGGACGACCTACGACGTGAGCCTGGTCCGGCGGGGGACGATCCCGATGACGCCCGAGAGCTGGATCGGCCAGCGCTACCGGGGCCATATCGTCGGTTTCCCCTCGGTGGACGTGAAGAGCATCGGCGCGGGAGGGGGCAGCATCGCTTGGGTGGACGATGGAGGCTTGCTTCATGTCGGTCCGCAGAGCGCCGGCGCCTGGCCCGGACCGGCCTGCTACGGACGGGGCGGCGAGCGCCCCACGATGACGGACGCCTCCCTCGTTCTCGGGCACATCGATCCGGCCTACTTCATGGGCGGGGCGATGAAGCTCGACGCGGGCCGGGCCGAGGAGGCCATCCACGCCAGCGTGGCCAGGCCGCTGAAGCTGAACAATCAAGAAGCGGCGGCGGCCAT
>DNYS01000291.1:5031-8615 GCA_003506735.1 Nitrospinota bacterium
CTGATGAGCGATCTGCACGCCGACTTCCGGGCGCTCTATTATTCGTCCTCGGTGGATTTCGATTTCGAGGGGGTGAACGCCACGCTGCATTCGCTCATCTCCAAATGCAAGGCGTTTTTCAAGGGCCCCGGCGCGGGGGCGATCGACCATTCGGTCGAAATTTTCGCCGAGGCCCGTTACCGCCACCAGATTTGGGAGATCCATCTGCCCATCGAACTGACGCGCTTCCGGACGGCGAAGGAGGTCGAGCGGGTGCGCGGGGAATTCGACGACGCCCACGAGGAGATATTCGCCGTCCGCGATCCGGATTCGGACGTGGAGTTCGTCGGGTGGGGCGCCATCGCGCGGTGCAAGCTGCGGGAAGGGAAGCTCGGAAAGCTCGGCCACGAAAAAAAGTTCGAGGCGAAACTTCCCGCCCGGCGCAAGGCATTTTTCGGCGGCAAGGGGATGGTGAACACGCGGGTGGCGCTGTTTGAGAGCATGAAGCCGGGGGCCGCCATGCGGGGGCCGGCGATTATCGAAGCGCCGTTCACCACCGTCGTCATCGATCCCGGCGCCCGGGTGAAGCGGACGCGAAGCGGAAGCCTGGTGATCGAAGTCTAGGCGATTCGGTGTTTAAGCGGGAGACATCGGTTGATTCTTGAAGGGACATGAATCATGGCGAGAGCGAAGGCCAAGGCCAAAACCAAGAAAGCGGCGGCGAAAAAATCCGCCCGAGGCGGCCGGAAAAAACGGGGGATGGACCCCGTTACCCTGGCCGTACTGAGCAAGCGTTTCGAGTCCATCACGACGAAGATGGCGAACACCCTCCTCCGGACGGGGCGCTCGGGCGTGCTCAACCTGGCGAAGGATTTTTCCACCAGTATCGTCACGCGCGGCTGCGAACTGCTGGCCGGGGCGGAGACGCTGCCCATCCATGTCCTGAGCGGGGCCGACCTCATGGCGCGGGCGATGATGGATCTCCATCCGGTGCTCCGGCGCGGCGACGCGTTTTTACACAACTCCCCCTACCATGGATGCTCTCATCCGGCGGACCACACCATCCTCGTCCCGGTCATCGACAAAAAAGGGGAGCATCACTTCACCGTTTGGGTGAAGGCTCACCAGGCCGACTGCGGCAACGGCCAGCCGACCACCTACATGGGCCACGCGCGGGATGTCTATGAAGAGGGCGCGCTGATCTTCCCGGCGGTCAAGGTCCAGGAGAATTTCGAGGACATTGAGGACATCATCCGCATGTGCCAGATGCGCATCCGCGTGCCGGTCCAGTGGCGGGGCGACTACCTGGCCATGATCGGCGCCGCGCGAATCGGCGAGCGCGAGGTTCTGGCCATGGCGGACGAGTACGGCTGGGAGACGCTCCACACCTTCGCGGCGGAGTGGTTCGATTACAGTGAAAAGGTCATGATCGCCGCCATCCGGAAAATGCCCAGCGGAGGCGCCACCGCCACCAGCACCCACGACCCCGTTCCGGGGACGCCCGAGGAGGGGATTCGCATCAAGGTCGGGGTCCGGATCGACGCCAAGGCGGCGCGAATCGAGGTGGATCTCAGGGACAACCCGAACGCCATGCCCTGCGGGCTCAACCTCAGCGAGGCCTGCGCGCGGACCGGGGCCATGATCGGCGTCTTCAACAGCATTGAGGACCTCGTGCCCACCAACGCGGGCAGTTTTCGCCGCCTCAAGGTCCATATCCGCGAGGGCTGCGTCGCGGGCGGGGGGAAGCATCCCACGAGCATGTCGGTGGCGACGACCAACCTGGCCGACCGGGTGACGAATCCCGTCCAGCGGGCGTTTTCGAAAATCAAGGACGGCCTCGGCCTGGCCGAGTGCGGACCCATATTTCCCGCCTCGCTCGGCGTCATTTCGGGTGTGGACCCCCGGAGCGGGGACGAGCCGTTCGTGAACCAGATATTTCTGCTCGATACGGGCGGCGCTGCGGCCGCGAAAACGGACGCCTGGCTGACAATCTGCCACGCGGGCAACTCGGGGATGTGCTTCATCGACAGTGTGGAGCTGGACGAACTGCATTTTCCTTTCCTCGTGGACGAGCGCCGGCTGGTCGAGGACACCGAGGGCGCCGGGCGCACCGTGGGCGCGCCTTCGGGCTATTGCGAATACGGCCCGGTCGGGGGCGGCGATCTCGAAGTGGTCTATGTGGCGGACGGCGCCATCAACAACGCCAAGGGGACGCTCGGCGGATTCGACGGCGCACGTATCCGGAATTATCACCGCAAGGCGGACGGCGAGCTGATCGAGCTGCCCGCCTGCGAGGATATTATTCTTAAGCCGGGCGAGAAGATCGTCTCCTACTCGGCCGGAGGGGGCGGCTACGGCCCGCCCATCGAGCGGCCTGCCGCCCAGGTGCGGATCGACGTGGAAGAGGGCTGGATCTCGAAAGAGCGAGCTTACGAGGTATATGGCGTTGTCCTGCGCGAGGAAGGCTCGATCGACGAGGCGGCGACGGCCGGACGGCGGGCCGCCCTCGGGGAGTCCCGACAGGCGGCTCCGGATTGATGTTCGGTAAGTGCTTTCGAAATCGCATTCGAAAAAAGGGGTGAAATATGAGGCTGAAAGATAAGGTGGCCATCGTCACCGGCGGGTCCATGGGAATCGGCGAGGCGATCTGCCTGGCCTACGGGCGCGAGGGGGCCAAGGTCGCGGTCGTGAACCGCACACGCGAGACGGGCGAGGCGGTGGCCCGTAAGATTACGGATGCCGGAGGGGCCGCCCGGGCCTTTCCGTGCGATGTGTCGAAAAAGGCCGAGGTCGATGCGATGGTCGGGGGGGTGACCGATGCGTTCGGCACGGTGGACATCCTCGTGGGCAACGCCGGGATCATGATCAACAAGCCCGCGGAGGAGTACACCGAGGATGATTGGGACCGAACCCTCGATATCAATCTCAAGGGAAATTTTCTTCTCTCCCAGGCGGTGATCCCCATCATGAAGAAAAAGAAGTATGGGAAGATCGTTTTCATGGCCTCGATCGCGGGGACCCACGCCTTTCCCAACGCGCTTCCCTACTGCGCGAGCAAGGGCGGCGTCGTCATGATCACCAAGGCCCTGGCCGCCGAGATCGCCAAGGACGGCATCAACGTCAACTGCATCTCGCCGGGCAACACCGCCACCCCGCTCAACCAGCACCTTCAGGACGACCCCGAGTTCGTGAAGCTGATGCAGAGCTACACCCCGACGGGCCGCGCCTACATCTCGGTCGAGGAGATGGCGGGGGCCGCCGTATTTCTGGCCTCCGACGAGGCGAGCGCCGTCCACGGGCACGACATGATCGTGGACGACGGCTGGTGCGCGATGTAGGGAGCGGGGCGGGCGCCGCTAGCCGCTCCCGGGCCGCCGGGCGGCGAAGAGGGCGCGGTTGAAGTGCAGGTAAAGGCAGGAGGCGGTGAACCCCGCTTCCCGCAGCCATGAAAGCTGCTCCTCGAGGGTGGCGACATGGTCGTCCTTATTCCGGTAGGTTTCGAGATATTCGGGGTAGGTCATCCCGTTTTCCATTTCAGCCTTGCGGTTCAACCGCTCCCATACGCCCTGAAATTCGGCGAAGAGCGCCTCCCCCTCGAACGCGAC
>DNYS01000291.1:8722-10765 GCA_003506735.1 Nitrospinota bacterium
AAGCTTTTCCAGTTCGCTCATCCCGCCGGTGACGGGGATGAAGCGCTCCCCGTACGGGGCAAGGCGCCTCAGGGCGATCTCCATCATGGAATGGGATGAGTCCACGCCCACCGCCCGGACGCCGGGAATTCGCTCGAAGATGAGTTCCTCCACCCTCCCCGAGCCCGAACCGAGGTCGAGAATCAGCGAATCTTCGCGGCATCCGCCGGCCAGCAGATGAACGATGAGGTCGAGCTGTTCGCCCCGGCCGGGGTTGTCGCGGAAGTGGTTTTTCCCGTCCCAGCGGTCGGCGAAGCCTTTATCGTCCCATGCGTCTTTTTGGGGCACGTCGGATTCCCGGTGTATGGGGGGGCGAAAATCGCGGTCGAACGTTATCCCATAAATGCCTGAAAAAGGTAGCCCGCCGCCAGGGAGCCGGTGATGCCGGCGCCGAGATAGATGGAGAAAAGGCGGTTTTTCACCAGGGAGCGCACGGCCAGCATGGCCGGAACCGTTGTCACCGGCCCCGCGATCAAGAACGCCAGGGCCGCGCCCTCGGACATGCCGCTCGCCAAGAGTCCCTGGACGATGGGGATGGCGGCCACGCCCGAGGTATACAGGGGAATTCCGATTGCCGTGGCCAGGGGGATGGCGAATGGCTGATCCCCGCCGAGGGCGGCGCTGATCCAGGCCGGGTCAACGTAATGGACGATGAGCGCCTCGAGCAAAAAGGCGAGGGTGAGCCATTTCCCCAGGAAAAGGCTCATCTTTCCGGCTTCGGTCCCGAATCGCTTGAGGGAGATGCGCTGAACGGCCTCGCCGGGGGAGGAGGCCTCCCCGGCGGCACAGCAGCCCCCCGGGAGCGCCTGGCCATGAAGCTGATCGCGGAGATGGCCCCGCGCGCCGAGCCAGGAGACGAAGTATCCGGCCCCCGCGCCGAGAACGACCGCGGTCACGAGCCGGGCGGCGGCGTAATGGGTGCCCAGCACGCCCGCCGTGAGGATGAATTTCTCCGGGCTCATCAAAGGGGCGCTGATCCAAAAGGCCATGATCGGGCCGAAGGGAACGCCTCCGCCCAAAAGCCCGGCGATCAGGGGAATGACGGTGCAAGAGCAAATCGGGATGGTCGCCCCGATGGCCGCCGCGCCGGCCACCGCCACCTTTTCGTTTCGGTGGAAGACGGAGCGGATCCGCTTCGAGAACCCCGAGAGGGAGGCCCAGGTGGCGGCGCCCACGCTCAGGATGAGATAGGGAGCGATCTGCCGGATATTCTTGAGGACGAAAAGGGCGTTTTTCGAGATCTCACCGCCCAGCCCCTCCAAGCTCGCGCGCGGGGCGGCCCACAGCGCGGCCAGGCCCGTGAGGGCGGCAAGCGGGAGGGCGTACATCAGGAAGCCCCGCCATTTCGGTGGCAATTGGGTGGCGGGTTCATTCACGCCGCCCGCGCCTTCCGGCGTCGCCGGGGCGCAGCAGGCCCCTCCGGCGGAAATGCTTCCCGTGGCGATGGGCTTGAGTTCGGTCGTCATGCCGTTATCTCTCTCCGCCTGTTTCGGCCGCCTGGGCCAGGCGCTCAAGCGCCGCCACAAAATTTTCGCTCTCCCCGTCAGGGAGATGCTCAATGAGCCGGCCCTCGCGCTCGGCGCATTCGCACTGGATTTTCTCCCAGAGCGATACCCCCTTCGCCGTCGGCTGCAGGCAGCAAACCCGCCGGTCGCCCGGTTTTTGTCCCCGTTTGACGAGCCCCCGCTCAACGAGCGGGTCCGAGCACCGGGTCAGCCCGCTCGGCGTCAGGCCCAGCCGTGAGGCCAGGAAACCCATCGTCAGCGGCGCCGATCTCTCCTCGCATAAGGCGCAAAGCAGATGCCACTGGGTGAGGGTGATGTCGTGACAGCAGACGGCCTCCCGGTCCATGGGATGCAGGACCGACCAGAGGCGGTGGAGCGCCTGGTGGAAGCGGTGGCCCAGGGGCTCTTCGCGCGCGGCGTGAGCGGCCCTGGTCTTTTCATTCACAGCCATTTCCTTGACAGCCATGATCCCCCCCACCCCGAATATTTCGAAATTACC
>DNYS01000187.1:0-1072 GCA_003506735.1 Nitrospinota bacterium
AGTGGTACAACTATTGGGGGCAGGTTACCCCTGCTATATTGCCAAATCTCAAGGATTTTTCCAAGAGATGGCGGTTTTTGGCCAAAATGGGGTAGAGTATGGTGGAATTGTGCTATGGCATCCGTTGCGGGCGCATGGGCTTTGGATATAGTTGATTTGCGGGGCCTCTCGCCGTTTGCCTGTGTTGTGAGGGAAAGGGTTTGTTTCCAGTTGGATCGACGATTCAGGTCATTGGCTACCTGGACAAAAGGAAACTGAGCGCAAAAGTTCTCGGGTGGAGCGAGTGGGAGTATCTTCTCACCTCGGTTCCCAAATTCAACGGGGAAGTTATCAACCTTCCCAAGGACGCCGCCGCCGTTTGCCGCGGAACGATGGAAGGGCGGATGTTCGGCTTTAAGGCGGTCGTCCTTCACCAGATGACCCAGCCATTTGAATATTTATTTCTGAACTACCCGGTCGAAATGGAAGACCTCTCGGGTTCGAAGGGTTTCCGGCTCGGATTCGACCTCCCCGCCATGGCGATTCTGGCTTCCGAGGACATGGAAAGTCCGCCCCCATCGACGAAGGGGATCAAGGCATCGATCCACAACCTGAGCGTCAACGGTTGCGTAATCACCATTCCCGATGATTTGAAAGACAATTCTTTTGACGCCATTTTTCTGACATTCGAGTTGCCGAACGATGAAAAAGTGGAAAACCTGAGGGCACTGGTTCGAAAGGACGGGGCGCTTCCCGACGGCGGCTCCTTCGGGGTCGAATTCAGTGACGGCGATCCCAAATTCGCCCCCGTCTTCGATTTCCTTCTCCTGGCCAATAAAATTTCGGCCATGAACGAATAGACCTCCTCTTTTCGTTTTGCGCCCCTCGGCGTGCCTATCTCCTCCGCCCCCCTTTTTTTAGAAACTGGTATGATCCGGTGTGAAGTTGCGATTGAATTTCGGGTTCAATCCGATGCGGAGGGTTGGCATGGCCGTTTGCACGCAATGCGGATATGACAACCGGAAAGAGGCCCTTTTCTGCCGGCATTGCGGGACCGGGCTGAGCCGGGCCTGCCCCGCCTGCGGGCAGGAGA
>DNYS01000187.1:1252-4421 GCA_003506735.1 Nitrospinota bacterium
AACGGCTGCTTCGAAATCCTCACCGGCGAGGTCCACCGCTTCGGCGGAACGGTCAACCAATACACGGGTGATGGCATCATGGCCCTTTTCGGGGCGCCGAGGGCGCTGGAGACCTCCCCGCGCGACGCCATCGGCGCGGCCCTGGCCGCGCAGGAGCGTCTGGACAGCTATGCCGCGGGCCTGCAGCGAGAGCGGGACATCACCTTCAAGGTCCGGATCGGACTCAACTCGGGCGAAGTCGTCGTGGGTGCCATCGGAGACGACCTCCGGCTCGATTACACCGCGATGGGAGATACGACCAACGTAGCGGCCCGCCTCCAGGCGGCGGCCGAGCCGGGTGAAATTCTGATCACCGCAGACCTTCATCGCCTCACGGGCGAGTGGTTTCGCTTTGAGGATATGGGCGAGCTATCGCTTTGGGGAAAAGGGCATCCCGTTCGCGTCTACCGGGTGCTTGGCCCCAGCGGCGTGAGCACCCGGCTCGAGGCGGCCTCGCTCCGGGGGCTGCTCCGGCTACGCGAGCGGGACGGCGTGCTCGAATCGCTCCTGGGGATTTTCGCCGAGGTCCAGGGCGGCCGGGGTCAGATCGCGGCCATTTCCGGCGAGGCGGGCGCAGGAAAGAGCCGGGTGGTCTACGAGCTGAAAAAATCGTTTGAAAGCGGGGAGATCGAGCCGCCTCTTTTCGTATCGGCCGGGGCGAATCGCCATGACAAGAACGCGCCGCTCTCGCTCCTTCGCGAGATATTGAGAAATTACTCCGAGGCAGCCGACGCCTACTGTTCGGTCGAGGCGCCCGGCAGGGAGACCATCTGGCAGGAAACGCTGATCGAGCGCGCCGGAGATCTCCTCCGGGACGCGGAAAAGGCCCGGTCCATCGCTGCCTTGGTCGAGCGAATGGAGGGCGGCGAGGGCGGGTCCGGCCCGGCCGATCCCCAGCCCGCCCTGGATGTGCTGAGAACGCTTTTTCTCCTGGAGAGCCGGGAGCGCCCAGTGGTTCTGGCCATCGACAACCTACTCGACGCCGACCGCTCTTCGATCGAATTCCTGAACGCGCTGGCATCGGGAATCGCCGGGGCGCGAATACTTTTCCTGCCCGTCTACCGTCCCGGGTTCGAGCATCCCTGGGCGGTGAGGAGCAACTACCATCACATCACGCTCCCGCCGCTGAGCCGGGGGGCCACCGAGGAGATGATCGAAGAACTCCTCGAAGGGCCGGTGTCCGAGGAGGTTATGGATGCGGTTTATTCCCGGGCGGGGGGGAATCCGTTTTTTACCGAGGAGATGGTTCGCGGGGTGCGCGAGTCGGGTGGCCTCGTGATACGAGAAGGCGAATGGCGGCTTCGAAGCCAGGAAATGGATTTCGTTTTGCCGCGAACGGTGCAGGATTTCGTCCTCGCGCGGCTGGATGCCCTGCCCGGAAGGCTCCGGGAGGTTCTTCAGGCGGCCTCGATCATCGGCCTTCGGTTCGAGTCCGGCCTGCTCGGCGGCATATTGGCGGACAGCGAGGACCTCGAAGCGCGCCTGGACAAGCTCCAGGAGATGGAGCTTCTTTACCCGGCGGGAGGGCTCCCCGATGGAGAGTGGAATTTCAAGGACCGCCTGATTCAGGAGCTCACCTACAAGGAAATGCTCCGATCGCGGCGGGCGCAGCTCCACGAGCGGGCGGGCACGGCCATCGAAGGGATGGGCGAGGCGGCCATCGAGGAAAACCTCGACCGCCTCGCGTTTCACTTTTCCCGGAGCGACGCGCTCGATCGCGCAGCCAGCTACCTCATTCGGGCCGGCCGGCGTGCCTACGCCCTCCTCGCGCTTCCCCAGGCGGCTGCCAAGCTCGAGCAGGGGCTTATTTTCATGGAGTCCAAAGGCGAGGAGAAGGGGCGGGAGTTTCTCTCCGAGCGCATCCGCGTGCGCGGCGATCTGGCGCTGGCGCTTTTGGGCCTCGGCGCCGAAGAGCGGCGCATCGAATCGCTGCTCGGCGAGATGAACGAGATGGCCGAGGCGGCGGGCGACAGGGAGCAGGTCGCCATGTCGTTCATCCATATGTGCACCCTGCGTTTCCGGATGGGGGACCAGAGCGCGGTCATCGGCTACGCGAAGCGCGCCATCGAGACGGTGGAGGGTCGGGATACCTATGAGCCCCTGTTCCGGGGCCATTTCGCTCTCGCGTCCGCCTACCGGGTGATGGGAAGGCTTGCCGAGTCGATCGAGGAGGCCGAGGAGGCGATTTCCATCTACGAGGAGCATCTGGCGGGGAGTGATTCCGATACCCCCGATTTGATCCACGTCGCGGCGGAGCTCATGGGCGGGCTGGGAATTTCGAACGCCCTGCGCGGCGATATCGCCCGGTCGGAAGAAATGTTCCGCTGCTCCGAGGGGATTGCCGAAAGAGAGCCTGTGATGGGTCTTCGGGGAAGCACACAATTCTTCAAGGTATTTCTTTTTGAAACCCTCGGCCAGTGGAACCGCATGATGGAACACCTCGAAACCATCCGGGAGGAATTGGCGGGCATCCAGTTTCCCCATGCGGAGGCCGCCCTCGCGAGTTACCTGGGGATGGCGTATATCCGCCTCGCCGATCCCCAAAAGGGGTTTGGCTTGATCGAAAGCGCCATCGAAAAGCGGTTCGAAATTGGGCAAAAACTTTTCCTGGCGCTCGATTATCTGTTCCGGGCCGAAGCGCTTTCGGCGCTGGGCCGCCCTGACGAGGCGCTGGAATCCTGCCGCACCGGAATCGGACACGCGGAAAAATCGGGGGGAGGGTTAGTGGGGGCGCAGCTTTTCGAGATGGAGGCCCGGATCGAATGCGAGGCAGCGGATGAGGGCGAGCTCGAGGACCGGATCGGGGACTATGAAGCGGCCCTTTCCCGAATCGAGGAGATGGAAATGACGCCGGCCTTGGCGCGCGGGCGCCGCCGCCTCGCGGGATATTTAAGGCGGGCCGGAGAGGACAGCCGGGCCGCGGCGATGGAGGATGAGGTGCGCGTTTATCTCCACTCGATCGGGGCCGCCGATGCCGAGGAGGCCCCCGCCGCCCGGGGCGCCATCGGCGCCTAGCCCTTCGCAGTCCCCCCTACCGCGAATATTTCGAAACGCTCCCGCCCAACCCGCCATGAATTTCGGCCAAATGCGCCAAGGCTCGCCCATTTGCGTTCATCCCCGTTTTTGGCCC
>DNYS01000187.1:4490-9007 GCA_003506735.1 Nitrospinota bacterium
TTTTGGCCCCCCCTGAGAGAAACCCTCCACAAATGCGCCAAGGCGCGCTTGTAGCTCCGGAGCGCCTCGCCCCACCGGCCTTTGTCCATCAGAACGATCCCGAGCCCATTCAATGCGGCCGCGTAATCCGGGTCTTTTTCCAGCGCCCGGCGGAAGAGGCGGATCGCCTCGTCCCACCGGAACTGTTTTTGGGCCTCAAGGCCCTTTCCGTAGAGCGCGAACGCGGTGAGGCTCGCGGCGGGAGCTCTGTGGAGCCTTTCTCTTTCTCTCGGAGTGGGGGTGATCCGCTCGGCCGGGGCCGCCCTGGCCACCCGTATTTTACCCCTGAGAACAACAACGCGCTTGTTCAGCGCCTCGATGGCGGCGTCGGCGAGAAAATTCAGGCTGTCGAAGAGCTTGTCGGCGTCCTCCGTCGCCCCGCGCGACTGGGCGGTGTGGAGGACCGCGCCGGTCTCGGCGTCCACGAAGCGGAGGTTGAAGAGGATGCGGCTGCGGAAGCGGGTGAAGCTACCGATGAGGACGCCCTGGGCCCCGGGCGAGGCGGCCCAGCTTGAGGGCTTTTTTAGGGTCGGCGAAGTCCGGGACCGCGAACTCCTGCTCCTTGAAAATCTTGTCGATCTGGGTGCGCTCGATGAGGCTGATCGAGCGGACGGCATTGAGCTTGGTCGTCAGGGATTTGGGGACGGCGACCGAGAGGCAGGAGAATTCCTTGTCTTGGGTAACGTTCCGGAAATCCAGAATCGCCACCCGCCGCTGCGCCGAGGTGGCGAAAGGAGCTTGAATCCAGGAGAGGGCGAGAACCAGCCCGACGATAAGAATCCGAATCGGCGCGCGCGGCATGATTGGCCCCCAATTCACGAAACGAAATGACGTGAATACATTCACCGATAGGGTACCGGCGATATAAAAGCCGGGCAAGGAGGGGATTTTTCGGAGGAGGAGGATTTCCGAGGCCAGCGCCCGGGCTATTCAGCGGGGGCGCCGATGCGCTCGCGGGCGATTCGCGCGCCCTCGGCCATGGCGGCGAGCTTGGCCCGCGCGGCCTTCTGGCTGAGAGGGACGAGGCCGCAGTCGGGGGCCGCCTGAATCTTTTCGGGCGGGTGATACTCGGCGGCGGCCAGGAGCTTGGAGGCCACATGCCCGGGGGTTTCGGGCTCTTCGATTCCGTTGTCGATGCAGCCGAAGAGGATCGTCTTCGAGGGGCAAAGGCGGAGCAGGGCCGGGTCGAGCCGGGATGCCTCGAACTCGAGGGCCAGCTGGTCGGCCTTGGAGCGCTCGAGTTCCTTGAGAATGACGGGGTAGCTGTCCTGGATGGGCCGGGGAACTCCGGGCATCGGGTAGCTGTAGCAAACGTGGACGGCGGTGGCGGCGGCGAGGCCTTCGAGGCAGCGGTCGAGCGCCTCGATCCCCCATTCGGCCATCCGTTCGGGGTAGCGGCTGAAGACCGGCTCGTCGAACTGGATGACCGCGGGGCCGAGCGCGTCGATCTCGCGGGCCTCCTCGTTGATGGCCGCCGCGAAGTCGAGGGCGAGGGCGCGCTCATCACCGTAAAATTCGTCGGCCAGGGTGTCCCAGACCGTCATGGGCCCCGGGAGGGTCACCTTCACGGGGCCGCTGGCCTCGGCCATCAGGAAGCGTAAATCCTCCCGGAGGATAGAGCCTCTCCTGCGGATGGGGCCGACGATGCGCCCCGCCTGGATGGTGCGCCTCCCGTTCCGGGCCAGCTTCGCGACCGTTTTCTCGTAGTCGATGCCATCGAGCTGCATCGTGATGTGGGTGAGGTAGGATTTTCTCCGCTGTTCGCCGTCGCTGATGATGTCGATCCCGGCGCGCTCTTGATCGTGGATGGCCACCCGGCAGGCGTCGTCCTGGGCCTGGCGCAGCGCCGCCGGAGGCGGGAGCCATTCGGCCCCCTTGCCGTGATGGTCCGCCTGGGGGTCGTTCAAGGCTTTTTGGGCCAGGAGCCACGGGGGCTTGGGCATGCTGCCGATGATGGTGGTGACAAACGCTTTTTCCATGGGACCCGCCTCCTTCGGGACCGCCATTAAACGATCCGCCGGGCCGGGCCGCAAGGCGTTCATGAAAAAATTTCGAAAAGAGGAATATCCGTTTTTTCTTCCACCTGGCCGGAGGGCGAGAGTAGAATCGATGGAAGGGTGTCAACATGAAACGCGGATGGGAGGATCGTTCCTTGAAAATCAAGGCCGCTGTACTGGATATGGCGGGAACCACGATTGCCGATGAAATCGGGGGACGGCCCTTTGTCCTGTCGGCGTATTCCCGGACGTTCGCGCCGGAGGGAATCGAGTTGAGTCCCGGGGAGTTGAACGAGTTCCGGGGGCTCGACAAGGGACAGGTGGTCCGCGATGTGCTGGCCGCGCGAAAAGGGTTGAAGGGCGGCGCGCTCGATAGCGAAGGGGCGCGCCTCCTGGATCGTTTCGGGAAATGTTGCCTCGAATTGCTGGATGAGGTGCGCCCCGCCGACGGCGCGCGGGAGGCCATCGGCTGGCTCAAGGGGCGCGGGATTTTGGTTTCCCTGGCGAGCGGGCTTCCCCAGGAGATCGCGGCGGCGATGGCGCGCGCGGCGGGCCTGGACAGCGCCGGCCTCGCCGATTATGTCACCACGGCCGAGCGGGCGGGGGGAGGAAGGCCCGGACCCGAGATGATCAACGATGCGCTCGTGAGATTCGGGATGCTGAACGAGGATGTGAACAGGAGCCGTCTCTCGCCGGATTTCGATTATGGCCGGGTTCTCAAGGTGGGCGATACGCCCGCCGATGTGCGGGAGGGCCTGGCCGCGGGCGCCGTGACGGTCGCGGTGTCGAGCGGGACCCATTCCGCGGAAAGGCTGCGCGAGGAGGGCGCTCCGGCGGTGCTTTCTTCGATTGGCAAGATCCCCGCTTTTTTGGAATCCAAATTTTTGGCGGGGGGTGTGGATTGAGAAGTTGCGGCCCGGGGAGCGGAACCGGGCCGGGAAACGGCGTTTACCCTCTCAGGGAAAGATGCGGAAGCCGGGGGCAGCCGGGAGGAATTGCTTTAAGGTATTGATTATATCGCTCTAAAATGTATAGTAGGGAGAAATCGGGCCGGGAATTTTGTGATTCGGCACTTTGAGATACTATCCACAATGCAAATAATGAATTTCGGAGAACCATGCCCGCCGCTTGCAGGAAAAATTTCTCCTCTGCCTGCTAGATTTGGGTTCGAATGCTGCCGCTCGGAACAAGGGCGGTGAATTGGGCTTGGCCCGGAGGTGATGGCCGGGCGGAACGAATTTTATTTGGGAAATGAAGGGTATGACTCGGGTGGCATCGAAAAAAAAATCCGCGGTGAAGAAGAAGAAATCCGCTAAAAAAGCGGGCGCGAAAAAGAGCGCCGCAAGAAGTAAAAGCGGTGCCAAGAGCAAGAAATCGCCCAAGAGCAAAAAATTGCCCAAGAGCAGGAATCCGCCGGCGAAGCGCACGATGAAAAAATCCTCCCCCCGAGACGCCGGATCCGAAAATGGCAGTCTCATGGATGTGATCTTGGACCATTCCCCGGATGGCATCGTCGCCGTCGATCGGAAGGGGATTATCCGGTACGTCAACGCAATCGCCGAGGATCTTCTCAAGGATACGGCGGGAAACATGGTCGGCCAAAAGTTCGGCCTGCCGGTGGACACCCACCGGTCCCAGGATGTGAGAATCTCCGGAGAAGATCACAAGGAGACGGTGGCCGAGATCCGCGCGAGGGAAACGAAAATGGGGCGGGAGAAAATTTTCATCGTCTCCCTCCGCGACGTCACCGAGCGCGCCAGCCTGGAAGCGCAGCTTCGCGCCCTATCGGACGTGGACCCCTTGACGGGCTTGCTCAACCGCAGGGGTTTTCTCGAAGCGGCCAAACGGCAGCTCAACCTGGCCCAGCGCCAGAACTGGGGAATGACGCTTTTCTTCCTCGATCTCGACGGGTTGAAATGGATCAACGATGAATTCGGCCATCTGGAAGGCGATCAGGCTCTGATCGAAACCGCCACGATTCTCCGGAAAACGGTTCGTGGCCCGGACATCATCGGCCGGTTTGCCGGAGACGAATTCACGGTCCTGGCTTTTGAGGGTACCGAAAGAAGCGACTCCAGCATCAAGATCGCCTCGCGTCTCAGAAAAAACCTCGAAGAGCACAATGCCCGCAAGCGGGTCGACCGGAAGATTTCCTTCAGCATCGGCGTGGCCAGCTTCGATCCCGTCAAATCCCCCTCCCTCGAGATTCTAATCGACGAGGCCGACTTCAAAATGTACGAGGAAAAACGCCAGAAGCGCTGCTCGCGCTGAACCGCGGTTGTCCAGGGGCTTGGCAAAGGTCGGGCAAGGGCCCCCCTTCGGAAACTCCGGCCGGAACTTCCATCACGCAGGTTTCATAGAACCAATCCTTGGGAACGGGAACTTCCGCGTACTCTTTCGGGTCGAGCGGCCCGCCCGGTTTCCGCGGCCCGGCGTTCCCATTCTCCCGCCGGGCAGGATAAAATGCCATAATTCCATATC
>DNYS01000187.1:9054-12236 GCA_003506735.1 Nitrospinota bacterium
GCGCCCGTGATTACGGCCGTTTTCCGAGAAACTCCCCTTCAGGAGGGATCGTTTTGCAATACCGCGACCTAGGCAGGACCGGGATCCGCGTCTCGGAAATCGCTTTCGGGACCGGCGGCATCAGCGAGCTCATGGTGAGCGATGACCATGAGGAGCAGCTTCGAGCGGTGAAGGGGGCCCTGGACCTTGGCATCACGTTTTTCGATACGGCGATGGGGTACGGAAACGGAAAATCCGAAGCCAACCTGGGCCGCGCCCTGAAGTCGCTCGGGGCGGAGGTGACGCTGGCCACGAAAATTCGGCTCGGCCCGGACGATCTTTCCGACCCCAGGGGCGCGGTGGTGGCATCGGTCGAGCGGAGTCTCGAACGCCTTCAGCGGGACTCGGTGGACCTGATTCAGATTCACAACTACATCGCGCCGGAGAGGAAGTGGCCTTTCGGCTTGGTTCTGGACGAGGCGGACGTTTTCGGTCCCGGAGGGGTCCTGGCGGGTTTTCGGGAGCTCCGGGATCGCGGGAAGGTGCGCTTCTTCGGCTTTACCGGGGTGGGCGACCCCGGCGCTCTCGGCGGGCTGGCCGAGAGCGGCGAATTTCACACCATGCAATCCTACTTCAACCTCCTGAACCCGAGCGCCGGACACCCGGTTCCGGATTCGTTCAGCGCCCTGAACTATGAATTGCTCTTGGACCGCGCCGTGGCCGGGGGGATGGGCATATTGGCAATTCGCGTCCTGGCGCTGGGGGCCCTGACGGACAACCCGGGGCTGCTGGGTTTTTTGGACAAGCCTCCGCCGGTGCTTTCGGTCGGCTCCGAATTCGACAAGGACGCCCAGCGCGCGGGGAAATTGGGGTGGCTCGCCGAAGAAGAGGGCCTCACCCTCGCCCGGGCGGCGATCCGGTTCGCTCTCATGAAAGAGAGCGTCTCCACCGTCCTGGTGGGATTTTCCCATTTGGGCCAGTTGGAGGAGGCGGTGTCCTGTTCGGGCGCGGAGGGGCTTTCGGGGGATTCCATGAAAAAATTAAGGCAACTATGGGCGAATGATTTCTCCTAAGGCCTGGCCCCTTCGACGCGCCGCGGGCGGGTATCTTGCCATGAGCGGCGAGTTGTCATTTTGGAATTCAAAAATCGCGGGGCGGCTCAGAATGCCGCCGGAGAGAGAGGAGAGATGGGCGCATCGCCTGAAGAACGATTCGATCTCGTTTGCATCGGAGGCGGAGTGGCCGGTCTGGTGGCGGCGGCCGGGGCGGCCCTGCTGGGCGCGCGGGCGGCGGTCGTCGAGCGCGGGAAACTGGGGGGCGATTGCCTGAATTACGGCTGCGTCCCCTCGAAGGGGCTTATCCACGCGGCGCGGCTGGCCGCGAGTGCGCGGCGGCTGCCCGAGTTCGGGATCGACACCGGCGAGGTGCGGGTGGATTTTTCCCGCGTCATGCGGCGCATGAAGGAGGTTCAGGCCCACATCGGTGAGCACGACGAGGCCGAGCGCTTCGAGGGGATGGGCATCGAGGTCATCTTCGGCGAGGGGCGGTTCACGGGCCCGGATGCGTTCGAGGCGGGTGGCCGCAGGATTCGCGCGCGGCGGTTTCTCATCGCGACCGGAAGCGGACCCTTCGTGCCGGATACCCCGGGCCTCCGGGATGTTCTCTATCTCACCAACGAAACCGTTTTCGATCTCAGCGAACAGCCCCGGCGGATGGCCGTCCTCGGGGCGGGGCCCATCGGCTTGGAGCTGGCCCAGGCCTTCCAGCAGCTCGGAACCGAGGTGGAGGTCCTGGAACTCATGCCCAAGCTCCTCCCCCGGCTCGACCCCGAGATGGCCGATCTTTTGCGCGAGGCGCTCCTGGAGAGCGGCCTTCGCATGCATTTCGAGGTGAAAATCACCCGAGTGGAAAAGCGGGGGAATACGACCGTCATCCATGCGGAAACGCCCCAGGGGCCCCGGGAGTATGCCTGCGATGCGCTCCTGGCGGCCGTGGGCCGGAAGCCGAATATCGAAGGGCTCGGCCTGGACGCCGCCGGGGTCAAGCACTCCCCGCGCGGGGTGGAGACGGACGCCACCCTGCGCACCTCGAACCCGAAAATCTATGCCGCCGGTGATGTGCGGGGGGGGTTCCAGTTCACCCATGTCGCCGAATACGAGGCGGGTATCGCGCTCAGAAACATGCTCTTCAGCGAGCCGTTCGGAATTCCGGTGCCATTCCTGAAAAAAAAGGCCTCCTACGACGCGGTGCCCTGGGCGATCTACACCACCCCCGAGGCAGCCCACGTGGGGATGACCGAAGCCGAGGCGCGCGAGGCGTTGGGGGAGGTTCAGGTGCTGCGGTTTCCGATGGATCGAGTCGACCGCGCCGTTCTGGAGGGGGAGACGGCGGGATTTTGCAAGCTGGTCTGCGACGCCAGGGGACGACTCGTGGGGGCGGATCTGGTGGGCATATCGGCCGGAGAGATTCTCCACGAATTCGCGCTCGCGGTCCGAAAGAAGCTCCACGTCAAGGAGGTGGTCGAGACCATCCACGTCTATCCGACCCTCGCCCAGGTGAACAAAAGGGCGGCCGGGATGTTTTATGCCCGGAAGCTGTTTACCCCCGCATTCCGGAAAAAAATGCAGCGTTTATTCGGCCTGCGGGGAAGCGTGGATGTCCGCGATCCCGGGGGATTTGATGCCGATTCGAAACAATAGGCATCGTCCCGGGGATGGGTCCTGAATGTACGATAACCCTTTCCAGCAGGCGGAATTTCGTTAAAATATATTGTATACATCACCAAATATTCTTGTAATCCTTGTAATCCCTGAACCATTTGCCATATTTCTCCCGGAGCGAATGAAATGTTTTGAAGATTCGTGCTAGTATCCTGAGAGTATTTTTGCCGGTAAATTGTTGTTCAGTTAACACGCCATTTCGATTTCATTGCGGGCAACCACGGAGCAGGTGCATATTTACTTCTGGATAATTCATCACTCAAGTGCGCGGAGGCGATGGATCAACAAAGGGGATCTGTAACAAAATGGCAATAGAGATCACTGTAGGAATTGCAGGTGCCGCCGGTGACGGACTGGACAAGACCGGAGACACCCTCGCCCGAACCGTCGCTCGCCTCGGACTTCACGTTTTCGCCTACAACAGCTATCAATCACTCATTCGCGGTGGGCACACCTGGTTGCGCTTGCGGATTGGGGAAGAGA
>DNYS01000187.1:12243-12673 GCA_003506735.1 Nitrospinota bacterium
AAGAGAAGGTCCATTCCCATGGCGATCATCTGAACGTCCTGATCGCTCTCAACGAGGACAGCATCGAGCGGCATGCCCGCGAAGTCGAGCCGGGCGGAGCGATTATTTACAACAGCTCACGGCTGATTTGCGACTCCCAACTGGTCCCCGAAGGCGTGCAGGTGGCGGGCTTGCCCGTGAGGGATATCACCAAGGATTTGGGTCAGCTGCTCCCCGTGATGCAGAACACCGTGGCGCTGGGCGCGTTGATTCACCTGGCCGGGTTCGACCTGGAGGTCACCACCGGGTTGATCGCGGAGATCTTCAGCCACAAGAGCGGTGAGGTCATCGAGAAGAACGTCAATTTGCTCAAGGTCGGCTACGACTATGCGGTGAACGAGCTGAAACCGCTCGGCTACGACAACTGGACGTTCTCCCGCAAGCGCCGGCC
>DNYS01000187.1:12736-19721 GCA_003506735.1 Nitrospinota bacterium
CTCGTCACCGGCAATCATACGATCGCGATGGGCGCGGTGGCTGCGGGCCTTAAGTTCTACTCCGCCTACCCCATGAGCCCCGCTACCTACATCCTTCATTGGCTCGCCAGCCACAGCGAGAAGTGCGGCGTGTTGGTCAAGCAGGCCGAGGACGAAATTGCGGTGGTCAATCTGGCCATCGGCGCGGGGCACGCCGGGGTGCGGTCCATGTGCGCGACCTCCGGGGGGGGATTCGCGCTAATGACCGAGGCCGTAAGCATGGCCGGCATGATCGAAACCCCGGTGGTCATCATCAATGTCCAGCGGGGTGGCCCCTCCACTGGGATCCCCACCAAGACCGAGCAGGGTGACCTGAACCAGGCCATCGGTGCCTCCCAGGGCGACTTCCCGCGGGTCATCATGGCTCCAAAGGACGCGACCGATTGCTACTACGCCGGTGTCGAGGCCTTAAACCTCGCCGAGAGTTTTCAGCTGCCCGTCATCATCCTCCTCGACCTCATGCTGGGTGAGCACCGCTCCACGGTCGATCCCGAGGCGCTCACGCCCGATGTTCCCATCGAGCGCGGCGAGCTTTTGAGGGAGTCTCCATCTGCCGCCGGGGACAAAAACGGCTACAAGCGGTATGCCATGACCCCGTCGGGGGTTTCTCCCCGGGTCATTCCGGGCACGCCGGGGGCGGTCCACGTCTCGGCCACCGATGAGCACGACGAGCAGGGCGTTCTCATCAGCGACGAGCACACCAATTCGGCCATCCGCCGTAAGATGCAAGAAAAACGCATGCGCAAGATGGTTGGGGTGCTGGCCAAGCTTCCTCCGCCAGCCTTGGAGGGTCCGGCCGACGCCGACGTCACTCTTATCGGTTGGGGCTCCACCTGGGGGGTCATTCACGAGGCCGCCGCCCAATTGACCGAGTCGGGCATCCGGACGAATCATCTGCATTTCAAATATCTCCATCCGTTCCATTCCAAGGAGGCGAGAGAAATCCTGGAGGCCTGCCGAAGGACCGTTGTGGTAGAGTGCAACTACAGCGGTCAGTTCGCCCGTCATCTCCGGGCGGAGAGCGGATATTCCACCGATCACCTGGTTACAAAGTACGACGGAGAGCCTTTCGAGCCCGCCGAAATCACACACCGGGTGCGGGACATTGTGGAAGGGCGGCCCTACGATGGGCGGGTTGCCGAGGCGGAAGCCCAGGAGATCGCCTACCACTTCATCCGGATCCATTTGAAGGACAAAGCGCGCCCGAGCCGCCTGGTCGAGGTTGCGAAAAACGGCTACGGCGAGCCCGTATGGGATATCGAAATCATCGACCGGGCCGAGCTCGACCCGCGCGGCAAGCTCATCGTCGGCAAGGAGACTGGCTCCATCCATGCGTGGGAGCCGGTGGCCGCCGAGGGATGAGCCCTGTGCGCGAGGAGCGCTAGACCGCGCTTACGGCCGATTGATACGATTAAATGATCATTAATTAGAGGAGCAATACGATGTCGGTAATTCAGGAGTTGACTCTTAGCAGCTACGAAGGCCTGGTAGATCCCGATTGGTGCCTGGGTTGCGGCGACTTCGCCGTTCTAAAATCGCTCAAGGCCGCCGTCCTGGAGCTGGGCATCCAGCCCCACGATATACTCGTCGTATCGGGCATCGGCTGCTCGTCCAACCTCCCGGGCTTTATTCACTCCTACGGCGTTCATAGCTTGCACGGGCGGTCCCTGCCCGTGGCCAGCGGCATTGCGCTTGCCAACCACAACCTGCACGTTTTGGCAGTCGGCGGCGACGGCGACGGCTACGGAATCGGTAGCTCCCACTTCCTCCACACGATGCGGCGAAACCTGAACATCACCTATATCGTCATGAACAACCAAATCTACGGGCTGACCACAGGTCAGGCATCACCCACCACCACCGAGGGCCACAAGACCAAGAGTACGCCGCGCGGCAACGTCGAAAAGCCGATCAACCCCCTCGCCCTTGCCCTGGTGGCGGGCGCCAGCTACGTGGCCCGGGCTTTCTCGGGCAATCCGAGGCACATGATCAAGATGATCGCCAACGGCATCGCGCATCGGGGGTTCTCCCTGATCGATGTGTTCAGTCCGTGCGTGACCTATAACACCATCAACACCTATCCCTGGTTCAAAAAGCTCGTTTACACACTGGAAGACGAAGAAGGCTATGACTCGATGGACTTCAAGGCCGCAATCGACAAGTCCCTCGAGTTCGGCGACTCCAGCAACGACGTCGAACGCATTCCGATTGGGCTGTTCTACCGGGAGGAAAAGGCGATTTATGACGACAGCGAGCCCTTGCTGCAAGAAAGCGCCCTTGTGGATCAGCCTTTGGGCCTAAGCCGGGAGACGTTCGACGAGTTGCTCGCGGAATCGATGTAGACGAACAACGAAACATGACGGAAAACCCCGCGGATTTTTACTGCGGGGTTTTTTGTCGGCCCGGCCGCTCATGGGGCGGATTTATTTTTTCCTGGCCTTTGCTCGCGCCGCTTTTTCTTTTCCCGATCCTCATACACTTTATACACAACCGCGCTGTCGAAATCACCGTAGCCCGCTCCGAGGGCTGCTTCGCCAAGCAATTCGACAAGGACGGCAACCCCTCGGAGATCCTGATCCGGGCCAAGGAAGAGCGCCTCCAGAACTGGCACCTCCTCCAGGAGTTGGCGGGAATGCGCTAGGCCGCAAAACCCCACCCGATCGCCAAAACCCCGCAGTCAATCGGCTGCGGGGTTTTTTGTCGGCCCCTTATAGGGAATTCAAAAAATCATTAAATTTGGCGGCCTGGGGAATCGGCCGGGTCCTGTATCGGCCACCTCTCCGCCAACCGTCCAACCCCATACCCCGCCGGGGAGAGGGGAGGGCGAAGTCCGGTGATACGATCCTCCGAAAAATCCTGTTGGCGGTTGAGGGGGGATTTTTATATTTTCGGAGTCCTTCATAAAATTCATGGACGATACGCATACCTTTGAATAGTATAATTTCGTGCGGGTACATCAAACATTAAAAGTGACCCCGGAGATGGAGGCTGGGATTTCGGATTATGTGTGGGAAATGGCGGAAATTTTAATAGATTAATAGTGTAGCCGCATAATTTCGGTATATATATGTGGTGACCACCATCTCAAGGATGGCTATGAATGGCGCGAATTTTAATCGTAGATGATGAAGTGGATGTGCTCATTTTCCTCGCGAGGGAACTAAGGGACCAGGATTATGAGGTGGAAACCGCCCCGAGCGGGGAGGAGGCGATAGAGAAGATCAAGGCGAACCGCCCTCACCTGATGCTTCTCGATATTAATATGCCGGGGATGGGCGGATTGGAAACGCTGAAAAAAGCCAAGGAGATCGACCCGCACCTCGCCGTCGTGATGGTGACGGCCGTGGCGGAAGAAGATATCGCCAAAGACGCGATAAAAATGGGCGCGTACGATTACATCCAAAAGCCCATTGACCTGGATCACCTGAATCTGGTCGTCATGACGAAGATCGTCGATCTAACTGGCTGACACGGGGCCGGGCAGTTTTTCTGCCTTGGAGAAATGGAAGATTTAACTTGTTTTTGCCCCTATTGTTTCCGCCGCCGCTTTTTCTTTTCCCGATCCTCATACACTTTATACACAACCGCGCTGTCGAGATCGCCGTAGCCCGAGCGAATCGCCTCCTCGTAGAAGGGCAGGCTCGCCTCGCCCACCGGGGTGAGGGATTGGCTCCGTTTTGCCAGCGTCATGCCCAGATTGATGTCCTTGTGGAGGACGGCGACCGTGCTCACGGGCTTGGCGAAGCGCCGCTTGAGCATGCGCGGGCCGCGGGTATGAAGCTGGCGGCTGGTGGCCGCGCTGCGCTGGAGGGCGTCGAGAAGGATATCTCCCCTCACCCCCGAGCGCAGGCCCAGGCGCAGGGTTTCGGCGATGGCGCAGCGCTGGAGGCAGGTCAGGTAGTTGATCACCACCTTCATCGTCGCCCCCGCGCCCGAGGGGCCGCAGTAGATCTGATCGGAGAGGAGTTTCGCGAAGATTGGGGCCACTTTTTTATAGGCCCGCAATGGCCCGCCCGCGACCAAGAGGCCCACCCGGTTCTTCACGTTCTCGCTGTGGCCGCTGATGCAGCCGTCGAGATAATCGACCCCCTTTTTTTTGCACATGCCGGCGAGGCGGCGGCTGTCGGCCGGGTCGGCCGTCGTCGTATCGCAGACGAGCGCCGGGGCGCGCCCCTTGGCGAAGGCGAGGAACCCCTCCTTTCCCCGCGCCGCCTGGATCGATATCTTCGAGTTGGGAACGGAGATGAACACGAAATCCACCCCCTCGGCCACCTCCCGCGGAGATAAAACCGGTTCGCCGCCCAGCCGTTTGAATTTTTCCCGCGCCGTGCGGTCCGGGTCGGCGCCCAGGACGCGGTGGCCGTCCTCGATCAGGTTCGCGGAAAAAGCCCTGCCCATCAGGCCTAGGCCGATGAAGCCGACGATCGGTTTTTTTCGGGTGCGCTTCGCCATGATTTCTCCTGAAGGTTGTGCGTTTTTCGTATTTTTCCCCAATGAATTCAAGATTGATTTTAAGAAGGTACACCCGCTTCCCGCCATTCGGAACACGGCGCCCTGGAATTTCAACCTCGTTTCTTGCCGCCCTCTCCGTGCGCTGTTAGGATTCGGCATCTATTTTGAGGGAATGAAGGAGACCGCATGACCGAGCGCAAGCCCGAAATCGGAATCGGCCTGATCGGCGCCGGGCGCATGGGTTCGATACGGGCCCATCTGGCCACAACCCACCCCGCCGTGAATTTCCTGGCAATTTCGGACGCCGACTCCGCCAAGGCCCGGGCCCTCGCCCAGCAGACGGAGGCCGCCTTCTACACCGGCGACAACCGGGCGGTCATCGAACATCCGGACGTGGACGCCCTGATCGTCTCCACCCCGGAGGGAGAGCACACCGATTCGATCTGCCGGGCGCTGGAGCTCGGCAAGCCCGTTCTCGTCGAAAAGCCGATCTCCTTGTCTCTCGCCGACGCCGACCGGATTCTCGGCGCCCGGGACGCATCGGGCGCCGATCTTTTTATCGGCTATACCCAGCGGATGCGCCGCCGCTTTTTATCCATCAAGGAGCACATCGACGCCGGGCGCCTGGGCGAGGTGATGGCGGCGCGGATGACCATCAACAACTCGCGCGCCGTCGCCCGGCAGGTCTACCGGCGCTCGGCCCACGCCAGCCCCTTCACCGATGCGCTCACCTACATGGCCGATATGGCGCTGTGGTTCTTCGCCCCCCGGAAGCCCGTGCGCGTCTACGCTCAGGCGGGGAGCGAGGTTTTTTCCGACCATCCCGCGGGCATGGGCGATTACGGCCTGGCCATCGTCACCTTCGAGGACGGCGCGGCCGTGCAGCTGGGGAGCTCGTGGATCCTGCCCGAGCGCTGGCCGGCCTACGTCGCTAGCATCGGCATGGAAATTTTCGGGAGCGACGGTTCCATCGCGGTGGACGACACCCACAAGGACGTGATGATGGTCACGAACGAAGCCCTGCCCTCGCCCTACGCAACCGACTCGTCCGTCGAGGTGGCCTTCCTCGGCTCCCAGATGCCGGGCGATTGGGCGCTGGGCGATTTTTACGGGCCCATGCGGGAGGAGACGCGCCTGTTTCTGGAGCGCGTGACCACCGGGAGGGAGATTCCCCTCTGCGACGCAGATACCGGGCGGGCGGTCCTGGAACTCACCCTGGCGATGGAAAAAAGCGCGAAAGCGGGCGGCGTGGTCATCGAACTGCCGCTGGAGGGCGAATAGATGGCTCTGAGGAAGATCGGTGTCGGCATCATCGGCAGCGGGCGCATGGGACGCCTCCGCGCGCATCTCACCGCGGGGGACCCGCGGGTGTCGTTCCTGGCGCTCTCGGACGCGGATCCGGACCGCGCCGGGCGGATCGCGGAAGAAGTGAACGCCGATTTTCACTCGGGCGACAACGAGGCCGTCCTCACCCACCCGGACGTGGAGGCGGTCATCGTCTCCACCCCCGAGCACGCGCATGCGGACCCGGTCTGCCGGGCGCTGGAACTGGGCAAGACCGTCCTCGTCGAAAAGCCGCTGGATCTTTCTCTCGAGGCGGCGGACCGCATCCTCGATGCCGTGCGGCGCTACAAGGGCGATCTCCATGTCGGCTACACCCAGCGCCTCCGGCGGCGCTATCTCAACGCGAAGGAGCAGATCGACCAGGGCCGGCTCGGCAAGCTGCTCACCGCCCGGATGTGCCTCTACAATCCCCAGTCCAACGCCAGGGAGATCTACGCGCGCTCCCCCCATGCCAGCCCGGTCACCGACACGCTGACCTATGTCGTGGATATCGGCCTGTGGTATTTCGAGGGGCGAAAGGCAGTCCGCGTCTATGCCCAGGGGGGGAGCAAGATATTTCCCCACCCGAACAACGTGGGCGATTGGGCTTGGGCCATCGTCACCCTGGACGATGGGAGCAACATCAGCTTCGGGTGCTCCTGGATTTTCCCCGACAACTGGCCCGCCCACATCACCACCATGGGGATGGATATCATGGGCAGCGAGGGGGCCATCGTCATCGACGACTCCCATAAAGGCGTAATTCTGGCGACAAAAAAGGGGGTGCCCTCTCCCTATGCGCCGGATGCGTCCTCGAACGTGGTTTTTCTCGAATCGATGATGGCGGGGGATTGGTCCCTGGGCGAGTTCTGGGGTCCGATGCGCGATGAGACGCGCCTGTTTATTGAGCATGCCGCAACCGGCCGGACCATCCCCAACACGCGGCCCGAGGAGGCGCGGGCGACGCTCGAAGTCACTCTCGCGATCGAAAAGAGCGCCGCCGAAAACCGCCCAATCGACCTGCCGCTCGGCTAGGTTTTGCCCGTCGCTCGGCTGGGTTTTGCCCGCCGATCGGCTAGGATTTGGAGGAGCGGGAGTCTATGTCCGAGTCCGAATCCGCGCAGCCCCGATTGGTGGTTTTCGATTCGGAATTCGAACTCCTGCGGTTCGA
>DNYS01000207.1 GCA_003506735.1 Nitrospinota bacterium
CAACACAGAACGGGACATCCCCCCATCAAGGAGGAGTAAAATGAAAAGCAAATGGACTCGCCGATTTCTCTTTACCGTCGCCACGTTCGTGGCTTTGTGGCTGGCCGTTCCCGGATTCCCCGGGCGGGCGGTTGCCGCGAAAGCCCACAAATTCGCGATCATCCTGCCGGGGCCCATCGAGGACGCGGATTACAACTTCCGCGGATATCAGGTCTCCCAGGACATTAAAAAGAGGTTTAACATCGCGACTTCCTATTCCGAGCGAATCTCTCCGGCGGACGCCGAGAGAGTCGCGCGCGAGTACATCGCCTCCGGCTATACCATCATCGGATTTCACGGGGGACAATTCATCCGAATCGTGAAAAAACTGGCTCCGAAATTTCCCGAAGTCAATTTTATCATGGAAAGTTCGGGCAAGGGAAAAGTTCCGAAGAACGTGTGGAATATCCACCGCTTCTTTTACGAGGGCTTCTATCCTTTCGGCGTGCTCGCCGGTCTCGCCACGAAAACGAATAAAGTGGGAGTCATCGCGGGCATCCAGCTTCCGGATTTCAAGGCTTCCATCAACACCATTTCAGACGCCCTGAAGGCGACCAACCCGAAGGCGGAACTCGTTTACGCCTTCACCGGAAACCAGAACGATCCGGCCAAGGCGCGCCAGACCGCCGAGGCCATGATCGCCACCGGCGTCGATTTCATCATCAACATGGTGAATCTGGGGGTATACGGGGTTATCGAAGCCGCCAAAAAAGCGAAGCACAAGGTCCTGGTCACCACATTCTATACCGATAAAACCGACAAGGCGCCCAAGCATTTCGCCGGCACCTTGATCGTCGATTTCCGGCCCCCCTTCGCGAAAGCTGTGGGAGGAATTCTGAAGGGAACCCGGACGGGATACGTGCCCATGCGCCCCGGAAACGGATTCGAGCTCAAATCTCTGGGCAACGTATCGGCCGAGGCCATCGCGAAAACCAAAGAGGCCTATGAAAAAGTCCGCGACGGGTCGATTAAACTCAGGCTTGAAATGAGAAAAGTCCGGTTGGCGAAATAGGCAAAATGACCGCCCGCCCCCGGGTCTCCGAACGAGGCGCGGGGGCGGGCGCCTTCGAATGGTTTCAGTCATGACGGAAAATATCGTCCCCCGCGTCGAAATGCACCGAATCAGAAAATCCTTCGGGGAGGTCGTCGCCCTCGATGGGGTGGACTTCGATGCCGGCAAGGGGGAAATCCATGCCCTCCTGGGGGAAAACGGCGCGGGCAAGACAACGCTCATGAACATCCTGAGCGGCCTCTACCGCATGGACGAAGGTCAGATTTCAATCAACCGACGGGAGGTATCGATCTATTCTCCCCGGGACGCGATCAAGGCCGGCATCGGCATGGTCCATCAACATGTCGAACTTATCGGCAACTTCACCGCGCTTGAAAACATCCTACTCGGACGGGAAGGCTCCCGCTGGAAACTCAATCTGGACACCCACCGGGATTCCGCGGAAAAACTTGCCGCGAATTACGGCCTGTCCATCCCGCTCCACGAACCGGTCAAATCGCTGCCGGCCGGAATTCAACAGAAGGTCGAAATCCTCAAGGCCCTCTATCATGGTGCGGACATCCTTATTTTGGATGAGCCGTCGACCATGTTGACCCCCCAGGAAGTGGACGGTTTGTTTTCCACCCTCAAGGCTCTCGCCAAGGGCGGCCTGACGGTCATATTCATCACGCATAAAATCAAGGAAGTCCTGGACAATTGCGATCGAATCACCGTTTTTCGGGGGGGCCGGAAGGTCGATACGATCTTCCGCGAGGCCGCCAGCCGCGAAAAGCTGGTTCAGATGATGGTGGGGGAGCGCGGCGCGCCTCCGGAAAACAAGCGCCCCGCGGGGCCTTCGGCGGCCCTGGAGGGATCGCCCGTCCTTACGGTTCGGAGCATGAACACTTCGGCGGAATGGGGAGTCCCCCTCAAGAACATCACCTTCGATATTCCCCGGGGGCTCATCGTCGGCCTGGCCGGCGTATCCGGAAACGGCCAAAAAGAACTGGCCGAAGCGCTGGCCGGCCTCATCGAAATCGACGAGGGGGATATCCATCTCAATGGGGCCGAGGTGTCGAAACTTTCGGTATCCGCCCGCATCGCCCGGGGGGTAACCCTCGTTCCCCAGGATCGAATTGAAGAGGGAATCCTTCCGAGCCTCAGCCTTTCGGAGAATTTTGTCCTCGGGCTGCATCCCCACATTTTCAAGCGGAGCGGAATTTTCGAGCAAGACACCGCCAACGAACTGGGCAGAAACGCCATCCGGGAATTCAATATCCTGGCTAAAAACGAACATGTCCCCTCTGCGCACCTGTCGGGCGGAAACATTCAGAAATTGATTGTGGCCCGTTCGATGATGCTTTCCAATAAAACCGGGGAAATTTTAATGATCGCCAATAACCCCACCCGCGGCCTCGACATCATGGCGGCATCGTTCGTTCATGGCCGCCTGGATGAGCTACGCTCCCACGGGGCCGGGGTATTGCTGATATCGGAAGATCTGGACGAGCTTTGTTTAATGTGCGACCGGATCATCGTAATTCATTCGGGAGAATTTTTCGGCTCTTTCGACGGTCCGGATTACGACATTTACCAAATCGGCCATCTCATGGCCGGCCAGAAATTGGAGACGGGTTCATAAATGGCGAGTCCCGGCGCATCAGGGCTAGACGAACGGCGAAATGTGGCCGTCGAATTTGTGATCACCTATTCCGCGGCGGCCGCGTTGGCCCTGATAAGCGGCGCCATCTTTATTGCCGCCTTCGGCGGAGACGTGCTCGTTGCGTTCGGAACCGTTCTTCATACATCTCTCGGAACATGGGGCGGATTCGCGCAAACCCTGAACAAGTTCTGTCCCCTTCTCCTCGGTTCGCTCGCGGTCGCCTTCGGGATGCGCGGCGGCCATTTCAACATCGGCGTGGACGGCCAGATATACGCTGGCGCCATCGGGACGGCCGGAACGGCATTCGCGCTGGAAGGGCTGAATCTCCCCTGGCCGGTTTTCGTTCCGCTCGTAATGCTGGGAGGCATTCTGGCTGGATGTTTCTGGGGATTCATTCCGGGAATTCTTCGGGCTCGATACCGGGTAAGTGAAATATTCGTAACGGTGATGCTCAACTTTGTTGCTCTATATCTGGTCGATTATCTGGCCAACGGCCCGTGGAACGACCCCATGGCGGGGGAAGCCATCACGCTTCCGATTCCGGATGCCTCCGTATTGCCCCAGGTCATGCCGAAGGCCGGCGCCCATTTCGGATTCGTCATCGCGCTGGCGGCTGCGGTCGGCATGTATTTTCTCATGACCCGGACCATCATCGGATACGAGGTGCGCGCGGTGGGAGACAATCCAAGGGCCGCCCGCTTCGGCGGAATCAACGTCAACCGGGTTACCCTGATCATCATGCCGACCTGCGGCGCCCTGGCGGGCCTCGCAGGCGCCATCGAGGTCTCGGGATTCCACCAGAGCCTCCTTCTCGGCATCACCGGATCCGAAGGCGCGCCAAACTACGGAGCGATGGCCATCCTCATCGCGGTCATCGGCCGCAACAACCCGCTGGGGGTCACGGTGGCGGCCGCCGTATTCGCGGTCCTGCTGTCGGGTTCCGATTCCCTCCAGCGCAGCATCGGTCTCCCCGGCGCGGCGGTTTTCGTCTTTCAGGCGCTCATCGTTTTGACCGTTCTATTCGTCGAAGCCCGCCGGAAAATGTCGGCCGGGTAAACTTCTCCGGGCCCCTCAATTTCAACCGCCAACGCCCGTTCGATTATCCGGCCCGAACGACGGCCGCGATGGGTCCGCCGCCGGGAGGGCCCTGATGCTCCGCGCCGCCGGACACATACACCATCGGATCGCCGACTATGGAGGAAACCACGGCGTTCACGACCGATCGCGCGTGCCGCGTATTGTTGATGTCCGAATCGTCCAGCATCGTGTGCCGGCGATCGCGGATCATGCCATCGGGGGAGGCCTCGCATTTCGCGAAGACATTGATGATTTTATCGCGCTGGCCGGTGGACAGCGCCCACTCGAATGAAATCCCGGCGTTCACGATGGCATCGCGAACCGCGTCTCGATCAATCGCATCTTTCATGACACTGTGACCAACGACCAGATCCCCGCCCCAGGCCGGGCTGTTTCCGATTATCATGACCTCGTTGCACATCAGTTCGATCCCGGCCGAGGTGGAGGCGACACTCGACTGGAGCGACCAGTCATGACAAATGACATCGTCGCTCAATTGGCTCTCTTCCACCTCACCAGCCGCGAGAGCCACTCCCAGCGCCGAGGCGCCGCGCGAATAACCCATGGATTTGTAAGTATCCTCGATACAAACCGTTTGCCCGCGCTTGAAAGCGTCCGAGATGCGATCTCCGGTGAGCAGCGGGCACTTCACCTGGACGAAATGCAGATCCTCCACACTTTCGATTTCCGCCTCCTTCATCAATTTCCGGACGAGATCGGCCGTCACATGGACCTGGGGCATCCTGCCTATTTCTTCAGGAAGAAAGTCTCTCGTATGGCCCGAGGCGATGGCCAGGCGTTTGGAGCTTCCGTCCCCTTGCCCGCTTTGAGATTTCGCAAATACAGAAAAATGGGGAGTCATTACCCCTTCGGTTCCGCCGGACATGATTAGTGCGATTTGCTCTTCAACCTTTTCGCGCGTTACTCTCAACGTTCTCGAAAAATAATCGGCCAGCACGAAGTTACTGAATCCCCGGGAAAAATCATTTACGCAACCGTTTCCTTCGGTTTTCCCCATAATGCAGATAACATCTTCCGGCCGGCATTTGCCGTCCTCGATCAGAGCGACTACTCCAGAGATATCATCGGGAGAATCCATCGACACACGGAACAAATCAGCCTGCATATTCAACCCCCCATCCGTTTTAAAAGCATCTAATCGGGAATGTGAAAAATCAAAAAGATCCGATGAAAACCGTAGCACCTGTGCTCCGTAAAAACACCATCCACCATCACGCTGCAAGGGGAGTAAGGCAAAATTCATGATGAAGCGCTGTCCTGGTCCGGAGAATTTATGGTGAGGTCGTCCGGCCTGAATTTATTGAATTTACAGCAATTATGATA
>DNYS01000247.1:0-9275 GCA_003506735.1 Nitrospinota bacterium
ACACCGGCGCCGGTGATCCTTCCCACGGGGAATCCCGCCGTGCGACAGCTCTTCCTGCCTCTCCATATTTCGTTCGGCGCACCTGCATCGGTCCGGTTATCAGTCGCTTAGAGGCCAGGTATCGCCCCGTGCCGCCCGGTGATAGACTGCCCGCATGGCGGAACCGCGCAGAGTCTATTGAAGGCCGCTGCTCGGCCGCCCGATGCCGCCGCGCCGCGGCAATCCGGTATTCCCTCGCAGAGGACAATCATGAACGACGGACTGGCCGGGTTTCGGCGCCGAATTGATGATTGCGACGCTCAGATCATCCGATTAATCAACCAGCGCCTGAAAATTTGCCAGGAAGTGGGGGATTTCAAGGCGGAACGCGGCCTGGAGATTAGTATTCCCGATCGGGAGCGTGAGGTGATTTCCAAGGCGCTGGGCCTGAACGATGGCCCTTGTCCTCCCGAGGCGCTGGAAAAAATATTCCGTCTGCTGATCGACACTGCCGTCTCCCTGGAAGAAGCCGGGGAAGCCGCCCATCCTGAATCGTAGCCAAAGTCCGGGCCGGGGAGATTGAGTCCGGCCGCGGATTCTCTCGCCGGGTATTGTCTGACGGCCGCCTGGAGGCGAGGCTGAATTCCGCCCGTGTTTTATCCGTTTTCATTCCCCGCATGCCCCGCCGGAGGGGGAGGGTGGATTGATGGAATTCGGGATTTTTATCCCGGCCCTGGCGGCCGGAGTGGCTATCGGCGCGGCCGCCGTGTGGTTTATCCACAAGGTCCGGACGGCCTCGCTCGACGAGCGGCTTCGGGAGGCCGGCCGCGATCTGGAGGGCCTCAGGGACGACATCGATTCCCGGGACACTTCCATTCTCGAGATCAAATCCAACGCCGCGCGCCTCGAAGCCACCCTCGATTATGAAAAAAAAGCTTCCGGTGAAAAGCTGGCGCTCCTGAATCAGGCGGCCGGAGAGATGCGCGAGGCGTTCAAGGCGCTCTCCTCGGATGTCTTGCGGGACAACAACCAATCCTTTCTGGAGCTGGCCCGCTCCACCCTTGAGAAGTTCCAGGTCGAGGCAAAGGGAGATCTCGCCTCCAAGCAAAAAGAAGTGGAAGCCCTGGTCGCCCCCATCAAGGAATCCCTCCAGAAGGTGGACTCCCACCTCGCGGAGGTCGAAAAGGTCCGGCGCGAGGCCTACGGGGGGCTCTCCGAGCAGGTGCGGGCGCTGATCACCACCCAGGAGAAGCTTCATTCAGAGACCGAAAACCTGGTCCGGGCGCTCCGGACGCCGAACGTGCGAGGCCGGTGGGGCGAAATTCAGCTTCGCCGGGTGGTCGAAATCGCAGGAATGGCCCGCCACGTCGATTTTGAGGAGCAAGAATCCGTCACTACGGACGAGGGCCTTCTTCGGCCCGACATGATCATCAAGCTGCCGGGCGGAAAAGAAATCGTGGTGGACGCCAAGGCGCCCCTGCAGGCCTACACCGAATCATGGGACGCCGAGACCGAGGACGACCGGCGAGCGCATCTGAAAAGGCATGTCCGCCAGATTCAGGACCACATGGCGCGCCTGAGTTCGAAGGCGTATTGGGACCAGTTTTCCAGCTCCCCCGATTTTGTCGTCATGTTTCTTCCGGGCGAGAGTTTTTTCAGCATCGCCCTGGAATACGAGCCCGGCCTGATCGAAGAGGGTTTCAACCAACGGGTCCTTTTGGCCACTCCGACCACGCTGATCGCCATTTTGAGTTCGGTCGCCTACGGGTGGCGCCAGGAGAAAGTAGCCGAGAGCGCGCAGGCGGTAAGCGATTTGGGCCGGGAGCTGTATCAGCGGCTCAAGACGGTAGCGGGCCATTTCTCGGCCGTCGGGAGGGGCTTGGACCGTGCGGTGGATTCCTATAATAAGGCGGTCGGCTCCCTGGAGAGCCGGGTTCTCGTTTCGGCGCGAAAATTCACCGAACTCGGTACCGGATCGGCTGGAGAAATTGAGGCGGTGGACCCGGTCGAGAAGGTCTCCCGCACCCTTCAGGCGCCGGATTTGGCCGAAACCGGCGAGGCCGCCCGGGAATCCGAGGGCCGAAGTCTCCTATAAGCGGCGAAGATAGGGGAATTTTCGGCGCATTCCGTCCTGGAACCACAGAGGGTATTCGGCCCAGACGGATTCGATGTGGCCGATGTCCTCGGCGTCCGGATCCAAATCGTTGAGCAGGCGCGAGGGCGGCAGCCGCAAGGGGATGGAAACGACCTCTCCCCGGCGGGCCAGAATTTTCCGCGCCTCGATGAGGCGGGGGGTCTCTTCTATGCGTTCTTGGGCGTGAAAGCCCTTGACTATCTGAGGCAGATAGGCGCTGAGCGCTTCGAAATTGCGGTCGAATTCCTCGAGCGGTTCGTCGCTTTCGTGTTCGAAGTGAAAGTGGCCGGCCCGGATTTTTTCGGCCAGCTCCCATATGGGCACCTGGGCCGTCAGCGGGATGTATTCGTCCTCCAGGGCTTCGGCGAGATGGTATCGCTCCGGGCCGGAGATTTTTCGATCGATGTGGTAGCGGTGGCATATCAAGAAGAGCGCTCCTTCACTTCGAGATTTTCGCAGCCCCTTTGAGAATCCGGCCTTTGAGGAAGACAGTCAAGAACGGTCGCCCGGAAGGGGCGGTTATTACCGAAAGGAGAAATGAATGCGGACCCATGGGATGGGATTATTCGCCGAGATGATGGATTTCGATCCCCCGAACGATGAGGCCGCTCGCGCCCGGTTTGATAAGGATTATTTTCGAAAGCGGTTGGCGGTGCCGGGGATTTGCGGTGCCGCAAGCTATGAGGCCATCAAGGGGACTCCGAGATTCCTTCATTTGTATGAGGCCGATGATGTTCATGCTTTTTATTCGGAGGCCTTTAAGGAGGCCGTCGCGCCTTCGGAGGACGAAGACGAGGGGATCGAAAAGGCCAAGACCGCCGGGGTCCGGCTCGTATGCGCCCAAATCTATCCGGCCCTTCCGATAAATACGCCGGCTTGCCCGACGGTGGATTTGGCGGGGCTGGCCCCGGTCGTGCAGTTCGGGCGAATATTCGTTCCCCCGGAGAAAAGGGCCGATTTCAACGGCTGGTATGCCCAGGAGCGTGCTCCGCTTGTGGAAAAGGTTCCCGGCATCCGACGCATCCGCCGCTATGCCCCGGTCGAGGGGGACGAGGTAATGGTGGTTCTCTACGAGATGGAAGACGAATCGGTCACGCAAACCGCGGAATGGAAGGAAATGATGTCCACCGACTGGACCGCCCGGGTCAAGGGCTACTACCGTCAGGCAGAGGGTTCGCCCGGCGTTTACCGGCGGTGCGGCATAGCGTACTGATTTTTAAAAAGGTTTTTGCGAATCTTCCGGAGGCGGTTGGGGGAAATCCTTGGCCAGGCCCAAATCCGCCCGCCCGTAGGGAGGCGAATTTTCGGCGGCTTGGGTTCCGCTGGCGAAACTCTGGCCGATCCAGATCACCCGCCCGATGGTCCGGTCCGCGATCGACTTTCCCAGCTCCAGTTTGATGAATTCCACCTTGAATTCCGAACGATTCGAAGGGATGAGCGCAGCATGTTCCGCATCGAGGACTTCGATGCGCTTGACCGTACATCCCCCGTCCGGATCGCGGACGGCATAAATGCCCTCCGAGGTGATGACCCTATCGTTCCTGTCCACTACGGCGACGCAACCGCCGGGGAGTTCGGGCTCCATGCTTTTGCCCACGATCCGGACGGCCGCCAAATTCGAGGATTGCCGGCCGAATTCCTCCTTCGGAAGAACCAGCCAGCCCAGGATGGCATCGTCCACGATCCGCGCGTTTCCGGCCGCGATTTCTCCCAAAACGATGGGAACCGGAATGATGTGAACCACCGCCTCGGATGCGGCGGCATCGGTGGGGGCGATGTGAATGGTGACCTCGGTGGCGGCAGGCGGAAGCGAAAAAAGATCGGCCAGCGGCACTTCGATTGCCTCCGCGATGCGCAAGAGCCTTCCCAGGACAGGATCGAGCGCCCCAGTTTCGATTTGCTCGATCTCCTCGGCGTCGACCCCCGCCCTTCGGGCCACGGCCGCCCGTGTCAGCTTTTTGTCTTCCCGGAATTTTCTGAGCCGTTTTCCGCTAAAACCGGATTCCGAGGTCAATGCGCGCTCCTTTTCAATTCTGCTATTTGCGCTTTCGGCGCATGGGGCCAAGGCTCAGGCGGCCTGGTCCCGTAAGGATCAAGACCGCACTCACGACCAAAAAGCCCGCCTGGAGCCGAAAATTCAAAATGTCCCACAACTGGGTTCCAACATGATCCCACAGAAAATACGCCGAGGCCACGGCGGTCAGGAATGCCGCCAGGCGGAACGCGATTCCCAAAAAAATAGCCGCGCCGCCAAAAGTGAAAATGATCGTGAGCGTCCAGGAGGCCCATGTTTCCAGGGAGGCGCTTTTGATATCGGTCAAGCTCGCTGGTGTGGAGACGCCCTGGGCCATCTCGTATCCCACAAGGGCGATTGAAAAACCCATCCAGAGACGGAGCAACGTAATACCCCAATCCCGCGCGGTGGGAGTCATGAGGCCCTCCGGTGAATTTTCAACGCGGGAACCGGCTGAAGTCGGGGGGGCGTTTTTCCTTAAAAGCGTTCATGCCTTCGACGGATTGTTCGTTGTTCCAAACGGCGTTGAGAAGTTCGCTTCCGTGTGTCCACGAGGAATAATGGAGATCGCCCAAAAAATTGAGGCTGGTTTTCATGTATCGCAACGTGGCCGGTGCATGGCTGTTGATCCTCGCGCACCATTCCGCCGTGGTCTCCTCCAGCTTATCGTCCGGGACCACTTCATTGATGAGCCCCGCCTCCTTGGCTTCCCGGGCCGAGTAGCGCTTGGCCAGAAAAAGCATTTCCCGGGCCCTCCGGTCCCCCATGAGCAGGGGAAGGTACTGGGTCGCGCCCACGACCGGAAGGGCGCCGACCTTGGCCCCCGATTGGCCGAAGGTGGCGTTTTCGCTTGCGATGCACAGGTCGTTATAGAGTTGCCATTCGTTGCCGCCCCCGATGCACCATCCCCGGACCATGGCGATGGTCGGTTTTCCGCAGTTGCGCAGGAGCATGCAAAGGTTGCGCATCTTGTTGTTCCACTGATGGCCGGTCTGCTCGTTCAGCCCCAACATCATGTCCATGTCACCGCCCGAGGAAAAGTTTCCGCTCAGCCCGTACATGACACCCACGCCGATATCGGGGTCTTCGTCCAGCCGGGTGTAGGCTTCGATGACTTCGTTGATCATATCGAAGTTCATCGCGTTGAGGGTTTTGGGGCGGTTCAGGCCCACCCACAGCGTCTTGTCCCTCACCTCGACCACGATTGTTTTCTCGCTCATTGGGAGTCTCCAAAAAAAATTTCCGCCCCGGGATAGGCCAGGGGGCGTATTCCGGTGGGTTACTGAACGTTGTTATTTTGCCATAGAAGGCCGGGATTTTCCACGGATGGAAGCAGGGATCAGTTCAGGGCGACCCCGACGCCCTGGTAGAGGAGCCGTACCGATATCAGGGCGAGGAGAACGACGAATATCCGGGTCAGCGTTTCCGACTTCAGCTTCCCGGATATCACCGCGCCTGCCTGCGCCCCTCCGATCACCCCGATCGCGAGCGGAATGATGACGTCCGTCATGGTGCGCAAATTACCTTGCAGATAGTGGGAAAAAACGGCGACAGAGTCGGTGATCAGAATCAGGAACTGCGAGGTCGCCACGGCGATGTGGACGGGAATGCGAAGGGCCCGAATCATCAGGGGGACGTAAAGGGGGCCGCCGCCGATTCCGAAAAAGGAGGCGAGAAATCCCAGTCCCGTGCTGACGCCGATACCGAGCTTGAAGCGGAAGCGGTAGTGGTAGACGCGGCCCTCGCTATCGACGATACGGCGCTCCGCCCACCCGCGTTTCAAGGGCTCTTCCGACTGGGACAGATCGACAGGCGGAGGGGAGCCCCGAAACAAGGAGATGCAAAGGGCCATAAGCCCCAGGCCGAGGAGGATATCGAACGGGCCGCGCCCCATATGCGAAGTGACAATCGTGCCGAGAACCACCCATGGGGACGCCATCAGCCCATAGATCAAACTGGTCTTGATGTCGATTCTCCCGAGGCGGTAGTAGGCGGTGGAACCGGAAAGCGCGTTCAGGGCGACCACGGAGAGCGAGGTGGCCGTGATGATTTCCGACGGCCGGCCGGGAAAAATGAGAAGGAGAACCGGCGTCAGTATGAAGCCCCCGCCCGCCCCGACCATCGTTCCAAAAATTCCGACGCCGATGCCAAACAGAAGAAATTCAAGAAAAAAAACCATTGCTTTATTGTCCTCCTTTATTCCGCCGCCTATCAAAACCCCGATAAATGATAAAATGCCCCCGCGCTTAAAATTTTAGGAGGCGGATAGTTGCTCACGGATTCGCATATTCATTCAACGGTGTCCGACGGGTCGATGGAACCGCATGAAAACCACGCCATCGCCGCCGGACGCGGTCTTCAGCCGGTATTCATCACGGACCACGACAACGGATGAGGCCCATAAAATCCAAAAAACATCTGCCGAGATTCTGCCCGTGGCTCTGCTCTCCGGCACCGAGCTGGTTACGAAAGTTGAAGGAATAGTGGCCAAAATTCTCGTCTAAGGCCACCGTCCCGGCGAAGGTCCGCTGGATGAAACGTTCCGGGGAATTGCATCGCGGCAAAAGGGGCGGGCCAAAACGAGATTCAAAAACTTGCCGATGAAAGCCTTCTGTTTACGACGGGAGGAAGCGACTCGCGCCGCCCCGGCGATTTCGGGAAGTGTGGCGCCGAGCTTCCGGATTCGCTATTCGATCGGGTTTCGATAAAATAACCTGCGGCCCCCGGTCCCGCGCATTGGAACGGATAGCCTATTACATTTATCTGGGCCGTTTGGCCGCCATCCTGCGTTCGGGATTGACCGATATGTGTTTCGAATGGCACCACGAAACCAGGTTTTCGAGATCTCTGGAAAGACCGATGGGCATTTTGCTGATCTCGATTTTCTTGGACTTCAGGCGGTTGATTTCCAGTATATTGACATTTTGAGCGTTTAGGAGATTTTGCATCTCGCCCTGCAGGATTTTCGCCTTGGCCCCCATTCCCTGGACGTTCCCGGTAAGCTTTGCGACCTCGGCGCGCATCTTCAAAACTTCCCGGCCGGATTTAATTTTGTATCCCAAGCCCGTGAAGAAAAAGATGGCCACCACGCCGATGAGCAACAAATCGGCGGCGGTGATGTTGATAAGCTCTTCTGCGAATTCGATTGCAAGGTCAACCGTCATGGGGCGTCCTCTCCCGGTTCATAATCGGAGGCACGGAAATACCGGGAATCGGGATGTTCGGTGTAAAAATTCTTGACTTCCTTGTAGAGGGCCACCTTATCGAGGAGACCTGAATTTTTGATGTTATTCTCCATTCCCTCGATCTGCTTCACCAACTGGGCCATCACCTCCATTTGGCCCGGAATGATTTTGTCCCGAATTTTCTTGGCGGTATCTTCCAATTTCTTGATGGACTTCTGCATGCTGTCCAGATGACTGTTGGCTTCGTCCTCCTCGTGCATGAGGCGGTCCCTTTCGGAAGCCGTTGCCACGAAGAGCCGGATGGTCCACCACAGGCTACCGACGGTCAGGAGGAGCTCAATCGATACCCGGATTGTCGTTACATATTCGATCACGGAGATACCTTTATTTGGGCTTAAATAAGTAAAAACAACAGTTTGCGGATAGATACCCAATATTCTCGGAGCGCGGGCACCCCCAAGCCGCGAAAACCGGAAGATCACACTCTCCCTAGATTTATATAAATATATCCTATACATTATGGAAGATTATGCAAACACCCTTGTGGATACGATTGATTTCCTTGGATAGTGCTGAAAACAGGCAAATTCCCCCCTATTTGTTGGCAGGGGGAATCCATAGTATCTTGAACTGGATTCTGGTAATCCGTGATCGGTAAATTTCAATGGAAGGAGGCTTTCGGGTGGATATTCGTGTGCAGGTGCCCTTGGACACGCCGGTCGATGTTCGGGCAGGGAGTTTTCGCGGTGTATTGGACAAACAGGATGCGGAGCCCTACCGCGCCCTTCAAGAGAGCACCGAAGAATATCCCGAGGCCGAAGTGCCTCCTCAGCGCCGGCCACGCCTGACCGAGGCCGGGCGGAGCCTCGTCGCCGTTGCGCGCGGCCGGGACCGAGAGGAGGGTATCCGGCTCGCCGTGGAGCTTCTGGGAGGTATCCGGCGCGCGATGGACCCGTCCCAGACAGTATTGATCAAGCCCAATTTCAATTCGGCCGATCCGTTTCCGGCCTCCTCCCACCCGGACCATCTGCAAACCCTTGTCGAGCTGGCGCACGAAGCGGGTTGCGGGGAGGTGGACATCGGCGAGATGGGGGGGCTTCTCTCCCTGCCGGCCTCTCGGAATTTCGAGCGCTGGGGGATGAAGGAATTCCAGGAGCGGAACGGAAACGGGGTGGTGCTGTTCGACGAGGAGCCCTGGGTGAAGGTCCGGGTCCCGAAGGCCCACCGGTGGGGCGGGTGGATTCACTGCCAGGAGTGTCTCCTGCGCCCGGGCCAGCACATCGTCAGCGCCCCCACCATGAAGAGCCACGGCGGCGGGCCGCGGTTCAGCCTCTCGCTCAAGAACGGCTACGGCTTCGTCCATCCGCGGGACCGGGTGCGGGCGCATTTCGTCCCCCAGATGGCCGAAATGATAATGGAGACGAATCTCCTCTACACACCCAGCCTCGTTGTCCTCGACGGGACGAAGTGCTGGATCGCCGGAGGGCCCTATACGGGTGAGCTGCGCGAGCCGAACCTCATCGTCGCCGGGGACGACCGGATCGCTGTTGACGTGGTGGGCGCCTCCATCATCCGCGCGATGGGCTCGGAGCTGCTGCGGGATTACCCGGTGTGGTCCCACCGGCAGATTCGCCGGGCGGTGGAGCTGAGCCTCGGCGCCGGCGGCCCCGGTGAAATGGAGATTCGGGCCGAGGATGCGGCGGGAACCAGCGATTTCGGGCCGCTCATGGACCAGGTGCGCCGCTTCGCCGAAGAAGAGGCGTCCGATTGATTTTTGGAAAAGAGGAAATTCCCCGATTCCGTTGACTCCCCGGGGGGGATCGACTACATTTCACGCGCCCTGGACGCTCTTGGGCGGCGGGCCGGAAAAACCGAAAAAATCTCCTGTGGGGCTGTAGCTCAGCTGGGAGAGCGCATGACTGGCAGTCATGAGGTCGAGGGTTCGATCCCCTTCAGCTCCACC
>DNYS01000247.1:9395-10836 GCA_003506735.1 Nitrospinota bacterium
AATCGGTTTTTGCTGAGATATTTCTTTACCCCAATCCTGTCACCATCAGCTCAAATGCAGCTTCAAAGCTCGCCTCCTCCTGTGGTCTGCTATCCACTTGTTTGTTCATGTTCGTCTCTACCTAAAGTGCAGCCCAACCTCTTGGATTACTGATGGACTTGATTCGCTACATAGGCCTCGGAGAGCTAATGGCCATCGGTGCGGCCATCATCTTTGCCATAGGGCAGGGGTGCATCCGCCAGGGAATGCGTACTGCCTCTCCCTTCTTATCCGCCCTCATCATCAACGTGATGGTCAGCCTGGGGGGGCTCACCGTCTCCCTCTACCGGGGAACGCTACAGGACGCCTCTCTTACTCCGCTTCTCTGGTTCGTTGCCATGGGAATCGCCGGCCCGGGGATCGGCCGGATCTCCCACCTTATTGGTGTCACGAGAATGGGACTGACCAGATCGGTCACCATCGCATCAGCAACGCCCATCTGGGCGACCTTCATCGCCATTGTCGTCCTCGGCGAATCGCCAACCTTTCCGGTGCTCCTCGGGACGGTGGCCATCGTGAGCGGGGTGTGGCTGCTCAGCATCCGGGAGGATGAAACTCAGGCGTTCGGGGTCTGGTTCAGAGGAGCTCTGATCTACCCCCTCATCACATCGGTGGCCTACGCCGTGGCGCCCATATTCGTCATGCTCGCATTTGCGCAGCAGGAAACTCCAGAGGTTGCCCTGGCGGTGGGGTTTACAGCGGGGAATCTGGTGCTCCTCGCCGGGAGGCCGCTAATTCCCCGCTGGGATGGCGGGCAGCCCCTCCGCCGGGACGTCTTTTGGCTCACCGCCGCCGGGGGCCTCAACATCATCACCGCTTTTCTCTTGACCACCGCCTTCACCCTCGCCCCCATCTCCACCACGCTGCCGCTGAGCCGCACCGCTCCAATCTGGGTGCTCCTCATCAGCCATCTGTTTCTGGGGCAGCTCGAGCGGGTCACGTGGCGCGCCGTCGTGGCCGCGGTCATGGTCGTCACTGGCGGGATTCTCATCACGGCTTTTAGGAACTGAGGGGCGGACATGACCTATTCCGATTGGAAAGGGGAGGGCAGGGGAGCTAGGTAATCTTCTTCTCTCACCACACACCCGCACCGCCCTATTTATCCCTCTCGGCCGCGTTTTCAAGGCGTCTGAGCGGTGAGTAAGTTCGCTATGCACAAGAGAAACGACCAACCAGACCTAGGCCAAATTTTTTATAAATTTTTTTACGACCGTTCGCGGCAAACTCACTCTCCGTAGCCGGTTCTATAGAAGGCCAAAATAGGGGGGGTACCCCCTTCGCTAGGTTCTCATTGGTCAGTATTCGGAAAACCCCAGGGAACCTGGAAGATATCTGGCTTAATTAATCGGGACTTTAGCGGCACACTGGGAGGCACGATTCTGGAAACCTGCCGGAGGGGCCG
>DNYS01000059.1:0-1107 GCA_003506735.1 Nitrospinota bacterium
ATCCAATATTTCATTACGAAAGAGATTTCCAAGATTGCTTTGCCTCTGAAGTTCAAATTAATTTTCCGGAATCAGAAATTGAATGTGAATATGTTACTGACAGGAACGGGAGAAAAGAATTTGCTGATATTTTAGTACATCAAGGAAACACTACTTGTGTTTTCGAATTAAAATACAAAAAAAGAGATCTTGAATTAAATTTTGAAGGTGAGTCCTTTAAACCGACAAAGCGAAGCTTCAGGCCGGCGCGGGTTCATCCGGCACCAGTTGGACGAGCGCGTTGTAGTCGGGCACCCCGCTCCGGGGATCGCGCCGGCCCCGCTTGATGAGGACATTGCCCTCGGGCCAATGCACCTGCACGTTGCGCGGGCGGATGGGCATCACCTTGATCTTCCCCCGGAATTCGCCCGCCTCCGATTTCAGGAGAACGCGCGAGCCGTCCCGAAGCCCGAGATCGTCCGCATCCTCCCGGCTGATCAGCACATCCTCCCGGCCCGCCCCGGTGAGCGAGTCGATTTCGCTCAACACCATGCTGTTGAACTGTTTTCCGCGACGGGTGCTCAGGAAAAACCATCCCTCGGGAATTTCCGTGGCGGGGGGCACCAGCGCCTTAAAGTGCGCCCGCCCGTCCGGCGTCTGAAAGCGCCCCCCCTCGCAAAGGCGCCGTCCGCCCCACTGGATCGAATCGCCCTTTTTCCTGAAATTCTGCACTCCATCGTAGCTGGGCACGGCCCGGGCGATTTCATCGCGTATGGCCGCCGCATCGCCGAAATGGATCTCCCCGCGGCGTTCGGGATACGCGCGCTCGGCCATCTCCATCAGGATCTCCCACTCCGGCTTGGACTCGCCGATGCGGCGGCCCGGAATCTCGGGACTGAAGATGACCCGGCGCTCGGTCGTGGTCTCGCACCCCCCGCCGCGCTGCTCATAGCGGGTCTGGCCGGGCAGGAGCAGAACCGCCTCGCCCGGCTCGGCGAACATGGGCGAGCTCAGAACGATGTCCTGATGGACGCGCAGGGGGATCCGCTCGAGTGCCTCCCGGACAAAAATCGGTTCCGGGAGGGTTTCGAGAAAATTTCCGCCCGCGAAATAGAGCATATCCATCTC
>DNYS01000059.1:1242-3320 GCA_003506735.1 Nitrospinota bacterium
AGATTCCCCGGCACGCAGCCCACCTCGGCTCCCCCCTGGACGCCGCTGTGGCCCCGGATGGGCATCACGCCGCAGTTCTCCCGGCCGACCATCCCCCGCGCCAGGGCGAGGTTGAGGATGGCCTGGACATTCTCGACGCCGAACAGGTGCTGCGTAACCCCCATGCTCCATACGAAAACCGCCGAGCGGGCGGCGGCGCACATGTCCGCGAACCGCCTCATTTCCTCGCGGGATACGCCCGCGTGTTTTTCCAGCAACTCCCAGTCCTGCCCGGCCAGCGCGATTTTTAAATCCTCGAAATCCACGGTTTTTTCCCGGATAAAATCATTGTCCAGCGCACCGATTTCGATCAGATGCTTGAGCGTACCGTTCACAAAGGCGACATCGCCGCCCGTGTGAATCGAAAAGAAGGCATCGCCCAGCTTCGTCCCAAACATCGCGCTCTCGAATACCGAGGGCACCCAGTAGCGCTGAAAGCCGGGCTCGCGGTGGGGGTTAATCACGGCGACGCGGGCGCCGCGCTGCTTGGCGAGATAGATGTATTTGGTCGTCACAGGCTGGCTGTTAGGGGCGTTGCTGCCGAAGAAGACCAAGAGGTCGGCGCCGAGCCAGTCCTTATAGGAGCAGGTCGAGGCCGCGACGCCTAGGCACTGCTTCATGGCGGTGGTGCTCGGAGAGTGGCAGATGCGCGCCGAGTAGTCGACGTTGTTCGTCCCCAGGAAGCGCGCCACCTTCTGGGCGGTGTAGTAGACCTCGTTCGTCATCCCCCGCGAGGTCAGATAAAAGGCCATTCGGCGCGGGTCCATCCCCCGGACACGTTCGGCCATGGCGGTGTAGGCCTCCTCCCACCCGATTCGCCGGAAACCGGGCTCCCCGCGTTTTCTCATCATCGGGTAAGGGAGCCTGCCGAGTTCCCGGAGTTCCGCCCCGCTTTTTTCCTTCAAACCCGCCACGTTCTCCAAAAGAGAGATATCCAGCGCCGGCATCGTGTTCAGGCGAAGGAGATTGAGGCGCGTCATGCAAAGATGAACCCCCTCCATCGTGAAATCGTGCAGGCCCACCGTCCCGAGGGCGCACCCGTCGCAAACCCCGTCCCGCAGAATGCGCCAGGCAAATGGAAGCTGGTCCCTGTTCCGCCAGCCCACCTTCAACATATCGAGGTAGTGGTTGGGCTTGGTCTGTCCCATGCCAAGGGGCGTCAAGCCCGCCCATAAAGATGGATTCCAGAATCGCGGCATCGCCTCACTCCAAGAGGCCCGAAGAGGCCTCAATCAACGGCATGATTATTCATACAACGATGATAGCGCGAATTCCAAAACGGCAGAACCTTGCACGAAGGTCCGGCGGCCGGAAGATGCGGCATCGGGAAGAATTTTTCTTTCAGAAGAGTAACATTGCCGTCCTCTAACCGATATGACTCGAAACATCGCTCAGGCTTCCGCCCTCGTCTTCATCGGGCAAGCCCTCGTAGCTTTCCACCACCTGAAGAAGACGCTGGCCAGTCACATCGTCGCGCATGCGCTTGAGTTTGAAGCCATCGACCTCGGCGATAGCGACCTCGGCCAGGCTGAAGATGATGTTCCCTTTTTCGAGATGGCCCCCGAAGGATTCGGATTTTGTGCAATAGGAAACGTGGGCATGCACATGGAAGTCAGCGACCACGCCGCTGATGGCCAGAATTTCGATTCCCTCGGATCGATCGATCGAATAAAACTTCCGGGGAGGAAACCGATCGGTGTCCGCGCCCGAAGCCACCGCGCGGGAGACGCTGCCGAAGCCCGTTAAAATGATTCCGTTCCGGATGCCCTCGTCCTTGCAAACCTGGGTCAGGCTTTCGAGCAAATCCTCTCCCACGACGAAACGCGCCACCACCGTCCTGCCGAGCGCTCCTCCGCTGCCGACTATCATCATTGCACCCCCTCTTGAATAGAGAATCCGTTGACTCATTCTACCGCAAGGACCCCGAATTGAGCTATTGTGCCCCCTCACCCGGACTGACGGCACAAACAAAAAGGACCCAGGAAGCCATGACGGATCTTTGGAAACTCACGCTCTCCCAGGGATTGAAGGCAATCGCC
>DNYS01000059.1:3455-7332 GCA_003506735.1 Nitrospinota bacterium
CCTGCGAAGAGGAAATCATGGCATGGGCTTTTCTCGACCGCGATGGCGCGCTTGAGGCCGCCCGGGAATTCGACTCCGCGCGCTCTTCCGGGAAAAGCGCCGGCCCCTTGGCGGGCGCTCCGATCGGGGTGAAGGACATTATCGACGTCCGGGGCCTCCCTTGCGAGGCGAACTCCCCCATTTTGAAGGGAAATGTTCCGGACGAGGANNGACCACCCAGTTCGCGACGGGCGACCCAGCCCAGACCCGCAACCCCTGGAACCGGGCGCACAGCCCGGGCGGATCGAGCAGTGGTTCGGCGGCCGCCGTCGCGACGGGAATGGCGCCCGCCGCCCTGGGCTCCCAGACGGGAGGTTCGGTTCTCCGGCCCTCGGCCTACTGCGGCATCATCGGCTTCAAGCCAAGCTACGGACTGATCTCGCGCGGGGGGGTGGTGGAGGTTTCCTGGTCGCTCGACCACATCGGCACGCTGACGCGCTCGGCGGCGGACGCCGCCCTCCTCCTCGCCCAGATGGCCGGGCCGGACGATTCGGACGAGACCACGCAGGGGATCGCTCTTCCGCGCTTTGGGCCGCTCGTCCCTAAAAAACCCGCGAAAGCGCGCTACCCACGGCGCGGCATTCACCAATTCGCCGCGCCCGAGGTGAGCGAATGGGTGGATGGCGGGGTCGAGAAGCTGCGCAAAAGCGGGGTGGAAATCGAGGAAATCGATTTTCCGCTCGACTTTCAAAAACTCCATGACGCCCACCGGATGATCATGGGTGTCGAGGGCGCAGCCTACCATGAGAAAATGTTCTCAGAGCATGCGGACGACTACCTCCCGGTCATCCGGGCGCTGGTCGAGAAAGGCCTCAAGGTGGGCGGGATGGAATACGCCCGGGGCCTTCGGCAGAGGGCGAGGCTCAAAACCGCCCTGAACCAGGTGGCGGAGGGTTGCGATTTCATCATCCTCCCCTCCTTTCAGGAGCCACCCCCCCTGGCCGCGGATTCGACGGGAAGCGCTTTTTTCAACGAACCGGCCTCCCAGACCGGCCTTCCCGCCCTGACACTCCCACTTGGCCGGGGGGACAAGAATCTGCCCTTTGGAATTCAATTCGTCGGCCCCATGATGGGGGACATGGAACTGCTGGCGGCGGCTGGGTGGTGCGAAGCCGAACTGGGCTGGCGCCCTGAAATTGCGGATATCCACGGGAATTGAGGACTCCACCCCATTCCAGGAACTTTTGCTTGTTCGTTTGACGAAATAATCCCTTCGGAGGCCCAATCATCCTGCGATTCGGATGATCCGGGATCGGAATCTTCGATTGACGAATGGTTCCGCCTCCGCCCCAGCGGCCTCCACGCGGCCCGATTCCCAAATAGGCCTCGCGCCAATTCAGGCGGGCGAAATTTTTGTTATACTAGAGCGTCCTTTTACATTGATTCGAACGAGGCGCGTTCGAATATCCGCCAGCAGAATGGGGATCGGAAATGCCGGGGAAAAAATTAGGCGGCTCCAAAAAGCGGCCTTAGTCATCCTCGAGCACCATATCCATCGGCCGGCGTGGGACCCAGTCCATCTCCAGCGGCCAGCATTGCCCCTATCTGAGCGCTCTGGAACGGGAGCTTCCCTACAATCATCCCTCATCCCGGAACATCTGCCGCGGCCAGATCTCAGAAGAGGCGGCGGGGCTTCAAGGTGATCACCATCGGATACGCCACCTTGACCCGGGATATTCAACTCGAGCGCTGCATTCCCGATCACCTCGATTGCGAACATTTTAAGCTCAAGCAAAAAGAACCCCGGGAGAACGGCCCTCAGAGCACGCCTCCCGCCAAAAAGGAGAAGGCCCCCTCAGGGGCGGCGGCCAAACCGGCAAAAAAACACGAGAAAAGGCACCATAGGAGGCTGCCTAAATTTTAATCGGCCAAATGGCACACCATCAAGCAACTTGGCGCCATCAGCGCCGTCACGCTCGTCATCGCCTTTGTGATCTCGTTTTTCATGGCGGGCGGGCCCGGCAAATTTATCGAAAACATCACCTTCATGTTCATCCAAGGACAGGCCCAAGAACTCGGGCTGACCCACCAGGATCTGGATAAGGTCCGGGCGTCCGGAATTCTCAGGGGGGGCGGAATGAAGGGCCTGAAAAACCTGTCCCGCTCCCAAAGAGAAAAACTCAAGAAATCCTCTTTGTTCAGAGGGCTCTCCGCCCAGCAAAAATCCAAGCTTCGGAAAAAATTCGAAAGGGAATCCATCGCATGAACATCGTATCCGGGACGTTTCGCGTCGGGCTGCTCGTCCCCTCGTCCAATTCAACCATGGAGATGGATTTTCACCGCGAGCTTCCGGAAGGGATCGAGATCGCCACCGCGCGAATGCACCTTCCCGAAACGACCAAGGAGGCCGAGATGGAGATGATCGGGAAATGGCTCCACCGCGCCAATCTCGATCTCAAGACCGTCCGGCCGAACCTCACCGTATTCGGCTGCACGTCCGGCGGCGCCCTTTTCGGGCAGAATCACGACCGCGAAATCATGCGGAAAATCCAGGAGGAAACGGGCTCCGAGGCCATCAGCATTCTGTCCGCCCTGTCCGAGGAGTTTGCCCTCCTCGGGGCCATGAAACTGGCCGTGATGACGCCCTACGTCCAAAATCTAACCGATGCGGTCGGCGCGAGCCTGGAGGAGGCGGGCTTCGATGTTCTCTCCATCGCCGGAATGGGAATTACGGACAATCTCGAAATCGGCCGCCAGGGCGCGGATAAAATCATCCCCTTCCTGGAGAAAAACATCGGCCTCGCCGCTATCGGGGAGGCGGACTGCTTGTTCCTCTCTTGCACCAACCTGCCGGCCGTCCGGGCGCTTCCCGAAATTCGCTCCCGCTTCCCGGAGATTCCCATCATGACGAGCAACCTGGCGGTCATCCACGCAGCACTCCGGCGCTACGAGAAGGCGTGCTCCACCCCGGCCTGAACCGCGCCGGATCCCGTATACTAATAATTGCGGTTTCTTTTAAAAGACTTTTGTAATATTCGCCCGAAACCCGATAGCCCTGCCCCGTGGGACAGTGAAAAACAATTGTCTCTCTACCCCCCCTACCGCACCTCAATCATCACAACATAAGGCATCTATACTTGGGTTATAAAATAGTGAACATATCGGGACAGGAAGCTCCATCGCCTGTGCGTGGGGTGCGCGAAAGGCGGATGCTGCCTGACGCGCCCGGCCCTCTCGGGGATAGCCGTGCCGGAAAAAACGTGTCCGATAAAATCATGTTTTCATCGGCTGGGCGCATACGGCGGGGAAATTCGGCATGGAGCCTGATTCCGCATATAGTGCCTTACATGGAACAAATTTATTGAAGTGCTGAAGCCCAAATCACTTCGGAAATTATTGGAGAATTTAAAAAAGCAATGACGGTTAGTGAAAGATGTAGAGAGGCCCTGATAAATGCTTTTGATTCCTTTCGGTCTAAGGAATTGAGAGATTCATCCGGGTACGCGGAAAGACTGGAAAACAATTTTCTTCCGGGCGTAAAACTTGAAATGTTCGAATCCGATTTTGCCGAGGGAAGTGGGGTGAGCTTGTTGGGAAGCCCCCTGAGCTTCCCAAGATGCAGGCGATCCATTCCTCATCCGCTCTTGTCGTGAACAATTTCTGTATATGGAAAGAGGAGCCAAAGGATTTGTCTCTCTGCAGGGTGAATGGCTTTCGGGATCTCCACTTTGAAGCCAAGTGCCCGATGGGACTTACTGGTACTCCTCCGCACCTCGATGTGCTCCTTGAAGAAGATGATGCTTTTGTCGCTATCGAATCGAAGTGTCTGGAGTACCTCTCCCTGCATCCGGCCTTCCTGTCGGGCTTTTGTTCAGCTATGCCCTCCAGCGCGGGCGAT
>DNYS01000232.1:0-2087 GCA_003506735.1 Nitrospinota bacterium
CGCCGGGAAGGGACCGCCTACCTTTGCGAATTTGAGTGAATTCGTATGGCGGTCACATTGCCAAGGTCTGCTTCAGACACCAATCGCCGCTTGATTAGGAATTCGCCATGCACAGGACTGCGTAGCAATCGAATTAAAAAAATCTCACCAAATGGACGCTACGGGTGCGTTTGATCGACGCTGGCATCGTTTTTTTCGCCGTGTCAGCTCCAGAATATTCTGTTCATGTCGATCTATTTTACCGAAAATTGAAAGGGCCACGATTTTTGACCGAGAATCTTCGATAAATTTGTAGGTTAAATTTCGCTGGACCAGGACAGCCCAACCCTTTTCGAAACAAAAAAAAGCAACCCCCGCCAGGCCAGACAAGGCCCGCGGGGGTTGCTCGCTTATGATCGGTCTCGCTTGCGCGAGATCAGTGTTTTTTCATGCCTTTCATCGCGCATGGGTTGCCCGAGCGCTTGCGCATCATCTTCTTGTGTCCCTTCATCCCCTTCATCTTCATGCCTCCCATCTTATGCCCGCCCTTGAGGCTCTGGAGGTAGGCGACCAGATCGACCGCCTCCTGGAGCGTTATCGAGTCGCTGTAATTAGGCATGATGGAAAGACCGTCCTTGATGTAACCCGGACCCTTCAAGATTACGCGGTTGGGATTGACGATGGACTCGAAAAAGTACGCCCCATCCCCGTGCATGGCGCCCATGCCGGAGAGATCGGGGCCCACCTTCGCCGGGTCCTTATCTTTCTTCGAGAATTTTTCTCCGTCGATGTTATGGCACGCAAAGCACTCCATCTTAACGAACGCATCGCGCCCATCGGCCGCGTCACCCTTGGGTATCCGGAAGCGCCAACCGGGAGGGGTTCCTCCGCTATTGTGGAGTTCCTCCATGGTTATGATGATCGGGCCCTCGCCTCCCTTTTTGACAACTTTTTTCATTTTCCCCTTGGCATGATCCCCCATGGGAGCTCCGTGACCATCGCCGCTATGGTCTTCTGCGGCCTCGCCGCGCTTCGGGCCCGATCCCGTCCACGCGAGCACCGCAATTACCGCCGTTATCCAAACGAATGTGCGCCATTTTCCGCGAATGATTTTCATTTTTCCCCTCGATCAGATGGACCAGAATGGAAAAGAGCTCCATGCTAATACCGGTATGGCAATTCGGGACTATTATATTTCCAAAAGGCGGGGGGGACCCCGGGTGGGACTTGGATGGGGGAAAATCAGCGGATCCCGCACTTCTTGCCGGACAATCCGCTGGTGCCCCGAGGTTTCGGGCTCCAGCAAAGAGAAGATTGCCGGCGCCACCGAGAATGCGAACGCCAGATGCGCGGTCTCAGGGGGAGCGATTCGCACGGGCAGGGCGATGAGGCCCAGGTGCATTGCCGATAACCGGAAATTTGATTGGGAATGAAGCGGGGCCGGGGAGCCGGACTCCATGTGCCCGCCCGGCATTTGGCACCGGGACGCACAAAGGACCATCGTAAAAATGGCCCCCGCCAACATGACCGATGGCATGGTCCGCCGAACGAATCTTCTTGGCACGGCCACCCCTCCAAGGAAGATGCACACTACACCAACAGTCTCTATTCCGAATAAATCTTGATTTTTAAAGTATATCGGCTGACCCGATTCGGTGGCAAGGCGTGAAAATCGAAATATAAAGACGAATTTGTCCGCTAAATGCGCGTTGCGGTTTCGTTCGCCGATGCCGCCATTGGCGATGCTTGGAGCGGCGCCCGGGAGCGGAGAGACCGCCCCCGGGCCCTCGGCTTATTTCAGGGTCGAGATATAGGCGCTGAGGTCGCCGATTTGCTTTTTAAAAAGTCCCATCCCCGGAATGAGCGGGTGTGCGTCCATCTCCATCTTGGAACCCGTTTTCCCCACATCCCCCGCGAGATAGTAGCCAAGATGCTCCACCTGAAGCCGCCGGCCCGCCTTCGTTAAATCGGGTCCCCTGAACTGGCTGTTGCCTCTCATGTCCCGGTCCGCCTTAATCGAGTGGCAGGCCCCGCACCGGAGGCTGGCGAATAGCCGCGCTCCCCTTTTGGCCACCGCCTTGGAGACGCCATGCGGCTTCGCGTCCGAA
>DNYS01000232.1:2102-3594 GCA_003506735.1 Nitrospinota bacterium
GTCCACACGGGTCATCAGAAACCCGGCGATGGCCCCGGCCTCCTCGCCACTCAACCGGAAATCCGGCATTCGGGAATGAGCGCCGGCGGCGTAACCGTTCGGGCGAATTCGGAAGGGCTTTTTCAGGAAGGCGATCAGCCAGTTTTTCTTCACCCGGCTTCCTTCGTGGGCCAGGGGCGGACCCGCCTCCAACTTTTCGTGCACCCCTCCCACGTCGTGGCATCCCGCGCAATTCATCTCGTTCATCAAACGAGCCCCGCGCGCTCGGCAGGCCTTCGGGTAGCGCCTCACCGCCAGCTCGAACGCCGCTGCCCGCTCCGCGGCGGCGCCCGCCGGGGCAACCTGGCGTTTGAAGGAAACAAGTTCCCGGCGGCCCGGCCCCCCGGTCTCCCCGTTTCCGCCGAGGCTGGCGATATACGCGGCGATGGCGCGTATTTGTTTCGCCTCATCGCCTCCGAGGATGTCGTCCGGCCCGGATTCGTTATCCTCGAAGAAGGTCAGCATCTTCGTTCCCTTCATCAGTTTTTGCGGGTCCTGTATCCACCGGAGAATCCAATCGGGTTTCAGGCGCCGGGCCGAAGCCATGAGGTCAGGCGCCCACACCTCGGGGGGACCCTCGGGGTTTCTCGCGCCCTGCAAATGGCAACTCCAGCAGTTGAAATATTCCTGGAACATCAGCTTTTCCCCGCCGCGATGTAAGCCGTTCGCTCATTGAGGGGGATGGGCGCATTCCGAATGGGGGGAAGCGAGGGAGCGCGCATATCCTCGCCCAGGTGCTTCACCAAGGAGACCGCTTCACTCTCGTTGAAACGAAAATTTGGCATCCGGATATTGAGCCATGGGCGGATGACTTTCGGCTTGTGAAGGAACTCGAAGAGCCAGTCCGGCCGGAACTTATCCCACAAAAAAGATAAATCCGGCGCGACGCCGCCGTGACCCCCGCCATGGCCGGCGCCGTGCGCCATCTCCGGCGCGACGAAATGGCAGGCATTGCAGTGAAGGTCCAAAATGAGCTTGAAACCCCGGGCCTGAATTTTTGAAAGGCCCTTAGCCGCGGGCTTCGCCGAATGGTAACCAGGCCCTTTAAAGACGAATGAAGCAAGTTGCTGCTTTTAATGGATTCCCGGAAAAAACGCTTCGAGGGGAGGGGATCGTTCGTGGCTGGGATAAATGAATACCAGGGGATCGCATGCCTCCCGGATAGGAGAGAGGAAAATACGACGGGGTTCCGGCACGGCCTGGACGGGCGCGGCGGGAAGCGCCAGCGCCGGTGCAATGGTGACGTAATAGATGACGGGAGCGCCGGGGCGCACCGCCTGGGCGATGCATTCATCGTGCGAATCCGGCCCGGATACGGGCTGGGTGTGGCCGGTGGAGGCCCCGTGCGGCACCCCGAGAGCGTGAACGCTGCAAGGCGGAGCGGCCAGCGCCAAAACAAAGACCGGCAGAGCTGCCATAAGCATTCTAGAGGGACGCTTCCTCGTAATTTCAG
>DNYS01000113.1:0-14031 GCA_003506735.1 Nitrospinota bacterium
GGATCATGAAGAGAGCCAGGATGGAACTGCACGCGATACTGGACGCGGGCCGGAAGACCTTCCGGTGGTCCTTGAACAGGTCAATCGGCGTGCTGAAATACATTGCCGGAAATTTAAAAGCGGGCGCTTTTTCCCGGACGATTTACCGGGCGGGATATACCAGCCAGAATTCGGCGATAACGCTGGGGAGATATCTGAAAGATTCCTTCGGGCGGGGCAAAAAACAGGCGGAGAGGGCGCTGAAAGACGCGGGATACAAGGCCACGCGGGTGGCGAGAGCCATTCGCGACGCCTACGGCTTCGTGACGGGAAGGGGCCTCGCGAAAATATCCAGTGTCCGTTGGACGGAAATACGATATCAGTACAAGGTGCATAGCGATAAAATTCGTTGGACCCTGGGGAACAAAGGCCGCACCCTGACCGGATATCTCCCCCGCCGGATTTATCAGTGCGGGCCTCCCTGGCCGGCACCCGCCGCAAAAGTGGACGTCGATATCCGGACAGGCCGGAAGGTGTCGTTCCAGGTCACCGATTCGAGAGGAATCGTTATCGGTGTGGCGGGGGATGGCTTGAGCGTTAACAAAGAGATAGTCCAACCTAGCGAAGGGGTGTTCGAAAATAAAAACAAGACGGTGCAATTCCAGTTCGTCCTCAAAGATTCGAACCGGAGAAGGCCATTTCCCATCCGCGGATTCGATACGGAAATCCTCGTCGGAAAGACCTCAGACAAAAGCGGCAATCTCCGCTACCAGCTGATTCCGCATCCCAACGGCACCGAGGACAATACGTGCTTCTGCGCCGTAACCTCTAAAAAATTGTGCGCGTCGAAAGCCGGCGTTACCGACCTCCGTCTCATTCGTATCAACGAACCCAAAAAAGATAAGGACAGTGCCGGGCGGTGGTACACCGAATGGACCTGAGATAAATGGGTTCAAACCGGGAACAATACGGGTGAATGGCGGGATGCGGGCTGGAAAAAGTCGTGCCTCGGGACCGCCATCGACTTCAAATTCCCTCCGAGGCCCCAGCAACAGACCCGGAGCAGGCGGCGCAGCCGAGGAAGCCGCCGGAGGCGCCGGAAGTAAATCCCGCTTTCGGTCGGGCGCAGGGGGTATCCGCCCGGATTATTTCTCCAACCGCTTGGGCGCGAACAGGAGGACGCATTCGCCCTTGACGGTTCTTCCCTTCAATTTTTCGGTGAGTTCGGCGGCCGTTCCGCGCAGGAATTCCTCGTGCAGCTTGGTGAGCTCGCGCGCCAGAACCAGGGGCCGGGCGGGGGCGCGCTTGGATATTTCCTCGATCAGCCGGACGGCGCGATGCGGCGATTCGAACAGGACCACCGTGCGATCTTCTTCGAGCAATTCCTCCAGCCTGCGCCAGCGCCGCTCGCCCTTTTGGGGCAAAAACCCCTCGAACACGAACCGGTCGGTCGGAAGGCCAGACGCCACCAGCGCGGCCATGACCGCCGAAGGCCCCGGCACGGGAACGACAGAGACCCCCCGGTCCAGCGCCGCTCGCACCACCCGGTAGGCGGGATCGGAAATTCCCGGCGTGCCCGCGTCCGAGACCACCGCGATCCGTTCGCCCGCCTTGGCCCTTTCGGCGAGCTGGTCGGCGCGCCTGGTTTCGTTGTGCTCGTGGTAGCTGATTAACCGCTTTTTGATGGAAAGGCGGGAGAGGAGAAGCCCGGTCCGGCGGGTGTCCTCGCAGGCCACCACGTCGCAGGCTTCGATAATCTGCCGCTGGCGATCGGAGATGTCCCCGAGGTTTCCGATGGGGGTGGCGACCAGATAAATTCCGGCGGGCAGGCTTTCCGGCTCTTGCGCCATCCGTCGCCCTCCCGGCGGGGGGTTCACTTCAACACGAATCGGGCTGGTGTCCGTCCCTCAGCCTACGATGCCCTCTTCCCGGAGCCGGCCGGTTTCCCCGGCGCTCTTTCCGAGTTCTTTCATGACTTCGTCGGTGTGCTGGCCCAGGGTGGGCGCGGGCTTTCGAACGATGCCGGGCGTGCCGGAAAGTTGGGGGGGAAACCCGAGCACCCGCGTCGCGCCGGCTGCGGGATGCTCCACATCGACGGCCATCCCGCGTGCCTTGATCTGGGGATGATCGAAGGTCTCAGCCATGTTGAGGATGGGGCCGCAGGGCACGCCCTCGGCCTCGAGGCGCTGGAGCCAGCTGGCGCGGGTGTCGCTCCCGAACGCCTCCTCCAATTCCTCGGCGAGCTTGAGGTAGTTAACCGCCCGGTCCTTGTCGGTCTTGTATTCGTCCCTCTCCATCAGATCCTCGCGGCCCATGGCTTTGCAGGTGCGCTCCCAGTTGGGCTGGTTCGCGGCGCCCAGGACGATGTAGCCGTCCGAGCATTTAAACGCCTGGTAGGGGGCGGTCACCTCGTGCGCCGAGCCGCGCGGCACGGGAACCTCGCCTTCGGGGAAAAACTGGGAGGACTGCCAGAAGGTGTAGCCCAGGCCGGCGTCCACGAGAGAGGTGTCGATTTTCTGTCCCTCGCCGGTGCGCTGTTTATGGATGTAGGCGGAAAGGATGGAAAAGGCCGTGTATATCCCGGCGTTCAGGTCGCAGAGGGGAACCGGAATCTTGACCGGGGGGCGGCCGGGCTCGCCGGTGAAGCTCATCAGGCTGGAGAGGCCCTGGGCCACGAGGTCGAAGCCGCCCTTCTCCCGGAAGGGACCGGTGTGACCGTAACCCGAGATCGAAGCGTAGATCAGCCCGGAGTTGGCCTTGCGGAGATCCTCGTAGCCGAGGCCGAGGCGGTCCATGGTGCCGGGGCGGAAGTTTTCGATGAGGGCGTCGGCGCTCCGGGCCAGCTCGATGAGCAGGGCGCGGCCCTTTTGGGACTTGAGGTTGAGGGCGATGCTCCGCTTGTTGCGGTTCAGGTTCATGAAGCCATAGCCCTCGCCGCCGGCGAAGTAGCGGCCCATACGGCGGGCGTCGTCGCCGCCGGCGGGCTTTTCGACCTTGATGACGTCGGCCCCCATGTCGCCCAGAAGGGCGCCGCAGAACGGGCCGGCCATGATCTGGCACACCTCGAGAATGCGGACGCCCTCGAGGGCGCCGCCCGGCTGCGGGATCATCGGCGGCTTATCTCCCCTCAAAGCCCGGGTCGCGCTTGGTCAAGAACGCGTCCACGCCCTCTTTGAAATCGGCGGTGTCGAAGCAGGTGAACTGCTTGGCGAGGTCTTCCTCGGTGAGCGAAGCGAGGGAGGGATCGAAGAGGATGGTCTTGACGAATTCCTTGTGCAGCCGCTGGACGAGCGGGGCGAGGGAGGCGATTCGCCCGGCGGTCTCCGTGGCGGTTTTCTCCACCTCATCGTCCGGAACCACCCGGGCGAGAAATCCCGCGCCGAGCATCTCGGCGGCCGAGAAAAGGCGCGCCGTCAGGAGCATGTCCAGCGTGCGCGCGGGCCCTATCGATTGGACGAAGCGCCGGAGCTCGGAGTATCCGGCCACGAGGCCCAGCTTCGCCACGGGCACCCCGAAGCGGCTCGATTCGCCCGCGATGCGGATGTCGGTCGCGGCGGCGAGCTCGATCCCCCCGCCCACGCAGGCGCCCCGGATCGAGGAAACGGTGGGCTTGGAGAAATTTCCTATGGCGTCGAGGCCGGGCAGGAATCCCTCAGCGTATTTACGTGCCTGCTCCGAGTTCGAGCGCTCCTCGGCGAAGCGGGCGATGTCCGCCCCGGCGGAGAAGGCGCGGTCCCCGGCCCCTTTGAACACCAGGACGCGCACGCTCTCGTCCCGATCCAGGCGCGGAACGAGGCGGGCGAGCTCTCCCCACATCTCAAGCTCGAGGGCGTTCATCCGCTCGGGATGGTTGAACGTGACGATGGCGATCGATTCCTCCCGGCGGAGCAGCAGCTTCCCGCCAGCGAATTCTTCCTGGGGCCCAGTCAACGATGCGCCTCCCCAATCCAGGGGCCGGGACCTCGGCCCGGCTACGCTCCCTGCTCTTCGCGAAATTCCTCGAGCCAGGCCATCTGGATCGCTTCGAGCTTGCCTTCGGTGGAAATCATCGGATCGTCCTCGAACTCCTCGAGGTCGATAACCCACTGGTGAAGATCGGTGAAGCGGACTTTGAGCGGATCGACGCCCGGATGGTTCTCCGACAGGGCGATTCCGATGTCCTCGGAATCATCCCACTTGAATTTTTCCAAAACCCGCTCCCCCACCCGCCTTAATGGGCCTCGTGGGCCGCGTCGGGGCCCTCTTGAACCAAATTCACGTTCCAGAACGGCACCTCGATCTCGATGACCTGGTCCGTATCCTCCTGCAGCACGCACTGACACGCCAGGCGGCTTGTCAGATCCACATCGCGCGCGTTGTCGAGCTGATCCTCTTCCTCTTCCTCGGCTTCGGGAAACAGGTCGAATCCCTCCCGGACCTTTACATGACAGGTCGAACACGCGCAAACCCCTCCGCAGGCATGGTCGAGATCAAAGCTGTTATCCAGGGCAATTTCCAGAATATTCTGGCCCACCTGAATTTCGAGTGTTATGTCTTCGTCGATAAAATGAAGTTTCGCCATCACCTTCCCCGATTTGAAAACCGCCGCTCCGGCGGATCAGTCTTTCATGGCCTCGCTCAGGCGTTTGTTGGCCAGAGCTTCTTTTAAGACCCCATCCATCATGCGCTCTGCAAGGGGGCGGGTCACTTCGTTGAGGGCATCGATCCTGTCTCGAATCAGCCGGTAATCATCGCCCTCCAATAAATCCTCCAGTTCCGAAATGGCTTTCTCGATCGCGGCGCGCTCGTCCTCGCCGGTATTCTCCTCTCCGTAGCCGCCCAGCGCCCGCAGCGTCACCGCAACAACGGATTCCGCCTCGGTGCGGGCTTCGAGAAGCTGGCGAGCGAGGATGTCGGCCTCGGCATGCTCGAAGGACTCAAGAAGCATCCGCTCCACCTGCTCGTCGGTCAGCCCGTAGGAGGGCCGGACCTCGACCGTGGCCGCTTTTCCGCTCCGCAGGTCGCGCGCCGTGACGTTCAGGATTCCGTTGGCGTCGAGCAAAAACGTCACTTCGATCCGGGCCATCCCGGCCGGCGCCGGATCGATGCCCAGAACAAACCGGGCCAACGAGCGATTGTCCTTGATCAGCTCGCGCTCCCCCTGGAGAACGTGAATATCGACGCCGGTCTGGTTGTCCTTGAAGGTGGTGAACACCTCGCGCTGGCTCGTGGGGATCGTGGTGTTGCGCGGTATGATCCAGCCCATCGCGCCCCCCACCGTCTCGATGCCGAGCGAAAGGGGGGTCACATCGAGAAGGAGCATGTCCGAGCGGCCCCCCGCGAGAATATCCGCCTGCACCGCTGCCCCCAGTGCTACGACCTCATCGGGATTTATGTCCGAATGCGGCTCTTTTCCGAAAAGATCGGCCACCAGCCGCCGGACGAGAGGCATCCGCGTCGAACCGCCCACCAGGACCACCTCGTCCACCCCGCTCTCCTCCACCCCGGCGTCCTTGAGCGCCCTGCGGCAGGGCGCCGCCGTGCGATCCACGATGGGAGAGAGAATCCCCTCCATCTCCTCGCGGGTCATTTTTCTCCGGAACGAAAGCGGGATACCGCCCGGATTTTCCAGGATAATTTCGGTTTCTTCCCCGGCGGTCAGCTCGCACTTGGCCTTTTCCGCCGCCAGCACAAACTGCCCCACCGCCAACAGGTCGGTTCCCGGATCGGTCCCCGATTCGGCGTCCGCCAGCTCGATCAGATAATCCGCAATCGCGCGGTCGAAATCGTCGCCGCCCAGGTGGGTGTCCCCGCCCGTCGCCAGAACCTCGAAAATGCCGTCCTTCACCCGGAGAACCGAAATGTCGAAGGTCCCGCCGCCCAAATCGTAGACGGCAACGATGCCCCGGTTGCGCTCGTGCAGCCCGTAGGCCAGGGAGGCCGCCGTTGGCTCGTTGACGATGCGGAGTACATCGAGCCCCGCCAGCAGTCCGGCATCCTTCGTCGCCTGCCGCTGGGCGTCGTTGAAATACGCCGGAACGGTGATGACCGCCCGCTGGACGGAATACCCCAGCTCCCGCTCGGCACGGTTTTTGAGCTCGCGCAATATCAAAGCGCTGATCTCGGGAGCGCTGTAGGAGCGTCCCCGCGCTTTTACATAGACGGCCTCTTTGTGATCCGGATCCGCTTCGAACGGAAGGTGCCGAAACTCATCCCGAACGTCTTCGTAGCTCTGGCCCATGAACCTTTTGATCGAAAAAACCGTATCGCGGGCGTTTTTGGCGCGATCGGCGCGGGCCTTTCCGCCCAGCAGCACCCGGCCGGAGTGAAAGCTCACCACCGAAGGAAGCAGCCCGCTCTCCCCTTCGGGAGCGATCACCGACGGACTGCCCTCTTTCATGACGGCGACCAGGCTGTTCGTCGTTCCGAGATCGATTCCGATGATGTCGCTCATGGCACTTCTTCCAGCGCTTGGTTCACGCTTCTGAGAATATTGTCGATATAATTCCGAAGCCCCAGGACGGACCGCAGTTTGTCGATTACCTCGGCGGGAGGCTCGTCGCCGGCATCGACCGCCCGGTCCCAGCGCTCTCCCAAATCCTCCAGGGCCGCGCGCTGGCCGGCCCGCTGCGCACCGAAGCATTCTTTCGCCGCCTCGAGACGCAGCCGGATATTTTTTGCCTCCTCCGCGTCGTCCTCGCAACACTTGTACTCGTCGGCCGCCTCCTGGGCTTCGAATATTTCCTCCAGCAGGTCCACGGGCGGGCGGGAGTCGTTTTCCTCCAGCTTTCCGCTTTCCAGTTCGACGAGATATACCGCCCTTATAATCGGGTCTTTCAGTGTTTTGTAAGCGCCGTTGAGGCGGGCGGAGGCTTCGAGGCTGAGAATCCGCTTGGAGGCAGAGGCGTTCATGAAAAAATCGGGATGAAGCCTCCGGCTGAGATCGTAATACCTGGTTTCGAGGGCGGCTCCATCGAGCGTCATTTTTCTCGGCAGGCCAAAAAAGGCGAAATGATCCAACCCAGCGGGGATTGGATGTATTTCCCCGTTTTCGCCGAATACCGAGAAAGCCGCGTTATTTTTGGTTCCTGTCTGATCCATTTTCCATGCCGGCAAAAGGCCCCGGGGTGCGTAAACCGAACAAGGCGTCCGGTCTCAAAAAAAACGCGTCTCGCACACCCGTCCCATCGACGGGGGCGAAGCGCGTTTAAAAACCCAACCGCTAGATCGAAAAACTCTCTCCGCAGCCGCAAGCCTGACGGGCGTTGGGGTTCTTGAAGGTGAAACCCTTCCCCGAAAGGCCGTCTTCGTAATCGAGGGTGGTTCCCGCCAGAAAAAGAATGCTTTTTTTATCGACAACGATTCGTACGCCGCCCTTTTCGATCACGGTATCCATCATGCCGATGGTGCTGGCGTCCTCAAACTGGAGGACATACGAAAGACCCGAACATCCGCCTCCCCGGACCCCGACACGGACAATCGAATCGGTCTTGCCATCGTTTTCCAGGAATCGCGTGATGTTCTCGACGGCCTTATCGGTCACTTCAATAGATCGTTTTTTCTCTGCAAGTTCCACGATTTTCACCCTTTATTAACCGCTATTTTATGCGGAGCCGCCATTCCGGTCGGGGCGGCGCCGGGCCAAGCGGGGCGCCGGACTTATAGGGCCGACTTTGCGGTTCCCACAACCGGAATGTCTTGCTTTTCCCGGTAATCGTTCAGGGCCGCCTTGATGGCGTCCTCGGCGAGCACCGAACAGTGAATTTTAACGGGGGGAAGGTTCAGCTCCTCCACGATCTGCGTATTCTTGATCTCCTGCGCCTCGTCAACGGTTTTTCCCTTCAGCCACTCGGTCGCCAGCGAACTCGAAGCGATCGCGCTGCCGCAGCCGAATGTTTTGAATTTGGCGTCCTCGATGACGCCTTCACTGTTGACTTTCACCTGGAGCTTCATCACATCGCCGCACTCCGGAGCGCCGACGATGCCGGTTCCCACGCCATCGTCTTTTTTGTCGAGCGACCCGACGTTTCGCGGATTGTTGTAATGGTCCACGACTTTTTCGCTATAGGCCATTTCTGATTTCTCTCCCTTTTCTATTTACCGGAAAATTTCTCCGGCAATCAAGTGAAAACACATTTACGATACCGTCAATGAGACTTCCGTCCCTCTTTTAATGATGCGCCCATTCCACCTTCGAGAGATCGACGCCTTCCTTGACCATCTCGTAGAGCGGGCTCATGTCGCGCATTCGGTTGACGACCTCGACCGTCTTTTCGGCCACGAAATCGATCTCTTCTTGGGTGGTGAACCTGCCAAAGCCAAACCGGATTGAGGAGTGAGCCAACTCGTCTCCGCGGCCCATCGCCTTCAGAACGTAGCTCGGCTCCAGGCTGGCCGATGTACAGGCCGAACCGGACGACACGGCTACGTCCTTGAGCCCCATGATGAGGGACTCACCCTCGACGTAGGGAAAGCTCAGGTTGATATTGCCCGGAATACGCTTGTCCTCATCGCCGTTGAGATACACCTCTTCGAGGCTCTCCATCATCGTGGCCTTGAATTTTTTGCGCATGTTGGTGAGGCGGACGCACTCTTCCTCCATCTCTTCTTGACAAAGCTGGGCCGCCTTGCCGAAGCCCACGATGCCGCTGACGTTGAGCGTGCCCGAACGCATTCCGCGTTCGTGGCCGCCGCCGTCGATGATCGCCGCAAGGCGGACGCGGGGCTTGCGCCGCCGCACGTAGAGGGCGCCGACGCCTTTGGGGCCGTATATCTTGTGGGCGGTAAACGACAGTAGATCGATAAAATCTTCATTCACGTCGATGGGAACCTTGCCGTAGGCCTGGGTGGCGTCGGTGTGAAAAAGAATTTTGCGGGAGCGGCAAAGCTGGCCGATTTCCCGGATGGGGTTGATGACTCCGATCTCGTTGTTGGCGGCCATGATGGAAACCAGGATGGTTTCTTCGGTGATGGCATCTTCCACCATCTGGGTGGTGGTGATGCCGTCCTCGCCGGGCATGAGGTAGGTCACATCGAAACCCCAGGTTTCGAGGCGCTTGGCCGAGTCGATGATGGCCTTGTGTTCGATCATCGAGGTGATGATGTGTTTGCCTTTGGTCTTGTACATTTCGGCGACGCCTTTGAGCGCCATGTTGTCGGACTCGGTCGCGCCGCTCGTGAAAACTATCTCGCGGGGATCGGCCCCGATGACGTTGGCCAGCCGCTCGCGAGCGTCGTCCACGGCTTTTTCCGCCTCCCAGCCGTAGCTGTGATTGCGGCTCGCCGCGTTGCCGAAGGTTTCCGCGAAGTAGGGAAGCATCTCCTCGAGTATGCGCGGATCCATCGGCGTTGTGGCTTGATAGTCCATGTAAATCGGAAACTTAACGGTCATAAAATTTCTCCCACGGGTACGTCGGACATATCCAGGAGGGTCATTTCTTTCAACACATCGACAACCCTATGCTGAATACGTTCCATTGGCCGAAGTAGTGGACAATACGCGAACTGGTCACAATCGGAGGCGTCCCCGACCTGGCAGTTCGCCATGGCGACGTGTCCCTCAATCGCCTGAATCACATCAAAAACGGAAATGGTCTCGGGGCGCCGCGAGAGGACGTAGCCTCCCTTGGGGCCGTTGCGGGATTCCACGATTCCCTTTTTAGCCAGAATCTGCAGGGTCTTGGCCAGGAGCTCAGGCGGAATTCCATAGGCCGCGGCAATGGCTTTGGCGTTCGTCGCCTCTCCTTCTTCCTGGGCAGCCAGATGGGAGAGGGCGATAAGTCCGTAATCCGTTCTTTTTGAAAAGGTTATCATCGCCTGAACCCATCCACGAAAAGGCGGAACAGCACTCCCCTTTGCCGGATATTTAAGGCGACCAATTGGGTCGCCGATAAATACTGTCGTAGATATATGCCTGTCCACCTGAATTGTCAATGGGGATTGCCCAAAAAAAGGGGGAGGAGGATCTGGAAGGTTTTTCGGCTTCCTGGTTCCGGGCGGCGCCTGCCCGGAACCGGGGTACATACCGCCGGGGGAAGAATAAAGGAGAACGGGGAGGGTGTTAAAAAAGGATATAAAATATTTAATATCAAATATTTATACTGACACATCCGCCCGGAGGGCGCTTGAAAACGGGGCGGGCGAATCTGCAGGGGCCTTGGCGCATTTGCCCGAGAACCTCCCGGAAGGGGCTGAGTTTTCACTCAGATGAGCTTTGAAAGGGATGCGGGCGCAATGTGGATTTTTCTCCCGGAGGGGGCCGAGTTTCCTCTCAGAAGAACCCTGAAAAGGATGCGAACGCAAATAGGCGCGCCTTGGCGCAATTGGTAGATTATTCTCCCGGAGGGGGCTGGAATCGACGCTGGCGCTGATACGCGTGCTTTGGCGCATTTGGTAGGGTTTTTTCCCGGGCGAGCCGGGTATTCTTCTGGAAGGCACTCGAAACCGGGGCGGGCGCAGATATGTGCGCCTTGGCGCATTTGGTAGAGTTTCACGGCAGATTGCGCGGAAGCGTTTCGAAATATTCGCCCTAGGGGGGATCGGGGGGTCGGCTCCCGCCGCGGGTAATCCTCGGAGGCATCCTCTCGGTTGCGGGTGCCTGGGTAATCGTCTCAAAATAGCGGGCGCCGGCCTTCGGCAATTGGCCCCCTCCCCGGCTGGTTCCTGGGGCGGCATACGGCGGCGGCGGAAGAAAATCCGGCGAAATCTTTCAGAAGGTGAGAGTCCTCCATGGCAAAAACACTTATAAAAAAGGCATCCATCATCTCGATGGACTCTGTAATCGGCGATATCGACAGCGGCGATATCTTGATCGAGGATGACCTCATCACGGCGGTCGGACCGGAAATCGACGCACCCGGCGCAGCTGTTTTCGATGCCCGAAACATGATAGCCATCCCCGGCCTGATCAATGCGCATCTGCACACGTGGGAGACGGCGCTTCGCGGAATCGGAGGCAACTGGGCCGGGAACGAATATTTCAGGGTCGTCCACGCACACCTCGCCCCCGCCTATACACCCGAGGACACCTATACCGGGAACCTGGCGGGGGCGCTTAGCCAGCTTCATGCCGGGACGACAACCATCTTCGATTGGTGCCACAACAATGCGACACCGGCCCATTCGGACGCGGCAATCGATGCCCTCTTCGATTCTGGAATTCGGGCCCTGTTCGGACACGGCACCGTCAAGCCCGATCCCAAAGAGGGAGAGCCCCACTACTCCCAGGTTCCCCACCCCGCCGATGAAATCAAGCGCCTCCGGACGGGGTGCCTTTCGACGGATGACGCCTTGGTGACTCTGGCCATGGCCATCCTGGGGCCGGATTATTCGACTCTCGACGTAACCCTTCACGACTTCCGCCTAGCGCGCGATTGGGGCCTCCTTTCCAGTGCGCATATTTGGGGAACGCCCGATCGCCTGGTCAAGGAGGGCTATTTTCTCCTGGACAAGGAGGGCCTGCTGGGACCGGACCACAATGTCGTCCACGGAAACTACCTGGAAGACGAGGAGTTGCGCGTCATCGTCGGGGCAGGCGCTTCGGTTACGGCCACGCCGCCGGTCGAACTGCAAAAACACCCATTGGAAACCATGACCGGAAGAGTCCTCGCTGCCGGCGGCAGGCCCTCCATTGGCGCGGACATCGAAATCTACGTCGGAGCCGATATGTTCCATGTCATGCGCTTTTCGCTCCAGGCGCAGCGCATATTCGACAACATGGGGTACGCCGCCTCAGACCGGAAAGAGGAAAAACGAATCCTCCCCGCCCGCGCTGCCCTTGAGTGGGCCACCACCGGAAATGCCTATGCGATGGGACTGGCGGATCGAATCGGCTCGATCACGCCTGGCAAACAGGCGGACTTGGTTCTGATACGGGCGGACGATATCAATATGGTTCCGCTGAGCGACCCGGTGCAGGCGATTGTCCTGCACGCTGGCCGCGAAAACGTGGACACCGTTTTCGTCGCCGGCCGCAAGGTCAAGGAAGGCGGATCGCTCGCTTACTCTTCAGGCGATCTGGACCGATTGAAGGAGCGCCTTGCGGATTCGGCCCGCCGTCTGCTCAAGGAATGCACCCTTCCTTGAATGCCATGCACATTTGAATAATCATGCGAGGGCAAGGATGGATTCCCAGAAATGATCAGGCGACCGATAGAATCCGGTTGGGGCTACATCCAGGTCATCATTCCCCCCTCAAACTCCCTCAACCTCACGGAACCGCTCTTCACCGGGCGAACCTTGCCCTAGCCGATGGACCCTCCCTCCAGCGCATGAAAATTAGGGCCATTTGATGGAATGACGGCAACAGGAAATTAGCGGAGGTGCCGGGAGTTACTCTCGAAGCCGCTTTCATCTCCCGGCGGTGGCCGGTGGGACATCCACGTCAGCCAGATATCAGATGGGAGGACAATCTGCGCAGACGACATGGTCTATGCGTGGCGGCGTCTGGACCACAGAGCGATTTTAATAATCCGCTGAAGCAGTCAGGTGATGTCCGGACGAACGGCGGCCATCGGACTATCCAGTTTGCCGCAAACCTGCATTTCGGACCAGGGACGAGCCTCCCACCATTTTTCCTCCAAGAGGACTTCAATCCGTAAAATGACCTTTGGGAGGCTAAAAGGCTTCACCACAAAATCGGTGGCACCGGCATCCACAAAATCCTTGATATATGCATGTGACGATTTTGCGCTCATTACCATAATGATGGTCTTGGGGTTTTCGGAACCGCTCAACTGATCAAGAATGGCCAGCGCAGTCGTGTCCTGAAGTTTTTCGCCCAGGATCACCAGATCAAAAAATCCTGGCGTATCAAATAGAGAATATGCTTCCCGTTTACCGACATATGCACGTCGTGGTTGAACCGCTGGAGGGAGGTTCCCAGAAGGTGGCGCAACGTTTCGTCATGAGCAGCAATCAATATATTCGACAAGTTTTTGTCACCAAATGTAGCAATAAATTCCGAAACGGACCGAATATTCGGGACGACCCGTCCCGCATTCAAGATTTACAAACAATCATATTCCTTGCGGAAGAAGAGCATTTGCTCAAAAATCAGCGCGCCACCGGATGGCGAAGCGGGCCAAGCCTCTCCCCCCCCGATCCCTAGGAGAGTCCCAGGTAGGACTGGGTTTCGCCGACCTCGGCCTTAAGTTCGGAGATGACCGCCTCGATCTCCTCGTGGGAGAGTTCCACCGGAAGGCGGCCCTCCTCCTCGAGCGTGGCCAGATGACCCGGATCCGGCGTCCCCATCGCTATCACGTGCGCCAGGGCGGCCGCCGCGCACACCACGCGGATCAGCTCCCGGTGCGCCACGTCGAAATCCGGATAGTGGTGAAACGCGATCGCCGCCGTCAGGTTCTCGGGAAAATTCCACTTCCGGGCCAGAAAAAACCCGATCGTGCAGTGGTCGAACCCGTACAGGCTCACCTCTTTCGTATGGTAGGCGGGCGACATCTCGCCCGCCGCGCTCCAGAATATCTCCTGCTCCGGCTCTTCGATCAGGCGGTCGATCACCAGCTTCCCCACGTCGTGGAGAAGGCCCACTGCAAACGCAGCCTCGCGAAGACCCGGGTCCAGACGATTCGCCAGGAGGCGCGCCGCGAACGCCGCCGTCACCGAGTGGAGCCAGAACTGGTCCGCCGGTATCCCGTAGCCCTGGATCTGGCTCCGCAAAAGGCCCGAGGAGGCACACATGAGTGCGATGTCGCGTATCTTCCGGTCCCCCAGAAGCCCCACCGCCACCTCCAGGCTCGATATCGTCTGGCGCATCCCGTAGTAGGCCGAGTTGATCAGCTGGAGCACCTTGGCCGCGATCGCCTGATCCACCGACACGCAACGGATCAACTCCTCTCGACGGCCCCCGCTCTCCCCTGTCAGATCCATGATCTTGTTGAACACGTTCGACACCGGAGGAAGGGAGTCCACCTCCGACAGCGCGCGCTCAAAATAGGTCCTCACTTGGGCCGCCAAACCACACCTCCGACAATATTGGCGAGGGGAGAATTCGTCTATAAATCCTATTAGGAATTTCGATTATTATAATGAAAACTCCGGGCTCATGCATTCGGTTCC
>DNYS01000113.1:14153-16389 GCA_003506735.1 Nitrospinota bacterium
CCCACGCCAGCCTGGCCGAAGAAAAACGATAACTACTTTCCGAAATTCGAGCGGTGAATGATCGGAGCGAAAAACAAGCCCATAGAGGCCCTCTGCAAAGCGGCCGGCGTCTCCGGGTCCTCCCGCGCGATCGATTCGGGCGGGGGCAACGGGAGCGCACTCACGCCCCTCCCGCCTCGTTGACAGCGGATTGCCCCTCGGCCTAGTCTCGCATCTGTACGAAATTCCAAAAAAATCATACCCACAGCGCCGAACCATCATTCATACGGGAGAATCCGATGGCCAGAATGTCCGCGGGATATGCGGTCGCAGAGTCGCTTGCTCAACTGGGGGTGCGGAACGTCATCGGAATGGCGGGTTCGTGCATGATCGAAATTCTCGACGGAATGTACGGCCGGGAGGATCTGGGATTCGTCACCGTGCGCCACGAGCAGAGCGCGGCCTTGATGGCCAGCGCACACGGCCGTCTCACCGGAAAGCCCGGCGTCTGCATGGCCACCAACGGTCCGGGCGCCACCAACCTCATCACCGGGGTGGCCCACGCAAAAATGGCCCAAAGCCCCGTCCTCGTCATCACGGGCGCGCCGATGACAAAGGACATGTTCTACGATTCCACCCAGGAAATCGACCATGTCGCCCTGTTCGGTCCGGTCGTGAAAAAATCCATTCAAGTCCGGAAGGCGGATCGCGCGGCCGACCTGATCCGCGAGGCCTTCCATGCGGCCGTCTCCGGCATTCCGGGTCCGGTTCATGTGGACATTCCGCGCGACATCATGCTCGAGGAGGTGGACGTCCCCCGCCTCGAGGGCCACCGTTCCGACAACCTCCCCCGCGTCGGACCCGACCCCGAGGGCCTGGCCGCGGCAGCCGAATTGCTGAAGAGCGCAGAGCGGCCCCTCCTCCTCGCGGGGGGCGGAATCCTCTGGTCCGAGGCGACGGAGGATCTCCTCTCGCTGGCCGAAGCCCTCGGCGCTCCCATCATGGTTTCCACCGGAAGGGATGACCTGGCGCCGACCGCGCATCCCCTCTTCCTCGGCTCCATCGGGCGCGGTACCATCCCCGAGGCGGCTGCCCTATTTAAAGAGGCCGACGTCATCCTCGCCGTCGGAACCCGCCTGGCCCACAGCACGACCTTCCTTCGGGACACCTTCTTCGGCGAGGGCACGAAGTTGATCCACGCCGCCCACGAGCAGGGGAGCGTAGGACGCCATTATCCGGCCGAGGTCGGCCTGGTGGGCGATTCGGGCCTTGTCCTGCGCGGGCTGCGCCGCCTCGCCGGGGAAGCCGGCGCGAGCGGGGCCTGGAAAAAACGCGTCGCCGAGGTCCGGACGGCGCAGGCCGCCCACCGCGCGGCGCCCGCATCCTATGGCGCCAGGCCCATCGATCCCCGCCGTGCGCACCTGGCCCTTTCGAAGGCGATGCCCGCGAACGCCATCGTAACCCTCGACGCCGGAAGCGCCGCCGGCTACGTTTACGAGTATCAGCGCTTCGAGAGGCCCCGGAGCCTCCTCGCCCCGCAGGATTTGGCCGCCATCGGGATCGGCTACCCCTTGGGGCTGGGGGCGAAACTCGCCTGTCCGGATCGCCCGGTCGTCACCATCAGCGGCGACGGCGCCTTCCTGTTCAACGGCGCCGAACTCGAAACCGCCATGCGCGAGAAGCTGAACACGGTGACCATCATCCTGAACAACCACAACCTGGTTTCCGAGCGCGCCTATCAGGCCCACTTCTACAACAAGCGCTACATCGGGGACGCGATCGGAAATCCCCGGTTCGACGATTACGCGCGCGCCTTCGGAGCGGTGGGCTACCGGGTCGAGGATCCGGACGAGATGGAGGATGTCTTCGCGGAGGCAATGAAGCAGGACAAGCCCGTCATCGTGGACGTGATCGTCGACGCCGATATCTACCCCGAGCCCCGGCGCAAGGACGCCGTGCGGGAGAAGGCCTAACCCCGGGCGGTCCAGCCCGCCGCGGGCCCCTCGGTCCGCCAGGCCGCCTGATCGCCGGGAAGATACCCGGCCTGGGTCAGGGTCTCGAACGCGGGCCGGGCGCCTCCCTCTTCCGTTGCCTGGCGCAATCGGGCGCAAGCGCTGCCGATGGCCTCGAGCGCGGCGTCCAGGCGCGCCGGATCCGCCCTGGATCCGCCTCCCTCCGCGATCCGCTCCAGCCCCGGCCTGAGCCGCAAAAGAACGCGGCCCCCCTCGGCGAGAATATCCGCCCCGAAGGCCGCATC
>DNYS01000113.1:16417-17642 GCA_003506735.1 Nitrospinota bacterium
CCGCATCCCCCGCCGCATACCGGACCGCCGCTCGCTCCGCGAGGCGGACCCATTCCACGCAAACGCGGTGAAAAAGGAGGGGAAACTCCAGCGGGCTGTCCGGCCCGGCGGCCTCTTCCGCCTCACCGAGCGCCCGGAGGATGGCGTCCCCGGCGCTTCCGCAGGCATCCTCCCGCCACGCGCGCCAGAGCCGGAACGGGTCGCCCTGGATCGCCAGGGGCTCGCGCAGGGAGCGCCACCCGCCCGCCGCGAGAAACGAGGACGTCCGGGGAATCCGGCTTCCCAGTATCTCCGCCGCGCGGGCATGGCCCGCACCGCCCTCGGCGTCCAGCGCGGCCCCCCACGCCTCCCCCGAGGAGACGCGCCGCCCCGCCGCCATGATCAGCGGAAGGACCGAGGCGAACGGGGAGAACCCGAAAAACTCCCAGGCGCAAACGAGCATCCCCGCCGCTCCGAGGCGCTCCGCCTCCTCTCGGTGGGCGTCGATCAAGCGACGGATCTCGTCCAGAAAACACCAGTTGGCATCGTAGGAGCGCACCGCCGAGGACAGCACCACCTCAAAGCCCCGCCGCCGGAACATCGCGCTCGTCTCTCCCGGCGCATCATCGTAATCCCAGTCGAAGATCACCGTCTCCCGGGGGATGAGATCCAGCGCGCCGGGATATTTTGCGAGCATGTCTCCCCACATGCAGGGCCTTCGGCCGCGCTCCAAAACCTGGCGGCAGAGGCGCCCGAAAAATTCGGCGTAGAGGCTCTCCTTGCCCGCCTTCCCAGCGCGCTTTGCGCAGAGGGAACATTCGCCGAGTTGGTGCGTTTCATCCCCCCCGAGATGGACCCACTCGTCATCGAAGGCATCGAGCGCATCTGCCACCAGGTTTGATGCGAACTTGATACACTCCGGGCGGCTCGGGCATATCTGGAGCACACCCTTGCCCGGCGCCTCGGCGAGCCACTGGCCGCCCTCGCTTCGGATAAAACCCTCCATGTGGCCCAGCGTATTCAAGAAGGGAATCAGGCGGACGCCCCGCCCGGCCGCCGCCCGCGAAAGGCGTCCCGCCGCCTCGGGGGTGAGACACCCCGGCCCCGCCGCCCAGGGCGCCGAGGGATAGGCGAAGCGGTGCTCCAGGTAAAGACCCAGCGCGTTATAGCCCGCCCCGGCCGAGCGCTCGATCAGATCGAGCAAACTCTCCTCCGAGGGCGACTGCTCCCGCGCGATGTCGTACAT
>DNYS01000043.1:0-8466 GCA_003506735.1 Nitrospinota bacterium
TGCTCGATGCCTAGAACGACCCCCACCCCCCTATCCGGCCTTCTCCCCTCTCAGAGGGCTTTATTTCGCGTCTGAATGCTATTCCCGGAGCATAAATCCTCTTTCAGGCTATCCGCCTGATTTTAGATTGGGAGCGTCCCCTTCCCTGCCCATGAAATGAGGTGTCTGTTTTACTGTCTATTGGTGAGCCACAACCGCATACAATGAGACATAGAGGCAAATAGTCTGAAATGCAGAAAACCCGCGCCAGCACTCAACAATCGAGAAATGACGCGGGTTTCCGAATTCGCTCTAGATGGATTTTGAGTCCACTGCGTCTACCAATTCCGCCACTCCGGCATCGTTTATTTTCAATAAATTATGGGATTGTTGATTTTTCGGCCGATAAGTTTGGGAGCGCTCCCAATTATCCCGAAAAACGATTGGTCGAAAATCAATAACAGGTTGAATATACACGATATCGGGCCAAAATTGAACTTACCTTTTCGGTGGGACCATTTTCGCAAAGGATATATAATATGTGATTACTTGTTTAAATTGAATTTGGGAGGAGTGAAAGAATCGGAAAGGGCCAGAAGAAGAACCCATGAATCGCGCTGAACCGAATGTGAGCACAACTCGTCCATTGGCCCCGGGTACCCGATCGACCGAGGGCCCAGCATAAAAATCCGCCTGTTATTCGCCTAAGAGCGCGGAACGAAAAATTCAAACCCGATGGGATGCCCCCATTTATGCCGCCCCGTCGTATTCCCTCCAACTCGATGGAACGACCTCCTGGGCCTCGATCCGCCAGGAGACGGCCTCGGCGCACTCCGGACACAGGACAATAAAGCGGCCCTCCGGATCATCTTCCATCTCGTCCCGAAAAACCTTGAGACAGTTCCGGCAGTGCGTTCGATCACAGGCCGTGCAAACATTCGGCCGCGGATGTGTGAATCGCATTCCGCAAGCGGGGCAATCGACCGTTTCCATAAAAAACGCCTCCATCGCGCCACTGGCCGTACTTTTCCGGCGTGGAAATCGAACGGGTCCACAACCACCTGAAACGCCAGGCCCTCTGCCAGCAGAATACCACTTTCATTCACTCCACAACCCACACCGATGCCCCGCGGCCCGCGTCATCGAGGGTGCACCCTTTATGGTCGTGGCTCCGCTAACGAGCAATTTCGGGCGCGTCGCCGGCAAGCGCTTCACTGTGGCGGCCTTCCCCTGGCGCTGGGAGGGCGCTGACGGGTGCATCGTCCTTCCTAGTGGCTTCCCCAGGCTGGAATAGCCGGAAAACGCAGGATACGGCGCCGCAAGCTGAAAAAGGTCCCCGCAAACTCCCGAAAACTCCAAACCGCATCCCCCCCCCGGGCGTAACTCGCCCCCTGGCACCTGGGGACCCTTCCGCCAGCGAGATAATCATAGGGCCGTTTAAAGGATTGGCTGCTACAGGAAATTCGCAGTAGTCCGGGTTTCGGACGCCAAGCGGGGCCGGCCCGGAGAGGCCGTCTGCATAGACTTACCGGCTAGTCCGATGTCTTGGCCTTGGCCTTTTGGGATTCGCTCTTTTTCTTTTCGCCGCCGGATTTGGATTCGCTCTTGGTCTCTTTCGCGGCCGCGTTCGATGAATCGCCCGAGGAACCGCTTTGGGATTCGTTCTTCGAATCGCTCTTGGATTCCTGTTTCCCTTGCTTGGAATCCTTTTTCCCGTTTTTACCGTAATCCGTCACATACCAGCCTTCTCCCTTCAGATGGAACGCCGAACGGGAGATTTTCCGGCGCAGTTTCAGTCGGCCACATGCCGGGCACTTTCGGAGCGGCCCATCCGACATGCCATGGATGACCTCGTGTTCCTCGCCGCATGAACCGCATTCATACTCGTAAATCGGCACAACCAAACTCCCCTTATTGCAAATCAAAAGGTTAAACGGTGGTAAGCCAACCGAGATGGCCTTCATCCCTTCCATTGACCACCGCGAAAAAAGCGTCTTGAAGACGTTTCGTAATCGGCCCTGGCTTGCCGTCTCCAATCATTCGGTTATCCACTTCCCGAATCGGGGTGAGTTCCGCCGCCGTTCCCGTGAAAAAAGCCTCATCGGCAACATACACCTCATCCCGGGCAAACGCCTCCACCTCAATTTCAAGACCCTGCTCCCGGGCAAGATATATAACCGTCTCGCGCGTGATGCCCCTCAATATTCCCTGAAGGGGCGGAGTCTTCAAAACGCCGTCCCGCACGAGAAAAATATTTTCTCCAGACCCCTGGGTAACGAAGCCCTCGGGATCGAGCATGAGCGCTTCGTCGAAACCGCTTTGAACCGCCTCCATCTTGGCCAACTGGCTCACAGCGTAGTTTCCAGTCGTTTTCGCCCCGGTCATGTAGCTGTTGGGATGATGGCTCGTGAAGGAGGACACCTTGACCCGAATTCCCTTGGACAGGCCCTCTTCCCCCAAATAGGCTCCCCATTTCCATACGGCGATCATCGTCCTCACGGGGGCGCCGGCGGGATTCACGCCCATCGATCCGTACCCGAGCCACACCAGGGGGCGTATATAGCACGCATCGACCTTGTTGGCGCGGATGGTCTCGAGGACGGCTTTTGTAAGAACTTTCTGATCAAAGGGAATATCGAGGCCGACGATGTGGGCCGAGTCGCAAAGACGCTTCATGTGCTCATCGAGGCGGAAAACGGCGGGACCACGGTTGGTCTTGTAGCAGCGAATGCCTTCGAAAACACCTAGTCCGTAGTGCAAGCTGTGGGTGAGAACGTGAATTTTCGCCTCATCCCACGGCAAAAATTCTCCATCCATCCATATTTTTTCTGTAGCGCCTTCCAAAATTCCAAGCCCCTATTTCATAAGTATTCGAACTGATTTTTGCCCAACCGGGAGAGTATAAATACCTGAATCCGCCTGGGCAACCGCCTCCTAGCTTCTCTCTCCGGAGGAAACCGTCCCGTCCAAAACGGCGATTTTTTCATACACTTCCGGGTTTCGCAACATGACCGGATTCGGGCGCTCCCCCTTGAGCACCCGGATGATGCTGTCAGAAACCATCCGGAAGACCCTCTCGTGCGCCAAATGGGTGGAACCGGCCAGATGGGGGGTGACGACAGCGTTGGGCAGGGAGAACAGCGGGTGGTCCTTCTCGGGAGGCTCTCCTTCGAATACATCGATCCCGGCGGCGGCGATAACGTTCTCGCGCAGGGCCCCGACAAGAGCCTTTTCGTCAATAACCGGCCCCCGGGAGCAATTGACGATCACCGCTTGGCTTTTCATCATTTGGAACCGGTCGGCGCCGAATAGGTGCCGGGTTTCGTGCGTCAGGCTGCAATGCAAGGAAATGACGTCCGATTCCCGCGTCAGGGTGTCGAGATCTACAGGTTCCGCCCCCCGTGCCCGGATCTCATCGGGGGGAACATAGGGATCGAAGGCCAGAATTCGTCCATCGAATCCCCGCAGCAAACGGGCAAGCTCTCGCCCCACGTTTCCGATACCCACGATGCCGAAGGTCGCGCCCGAAAGTTCGATGGCATCTACGAGAACTTCCCGCCATGCGCCTCCCTGCAATGTTTTCATATAGCTTGGAATGCGCCGCACCGAGGCCAGTATAAGCCCTAGGGCCGCCTCCGCCACGGCGATGGCGTTCGAGCCCGGGCAGTTTGTCACCGGCAAACCAGCCCGGGTCGCGGCAGGGATATCGATGTTCTCCACGCCAACGCCAAACTTAGCGACAATTTTCAGACGCGTTCCGGCCTGAATCACGCGATCGGTCACCTGCTCACGCGATGTCACCAAAATCGCGTCCCACTCCGGAATTCCCCGGGTCAGGTCATCTTCCGTCCACTTCTCCGGGCCGCCCACGCGGACTTCGCCGTGAGGTTCGAGGAGCTCTCTCAAAAGCGACATGGGTTTTCGCGGTTCGGGAACGAAAATTACGGGCCGATTGCTCAAAACGCTAGTCTCCCTCTAAATGCGCCGTCCAGCGGAGAAAAAATATCCAGGCTAGGTGCCGACCAGCAATGTGGCCGAAATTTGGCGAAGATAATTGATATTCGAAAGGTAGGTGAGAATTCCCGTCCTGTGATTTTCGGAAGGTACGTTTTCGATCCTGATGAAAGAGCGGCCAAACTCTCCCACCACCTCCACTTCGTGAATGTTCCGGTCCACCGTGGGGTCGCACATGATACGCATCCGGGTGCGGTGCGGGCCGATGCCGGCCAAACTGACCGCAGCGGAAACGTTGACGTTCGCGGGAAACCCTTTGCATGCCTCAAGGGGCGTTCCCTCGAATATCACCGTGGGCTCACGAATCGAATCCAGATCAATCCTGTTCTCCTCGATGTAGGGCGCTCCCTTCAGACTTTTCGGAGGCTTTCGCGTGGTCATCGTCACCGACTCAATCTTCCCTGTCGCAGCGCCCTTTAGGCCGTCCAAACCGATAATCGCGCCGGAGGGAACGTGAATTCGCGCATTATGCTTCTTCCCCAACTCGATCAGGTCGGGACGCTCCAAAAGGGCGCCCACTGAATTGATGATGACATCCTTTCCGCGAGACAAAGACTCGCGGCAAATGGCCTCCACGGATGGGCCTCCCGAGGCCTCCAGTACGATGTCGGACGCTTCGGCCACCTCCGGCAATTCCCTCATGGGCGGCCTGCGCCGCAAGGATGCTAAAAACTCCTCGGCATTCGAGGGGGTCCGCGTCATCACCGCCGAGACCGAATAGGGCACCTCGCCTTCGTCCGCCGCTCTGACCACGGCCCTGCCAATTACTCCCAATCCAATCACGCCCAGATTCATGGCACCCTCTCCAGATTGAAAACCGGGAACATCTACCCGAAAGCGCATAAACCCCATGCAGCCAGGTAATCCCCGCGGCAGGAAACGCGGTGAAGCTGATTTTGCACCATTTGGGTAGGATACACGGTTTCCCTCGATATTTCGCCCTCATAATTTCCCTAAATCTGCTACAATGGCTTGTTTAGTGGGGGAGTTGCGCAAAATTCCGGGAACCAAATTTTCTTTTTAATCATTTCCAGAGGGATAATATGGTTTTTGAAGGCATACTTGCTCAGATTCCATTATTTTCCCATTTCGGCGATGAAGAGTTGACCGAGTTGACGTCGAAACTCCATCGCCGCCGGTTTGAAAAAGACCAGATCCTATTTCATAAAAACGACCCCGGCTCTACCCTCTACATCATTATTTCGGGAAAAGTGAAAATCGTTCTGCCCTCGGCCGAGGGAGATAACGTTATCGTCGCCCTCCTCTCCACGGGTGATTTTTTCGGGGAGCTCTCCCTTTTCGACGGCGAGCCGCGATCAGCCACTACCATCGCGGTTGATTCCACGGAAATTCTCACCCTGGCCCAAGAAGATTTCTTCCGGTATCTTTCCCTGAACCCACGTGCCTCGAAGGAAATTCTCGGCGAGTTGAGCCGCCGCCTCCGCCGCACGGACGAACTTCTCAGTGACGCGGCCTTTTGCAATTTATCCACGCGCTTGTCCAAACGGATTCTCGAACTGGCGGACCGCTACGGCCAGCCCGACGAGGAAGGAAAAACCCGAGTCAACATGAAACTCCGGCAGCAAGATCTGGCCGACATGGTGGGCGCCACGCGCGAGAGCGTGAACAAAATGTTAAAGACCTACAAGCAGAAAAGCCTGATTCGAGTGCAACGAGGGTTTATCACCATCATGGATAAAGAGGGCTTGCTCCTTCGAGCCCGCTGATTATTCCCTGTCCCGGCAACTGCCCGGCGCCCTCTCGGCCTAATCCTTCAAATCTGCACGGCTCCCCAGCCCGCGAAGCCAATGATCCACCAAAACCAGCGCCACCATCGCCTCTCCGATCGGAACGGCCCGCGTCGCCACGCACGGATCGTGCCGGCCTTCCACGAGAACCATCGTTTTCTCGCCGGAGACGTTCACGGTATCCTGCTCTTTGGGGATAGACGATGTGGGCTTGACCACGAAGGTCAGGACTATCGGAGCTCCTGTCGAAATTCCACCCAGGATTCCGCCGGCATTATTCGTCCGGGGAACGATTTTTCCATCAACGAGATCGAAGGCATCGTTGTGCTCGGAACCCTTCATCGTGGCGGCCCTGAAGCCCGCCCCAATTTCCACGCCTTTTACCGCGTTGATTCCCATGATGGCGGCGGCCAGTTCAGCGTCCAGCCGGCCGTAGATCGGCTCCCCCAGCCCCGGCGGGGCGCCGACCGCGATGATGGAGATGATTCCGCCAAGCGAGTCCCCCTCCTTGCGCGCCTCGAGGATGGCGTTCTCCATTTTCTTGGCCGTTTCCGCATCTGGACAGCGGCAGCTATTGCGCTCGATTTCATCGAGGTCGAAATTTTCCCCGTCCCAGGCGATATCGGCCACCTGGCTGACGAAACCCTGAATGTTCACCCCTCGGTCCGAAAGAAATTTCCTCGCAACGGCTCCCGCCGCCACTCGCGACGCCGTCTCCCGCGCACTCGCCCTTCCCCCGCCGCGGTGGTCGCGCCGGCCCCATTTGGCCCAATAGGTAAAATCCGCGTGCCCGGGCCGAAACACATTCCGCAAATTATCGTATTTCGAGGAATCCGCATCCTTATTGCGAATGAGAATCGATATCGGCGCTCCGGTCGTATAGCCTTCAAACACTCCGGAGAGAATCTCGGCGCAATCTGTCTCGCCGCGCTGGGTGGTGATTTTGCTCTGGCCCGGCCGCCGGCGGTCGAGGTCGCACTGAAGGTCCGCCTCCTCCAGGGGAATGCCGGCGGGACAACCATCCACCACGACCCCGATGGCGGGTCCGTGGGACTCGCCCCAGGTCGTAAACCGGAATTTTTGCCCAAATGTATTCGACACGGAAAAATTCTCTCCTCAAGGCTATTGCCGGGATTTTATCCATTCCAGAACGCGGGTGGCGGCTGCCTCCGCTCCCTTGGCGGGGGATTCCCCATCCGGATTGTCGATTATCAAATCGGCCATTTCCTCATACCGGGGAAGCCGCTCACCCAGCATCCGGCGCAACGCCGCCTCCGGGTTCGGTTCTCCATCCAGATAGGCTGGCCAACCGCCCGCCTCGATCCTGCGGACCAATTCATCCCCGGGCACCCGGATATATATCACATAACTTTCCCGGACCAGGTCCGGGGCGGATGGGCCGAGCGCCGCGCCGCCGCCCAGGGAGAGGATCAGCCGGTGCTCTTTCACCGCCTCGGCCAGAAGGCGCCGCTCCATCTCCCGGAAACGCTCCGCCCCCAGCCGCCGGTAGGCACCCCGGACATCCAGGGTTTCACCCGCTTCCTGCGCAACCGCCTCCATCAGGCGGCGGTCGAGGTCATCGAATGAAAACCCGACCCGCTCCGCCAGCAGCGGGCCAATGGTCGACTTTCCCGCGCTCTTGAAGCCGATGATGACGACATTCATCCGGCCCCGCTCTCTTTATCGCTCTGCACCGCCAGGGTTGGGGGGGAGTGATAATAGGCACGCATCGCCTCACCCGCGGTTTCCACCAGGGAACTCCATTCGGCTTCGGCCGGTTCGAGCCAGAAAACATCGTCAATCTTCCCGAACCATGTCCGCTGGCGCTTGGCGTAATGGCGGTGAAGCCTACAAATGCGCTCGACGCATTCTTCCAGAGCAATTTCTCCCCGGTGAAGCGCCAGAGCATCTCCATAGCCAAGTCCTTCGAACGATCGCGCTTCAGTGAGATTCGCCGTGGAAAGCCAGGAGGCCTCGTCCCCCATCCCCCTCGCCAGCATTTTGCGAACCCGTTCCTCGATACGCCCGGCGTGGATTTCCGGAGGCCATTCTATTCCGAGGTAAAACGTGCGGGTGAAACCCACCGGGCTCGCCTCGGCGCGCAACTCCGAAATCGGCCGCCCGGTCGCTTCGAACACCTCCAGCGCCCGAATCAACCGCTTTCGATCATTTGGATGCACTTTCGACGCCGCCGCCGGGTCGCAATCCGATAGGCGGCGGTGAAGCGCTTCGTTTCCCTCTCGATCCGCCCATTTTTCGAGCCAGCTCCTGAAATCAAAGTCCGCGCCCGGGCCTTCGAAGAGTCCCTCGATCAAGGCACGAATGTATAGCCCGCTCCCCCCGACGACCAGGGGAAATGCCCCCCGCCCGTATATTTCCTCCACGCACCGGCGCGCCTCTTCGGCGTACAGGACGGCATTAAAAGTCTCATCCGGCTCGGCCACGTCAAGCATATGATAGGGGACGGATTCCTGCTCCCTTAATGTGGGTTTGGCCGTTCCGATAGAGAGAGACCGGTAAATCTGCCGTGCATCCGCTCCGACTATTTCGATGGAGACGCCCCGCTCCCTCAACCACCCGGTGAGGTCCACCGCCATCGATGTTTTCCCCGAGCCCGTTGCACCAACCAGTACAGCGATCGGCCGCGAATCCCCGGTCCCGTTACGGCCATACATTTTCCACCTCATTGGCGAATGTTTGAAAATCGCGATCATCGAACAATACA
>DNYS01000043.1:8596-17012 GCA_003506735.1 Nitrospinota bacterium
TCATCCGCCGTGCGGATTCAGCCACCGGCAGGCCGCCGAAACCGGTCCCGATGGCCGGAAATGCGATACTGCCAATCCCCAAATCTTCGGCATACCGGAGACTGGCCCATGTACAGGCGGCAACGATTTCTCCGGAGGTTTGAAGGTCCTGCCCCATCCCCGCCGCATGAATCACATAGCGGGCTTTCAAGGAACCCCCGCTCGTCGCCACCGCTTCTCCCACGCCAATCGGTCCTTTCGCCATGGCTTCTTGCTCGATGGCCGGACCCCCCTTCCGCTGCATGGCGCCTGCCACGCCAGCGCCCATCCACAGATGATTGTTCGCCGCGTTGACGATAGCGTCAGCGGTATTTTCCGTAATATCGCCTTGGGAAATGATCAGGAGCCCCCGGCCAATCCGAATTTTGCACATGGGGACGATTTCCAAGGAGGGACGAGATGCATCTCGGCTCACATCCCCTGACGTTCAGGAGGCGTTAATACTGGTTCTCTTCGGAGGAACCGCTAAAAACCTCAGAAACAGGCTGGGTTGAGCTAGGACTCTCACCCGGAGCCTCGTCGGGAGGATACGTGCCGGTGCCAACCGCGGGTTCGTTGTTATCGACCATCTCGCGTAACTCTTTACCCGCCTTGAAGAAAGGAACTTTTTTCGGAGGGACTTGAACCGTTGCGCCGGTTCGCGGGTTCCGGCCGTCCCGGCTATCGCGCAATCGAACCCGAAAACTGCCGAAACCCCGCAACTCGACCTTTTCCCCACTGGCCAAAGCCGAAATTATGCTCCCGAAAACGATGTTCACCACTCGCTCGGTGTCATTTTTTGTCAGGTTGATTTTCGACGAAACCTTTTCAACCATCTCGGCCTTGGTCATCGGAACGAAACCTCCTTCACAATAATCAAGAGTCGCCAAATCGCCTTGCGGCTACCTCCTTAAACGGGCAGCGACATAAAAGGGATTATCTCCACATATATTGTAGCATGGGTGGGGAACCTCCCAAATAGGAGGTGGCCCCGCCCGGGAACCAATCCAGGAACGATCGATTCAACAATGTCCATATACTGCGTCTGGGTTGGATCTCCAGAAGCTTGGGTTCACCGGTTATTTTGGCATACCGGGCCGCTTCCATAGCAGCATCCCATTGGCTCCCCAATTCGTCCACCAAACCCAGTTTTTTCGCCCGCTCTCCGCTAAATACGCTCCCGTCGGCAATTTTCTTGGCTTTTTCAAACGGCATGTGGCGCCCCTTGGAAACGGCCATCACAAACTGCGTGTACGTATCGTCGATCAGACGCTGAAAAATTTCCCGATCCGAATCCGTCAACGTCCGCAAGGGAGAGCCGATATCCTTGAACGGAGCACTCTTGATGATGGTGAATCTCAGGCCCAGCGTATCCAACATTTTTTCAGCGTTGGGCAGAACAATCACAACCCCGATGCTCCCCGTGACTGTACCGGGATACGAGTAAATTTTATCGGCCGCCGAAGCGATGTAGTAGCCCCCCGAAGCCGCCACGCTTCCCAGTGAGGCCACCACCTTGCGGCCGGAACGGCGGAAGCGGAGAATCTCACGGTAAATTTCCTGCGTCGGGCCAACCGCCCCGCCCGGACTGTCTACCCGGAGCAACAAGGATTTCACCCGGGGGTTGCGGCGGAGTTTCGTCAAGCTCCTCACCGTGCTTGTCGCGTCGAAAATGCCTCCTTTGATTCGGACAAACCCAACCACATCCCGATTGCCGTCATATCTCTCGCCCCCATTGAAGTATTCATTGATGAGGCGAGAGATGCCAAACAAGCCCAGGAAAATGACCCCGAACAATCCTATGGCCATCCAAAAGCCAGGAGTTTTCCATCTCTTCATCACTCACCCCATGGCGATTTGATAATTCTAGGCGTCTGAACTTTCGGCCTCTTTATCCTCAGCCTGCCCGGGCGCCGCTTCCGCAACCGCAGCACCCGCCGATTCCGCACCGTTCGCCGCCTCGTCCTTCTCTTTTCCCTTGACTTCATCTGACGCCGCTTGCGCGCCGTCCGCCGCCTTGTCCTTCTCTTTTTCCTTGATTTCATCGGACGCCGGTGGCGCGGGCTCGGGACCCCGCCTCAAGAGGGCATCTTCTCCAGTGGCTTCGACATAGGCCCGGATGCTCAAACCCAGCTTTCGTTGTTCGGCCTCAATTTTAATCACCCGCATCTTGTAGATATCGCCCACGCGAACAACATCCTCGGGCTTGTTCACCTTTTCGGTTCTGATCTCTGAGATATGGACCAGGCCCTCTAGTTCCTCTTCGGGAGCTGCGAAGATGCCGAAGTTGGTAATTTTCGTTACCTCGGCCTCCACGTCGTCACCGACGCCATACCGCATTTTAATATCCGCCCAGGGATCTTTCGTCAGTTGCTTCACCCCCAGGGAGAGGCGCTCCTTCCCGACATCCACACTCAACACAACCGCTTCCACCTCATCCCCCTTTTTCAGGACCTCGGATGGATGCTTGTAGCGCTGGGTCCAGGAGATATCGGAAATGTGAATCAGCCCGTCGATGCTCTCTTCGAGCGCGACAAAAGCTCCGAACTCGGTCAGATTCCGAATTTGACCGCTTACCCGCGAACCGACGGGATACTTCTCCTCCACCTCGGTCCACGGATTGGATTCCACCTGCTTCATGCCCAGCGATATCCGGCGGGCTTCCTTGTCCAGGCTCAATACCACCGCCTCGACGATGTCTCCGATGGTGACGATTTTCGATGGATGCCGGTTGCGGCGCGTCCAGGACATTTCGGAGATATGAACCAAACCCTCAACACCCGGCTCCAACTCGACAAACGCGCCGTAGTCGGTGATCGAAACGATTCGACCTCGGACGCGCCCGGTTTCCGGGTATTTAATCTCCACCCCCTCCCAAGGATCGGGGGTAATCTGCTTATGACCCAACGATACGCGCTCACGCTCTTTGTCGAATTTCAGAACGGTCACCTTGACCGTATCGCCGATCGAGAGAAGCTCGCTCGGATGGCTCACGCGCCCCCAAGACAAATCCGTGATGTGGAGAAGTCCGTCGATTCCGCCCAAATCGATGAAGGCACCGTAGTCGGTGATGTTCTTCACCACGCCCACCCTTTGGAGGCCCTCCTCCAGGTTGGCCAGCGTTTCTCGCTTCATTTCTGAACGCTCGGCCTCAAGCAGGACCCTTCGCGAAAGAACGATATTGCCCCGTTTCCGGTTCAATTTGATAATTTTCAAGTCAAATGATTGACCAATGAACTGATCGAGATTTCGAACGGGCCGAAGGTCTACTTGCGAGCCGGGCAAAAATGATTTCAAGCCGATATCGACGGTCAGGCCGCCCTTGATGCGAGCCACGACCCGGCCCGATACGGTCTCTTCGTTATCGTATGCGCGGATGATTTCGTCCCACACTTTAATCCGGTTGGCCTTTTCCTTCGAGAGGACGATTCGTCCGTCTTCATCCTCTCGGGCCTCGACATAAACTTCCACTGTGTCGCCCGGGCCAATACTCCTGCCTCGGTCCGGAAACTCGCGTCTCGAAACAAAGCCTTCGGATTTATATCCAACATCGACGAGGAAATAATCACTTTCAACGCGGACCACTTTTCCGTTGATAATTTCGCCATCTTTTATCGGGTCGAGCGTGGAAGCGTAGAGGGCTTCCATCTGCTCGAAAGTAAGGGTGTCCGGATCCTGTTCATCCAGAACGGCCTGGAGCGCCGCGGCGGATACTTCGTCGGCTTCATCAACGGGCGAAGGTGATTGGGATGGAATATCAGTCATTCGATTACTTACCTCGTAAATACGGGAAAAGCCCTCTCAGACCGCCCGGGGCCCCTATCCCCAAGCAGCCGCTGAAGAGGTGCGACATGGAAAAGATAAACCTACGACACAGAAGCGGGTGTGTCAAGACAACTCATGCAAGGTCAATGAGTTGGCCATATTCACGACTGATGTTCTCTAGCATGGCATGGAGGACTTCGTCAATGGAAAGTTTGGTTGTGTCTAGCCGTATAGCGTCCTTTGCGGGCTTCAGCGGGGCTTCTTTGCGCTTGCGGTCCCGTTCGTCCCGCTCCCGTAGGTTGGCTCCGAGACAATTGGGGTCGAAATCGGCCCCTTTTCTCCGCAATTCGTTGATTCGGCGCTGAATCCGGACCTCGATATCGGCATCCATGAAGAATTTGAGGCGGGCTTCGGGGAAAACCACTGTCCCGATATCCCTGCCATCGAGGACAGCACCGCGTTTTCGGCCAAAACTGCGCTGAAACGAGAGCAATGCCCTCCTCACGCCGTGATGCGCGGAAACCTTTGAGGCAGCGTCACTTATGTGCTCTATCCGCAATTCTTCGGTGGCATCCCGCCCATCGAGAAAATTCCGCCACCCCTCGGTCGTCTTTCGGCACTCAAAGCGCAGATTTTCGGCGTGAAAAGTGGCCTCATCCCGGTTATCCGGGTCCCCTCCCGCCTCGAGCACGCTCAGGCCCACCGCGCGGTAGAGGGCCCCGGTTTCCAGATAATCCCACCCCAGGCGATCAGCGATGGCCTTTGCTACCGTGCTTTTGCCCGATCCCGCCGGACCGTCGATCGGAATGACGATTTCAGCCCCGCTGGAATGCAATCGGCTCATCACGACCAGCCTTTCTCGCGAAGCCAGTCGTCACGCCCCTTTTTCGCCCTCCGATAGGCCGTTTCGAGCGCCTCGCCATCTCGGACCTCCACCGCACGCCGCAGATCGGCTAGAGTCTCCTCAAAGGCCGTCAACGAATCCAGGAGCGCCTCTCGGTTGTCGAGGCTGATGTCCCGCCACATCTCGGGGTTGCTGGAGGCGATTCGCGTGAAATCCCGAAACCCGCCGGCCGCGTAGGGCACTCCACCCCCATCGAGAGCCATATTGACGAGCGCGTAGGCAACCAGGTGAGGCAGGTGGCTGATATCGGCGAGAATCCGGTCATGGCGCTCGGGCTCGATAATATCCACATGGGCGCCCACACCCTCCCACAAGGCCTTGAGCGCCTCCACCGCCTCGGGAGAGGAGGAGGCTGTGGGCGTGAGGATGGTCCGGTGATTTTCATACAGTGTGGAAAAGCTCGCCTCGACCCCGGAATGTTCGGTCCCGGCGATGGGATGTCCCCCGACAAATCGAATCGTGTCGAGATCCATCTCTTCGATAGCCCTGACAAACGGTCCTTTCACGCTGCCCACATCGGTAAGAACCGCATTCTGCTCCATGGCGGGCAGAATATTCCGAACGATATCCACCGCCGCCTGAACGGGCGTGCAAACCACCACGAGATCCGAACCCCGGACCGCCTCGCGGTGGTCGGTCTCGATCCGGTCAACAACCCCAAGGGATAATGCTTTTTCGAGATTTTCCCGGCTTCGGCCAGCGCCCACAACCCGGGCAACCAGCCCCTTCTCCCTCGCGGCGCGCGCCAGCGAGCCTCCGATGAGGCCCACACCTATGACGGTCATTTGCTGAAATTTCAAGCTCATCCTTTTGAATCTTTCTCCAAGAATGGGGGTATCGCGATCTTTCAGGCTAATTTTCGCCGGGCCGGTTATTCTCCGCGCCGGTTATCCAGCACGGCGGACAGCGCCTCGATGACCCGCTGGTTTTCCTCGGGGGCCCCGATCGAGATGCGCACATGGTTCGGAAAGCCGTATCCGCCGACCGGCCGGACGATGACCCCCTCGCGGAGCAGCGCCTCATAGGTCTCCATCCCCTCGCCCACCTCGGCCATCATGAAATTCCCTTGAGTGGGCACAAATGGGATGCCGAGCCTGGCCAACTCGCGGACGAAATACTCGCGCCCCTCGGCGTTGACGCTCACGGTCCGCCGGACATGCTCCTCATCGCCGAGGGCCGCTTCGGCCCCGGCGAGAGCCAGCGAGTTGACGTTGAACGGCTCGCGAACCTTGTTGACGATCTCGGCCAATTCGGGCCGGGCGATTCCGTATCCGACCCGCAGGCCCGCGAGGCCGTAAACCTTCGAAAACGTCCGCAGTGTCACCACGTTCGGATACTGGGCGATCATTTTCGAGGTATCCGGATAATCCTCACGGTGGGCATACTGGAAATAGGCCTCATCCACAACAGCCAGCGTATGCCCGGGCAACCCCTCGATAAACTTTCGAAGGGCCGCCTCTTCCACCGCGGTGCCTGTGGGATTGTTCGGATTTGCGATAAAAACCGCTTTCGTTCGATCGCAAACAAGCCCGGCCATAGCATCCAGGTCGTGGGCATAATCCCGCATCGGCGCTTTTCGAATCTCGCACTCGGAAAGCTGGGAGACAATAAGATAGACGATGAAAGCGCCCTCGGAAATTATGACCGGATCGTCGGGATTAAAAAAAGCGTGTGCGATGTTTTCGAGCACCTCGTTCGTTCCGTTCCCGAGAGTAAAATGCTCCGGCGTGAGGCCGTGAAATTCGGCCAACGCGCGCTTGAGGTAAAATCCGCCCCCGTCCGGATAGCGGTGGATGCCCCCCAGCGCCCCCCGAGCAGCCTCCAGTGCCTTGGGCGAGGGGCCAAGTGGGTTTTCATTCGAGGCGACCTTAATCGAGTCCGTCAGGCCAAGCTCACGCTCAAGTTCCTCGACAGGTTTTCCCGGCTGGTAGACGATAATATCTCTGGCGGGCCGGGAGGTCTTGATTTCCATTAATTTCTCCGGTTCTTCTGCACGGCATCAGCCAAGAGAGGGATACGATCCGAGAAGCCGGAGGAATTCCACCTTCTCTTCCAATTCCGCTATAGCCTCAGCCAGGACGGGATCATCGATATGTCCTTCGATATCCATGAAGAAAATATAGTCCCAGGCCCGCCTCCGGGAGGGGCGGGATTCGATCTTCGTCATGTTGAGTCCCCGCCCGGCGATTGGCGCCAGGGCATGGTAGAGCGCCCCCGGCTCGTTTCGAAGCACAAAGAGAAGGCTCGTACCCGAGCGCTCCGCCGGCGGGGCGGCCTCTTTGCCAAGGACGAAAAACCGGGTCACGTTGATGCTCTCTGTGTCCAACTTCCGGACCATCACCTCAAGGCCATATTTTTTTGCAGCCATCGAGCTGCCCAGGGCGGCCAGCTCGGAATTCTTGCCCGCTTCCTGAGCCGCCAGCGATGTGCTCGCCACCTCCTCGACGGCAACGTCAGGCAAATTTTCTTGGAGCCAGCGTCGGCATTGGGCCACCGCATGGGGATGGCTGAGAACGCGGGCGATCTTCCCAAGCTCCCCGGCGTTGGTCAGTAAATGAATATCAATGGGAAGCGAGACCTCTCCCACGATGAGCAGGGGTGAATCGATGAGCCGGTCCAGGGTGATGTTGACGGTGCCCTCCAGGGCGTTTTCCACCGGAGCCACGCCCATGTCCGAGCGCCCCGCCTCCGTTTCCTCGAACACCGAGGCGATCGTGGGCGCGGAGATAAACTCCGCCTCCTCGCCGAAGTGGCGTATCGCCGCCTCGTGCGTGAACGTTGCTTCAGGACCCAAAAAACTCACCCGGGGACGATCGGCCATAATTTTCTCCCGTCAACGGGGGATTAGGCACTCTAAGGAATAGTCCCAGACGCCGCGCCGAGCGAAACTAACGCGCAAACCCAACGGGACAACGATACCACATCGCCTCCCGGACACCCCCCGCACCGGGAGTCGCCTAGAGGTAGGTATTGAACCAGGCGACCGCCTCCTTCATCCCGATTTCATGAAGGTCCGGCCGAACGAAATAATAGGATTCGTAGTGCTGCGCACCCGGGAGCTTCACAAGTTTCTTAGGCTCTCCACAGGCTTCGTAGCAGGCAAGCTGCTGATCGACGGGAACGAGCATGTCGTTTTCCGAATAAATAATCATGACCGGCCGCGGGGCAATGCGGTCCGCCACCCATTCGGGCTTATAGCGCCAGCAGGCCTCGGCGCTCTCCAAATCGTAGCCGCCCACATAACGGCCGTCCTTTTGGTGATGCTCCCGAATGACTCTTTCGGTGTGCGGATCGCAGAGCATGATCTCCGTCAAGGGGACCTCGGTCTTTTTGCCTGAAGTCACCCTCATCCGGGCGGCTTCACCGACTTTTTTCCGAAATGAAACCCATTCGTGGGGCCTGCGGACCGAGCGCATCCAGCGCTCCCCCTCGAACACGCCCACCGATGTCACAACCACCTTGACGCGCTCGTCAAACGCCGCCACCCAAATGGCGTTCGCCCCGCCGAAACTCGTCCCGTAAATTCCGATGCGGGCCGGGTCCACGCTCTCAATCGTTTCCAAGAATGAGATGGCGTCATAGGTATCTTGGGCCTGCTCCAGCGGACGGTGCCGCCCGCGCTCCCCCTCGCTGACCCCGAACCCGCGGTGATCGAGCGCCAGGATGAAATACCCCTCCTCGCAAAGACGCCGGGGAACATCCAGCCCGTAGACGTCCTTCATGCCGCTG
>DNYS01000043.1:17131-17287 GCA_003506735.1 Nitrospinota bacterium
GTAGACGTCCTTCATGCCGCTGTACCCGTGGAGAGAGATGATCGCAGCCCGGGGGGCGCCGCCCACCTTCCAGTCTTTCGGCCGGTAGAGGTAGGCGGCGATTTTCAACCCTTCACTGAAATAGCTGACTTCTTCATACATGAAAGAGCCTCCGCA
>DNYS01000112.1 GCA_003506735.1 Nitrospinota bacterium
CCCATGAGGCCCAGGCCGATGAAGCCGACACTCGTCTCGGGCATGGATGCACTCTCCGTCGAACAGTCAAAACCGGCCGCAAAATGGGGGCCGAAAACGGCTAAAATGTGCCACAATTCACACTAGCATTCTACCGGGGAGGGCAACGCGGGTTCCCTCCGAAATCCACCGACTCCCCTATTCCGTGTTCGCCGCAGGGGGCGATCAACGTGTATAAAGAGAACATGAATGCTTACCCGGCTACAGGAACCCGAATGCGGACGGCCCTGTCTTTCTTCGCGCTGGCCATTTTTCTCGCCGGTGGATGCTCATCCACCAAAGTAAAGAACTACCAAGTCGAGATTCGGGTTTCCGCCTCCGCCAAGGTCATCCGGGCCACGCGCGCCAAGCTGGTTCTCCAGGCCGCGGACGATCTCCAGGACCCCAACCTTTCCCTGTCCGAGGAATATATCCTCCGAGGAAAAAAGTCGCATACCGCCGTTCTGCTCAAGGCAACGGCCGCCCGGATGCTGGCCGCCGGAATCGAGCCTCTTGAAGAGGGCGAAGCCCGCCTTTCGTCGGGACGCCTCCTCGTCATACTCACCCGGCTCGAAGTCACGATCCAGAACCGGATGTGGCTTGCGAGCGGCGAGCTTCGGGGGGAGGTCTACTCGAAAAGCGGACGCCTCGTCCGGAAGTGGAAAGCCATCGGACGCGGCACGCACCCGGACTCCCGGGTGAGCGCGGGCGGTGCGGGCCTTGCCATGGGCAAGGCGATCTCGCAGGCGCTCGACGATTTCCCCTGGGAAGAGATTGCCGGCGGGCGCCCCACCACCGCCCGCCAGAAGCGCTCCAAACTTCCAGCCCGCAGGAGGCGTCCCAATCTTCCAACCCGCACGAAACGCCGATAATCAAAAACCGCTCACACACCTCCCGCCGAAAATTTCAGGACGGGTGGTAGTTCCGGGACCCCGCCATTTTTCTTATCCCCTTCCGGCCACGCGGGAGATGACCCCACTTTTATCTTCGACAGGTATTATATTTTCTGCAAATTATTTCCATAGAAATCGGGCCTACAAACCCGAAATCGGGGCACTTGCCGATTGTTCTCCCCCATCCGAGCCCCTACAATCGGGTGGAGTGGCTTTGGCGGTGAGGGGGCCGGAACATTCTCATTCCTGAATGGAAACGAAGCGCATCGCCCGGGGACAGGCCTCCCCATCGGGATCGACCGGCGGCCTTTTGGAGCCGGGCGTCCCAGTTCAATAATTTCGACTCCATTGCCGGTTTGTCCCGCTGCGAAAGCGCCGGGAAATTTTTTCTTTCATGATCCGGGTCTCGTGATCCGGAAAGGGCCCCGCGGTTGATGGATACGAATCCGAAAGAAGGCCGGCTTGTGGTGGACGAAGAGGGAGCGCTGCTCTCCCTCGATCCGGCGGCGGAGCGCATTTTCGGCTGCCGCTCCGAAGAGGCCGAGGGCGAGCCTCTATCCGCCCTGATTTCCCTTGCCGATCAATCGAGGATCCAGGCCCTTTTCAATAACGGCGAATTGGAATCCGAAGACCGCCACACGGCGCGCCGGCCGGCTACCGGCCAGCGAAAAGGCGGCATCTCGTTTCCCGCCGAAATTTCATTGGATGAATCTCCCCGGAACTGCCGCCGCATGTTCAATGTGCGCGTGCGCGACCTTTCCGAATCCGCTCCCCTCGGACCGGCGTTTCAATCTTCCGGACAAAGCAAAAAAGTCATGGCCGAACTGGGCCTCCGGGTCTCCAGGGCCGGAACCATCAGAGAAGCCGCGCAATCCATCGCCGAGGCCGCCATTCAAGCCGCCGACGCCGATGTATGCCAGATTTTTCTCAGAGGAGATGACGGGGTTTTCCGCGTCGAGGCCGGGGCGGCGGTCGAAAAAATTCCCTACAAGAAATCGGACAGCTTTTCGGAGTTTCGCTCCGGCGAGGGCCTTGCCGGATGGGTGGCGGAGAAAAGGGACCGTGTCGTTGCTTTCGATGTGCTCGAAGATCCCCGCTGGAAGCGCTCTCCCAGGACGGAGCGGTGGAACCTGAGGTCCTTCGCGGGCTTTCCCATCCGCTGGGGCCGGGACATCATCGGGGTATTTTCCGTTCTGCGGGCGGGGGTTCGCCCCTTTCAGCCGGAAATTATCGAATCGCTCGACATTCTGGCCAACTATGCGTCGATCGCCCTCGAAAAAATCTTTCTCATCGAGGAAGGACGGCGGCGGAACCGGCATCTCGAAATCGTGGGCGAAATCGCGAGAGCCGTCGGCTCGACGCTGAAACCGGAGGAGCTTTTTCACACCATCGTTCAGGGGATTCGAAAGGCCATTCCGTGCGAGCGGTGCGCCATCGCCAGCTTCGACCCGGAGAGTCAAAAATTCCACAGGTTTTTTGAGGAAGGGGACGTTCCTTTGGGGCCGCCCATTGAAGGGAAAGGCAGACGCGGGCGCCTCATCGAGGAGGTCTACCGGACAAAGCGAGTGCTGAACGTTGCCGATCTTCAAGTTTCTCGATGGAAAGAGAGACGGCACGCCAGGGCGGGCTACCGTAGCGTGCTGGTGGTTCCCATTGTCCAGGAGGATCGGTGCATCGCCCACGTAATCTTGGCCGGGCGAAAAACCGTCGCCTTCACCGAAGAGCACGAAGCGCTTCTCACCGCCATCGCCGGACACCTGGGTTCGGCCATTAGAAACACCATTCTTTTCCAGGAGGCGGAAAAGCGCGCCTCGCGTCTTGAGCTGGTGGGCGAGATCGCCCAGCTTGTGGGCTCCGAGCTTGAGCCCGATGAGCTATTTAAAACCATTTGCCAAGAGATTCGGAAGGCAATTCCCTTCGACCGTATTGTGTTCGGGCAATATTTGCGCACCGCGAGGGGATACAATTTCTACCATGAAGAGTCGGATGAATTGATGGGGATTCCCTCTGATAGCGATATGGTGCGCGGGCTCATGGCCGAGGAAATGTACCGGACGAAAAAACCCCATAATATCCCGGATCTTCAGAACAGTCCTTGGTCCGAAAGCCGCCATGCGAAAGCAGGCTACCGGGCAATTCTCGCTGTTCCCATCATTCAGGACGGTGAGTGCTATGCCCACTTGCGTCTTGCGAGCAAAAAAACCGGTGCCTTCACCCTCGAACACGAAAGCCTCCTGACCGACATCGCCGCTCATCTGGGTCCCGCGCTGCGGAACGCGCAGTTATTCGAGGAGTCCCGGAACCAGGCGTCGCGCCTCGAAATTGTGGGCGAAATCGCGAAAGCAATCGGCTCCGCCCTGGAGCCGGAAAAGCTATTCCAAACCATCATCCGCGAAATCCGCCGGGTGGTGCCCGGCGACCGGTGCGCCATCGGCGCGGTCGATCCCCAAACCTGCCAATGGCGGTACTGGCACATCGATTCGGATATCGACGTCCCGCCCCCCACCCAGGAAGAAGAGGTGGAAGGCGGCAAAATGTTGCTTCGCCTCATCTACGAGCCGAAAAAATCGCTGCTCGTCAACAACCCGGCAGAAAACGACTCATGGGCGTACCTGGGAAAAAACGGACTCCAAAGTTCACTGGTGATTCCCATCCTCATGGACAACAAATGCATCGCCCATCTCGCACTATCCAGCCTGAAACCGAATACATTCTCTCCGGAGCAAGAAAAGTTGCTCCTTGCTATCGCCACCCATCTGGGCCCGGCAATCCGAAATGCCTCTCTCTACCAGGAGGCCGAAAAACGAGGCGATCGCCTGGGCACTCTCATTGAGGTCACTAAGCGCCTTACCCAAGGCTTCAAACTGGAAGAAATATTAACCGTCATTGCCGAAGATGCAGCAAGGATTTTTGATGGAGAGGCCAGATTCAGAATGCCCGAAGGGGGCCAATTGGTGGTCTCGGCAGCAACGCCAGGGGCAATAGAGAGATTGCTCGAACGGATACCCGCTAATGAATCCATTAGCGGCCACGTATTTAAAACAGGGAAACCATTTTTTACAACGGATTCGGAAAATGATCCTCGGGTCCTTGCTATCCGCCGCGGTGTCAGGCGATATGAGCAATCAGTCTCCCTGATGTGTATCCCGGTAAAACTGGAAAATAAGGTCTTTGGTATCCTGGGCGTAGAACGTGAGGCCGGTTTCAAATTCGACGGTGAGGCATTGCGCCTTGCCACCTCATTTGCGGATCAGGCAGCTATCGCTATCGATAAAGCGCGCCTTTTCCGCGAAACGAATGAGCGCAGCCGCCGCCTGGCGACCCTCATCGAAGTCGCCCAACGACTCACCCGGGGACTCGATCTCACCGATGTCCTGACCGGCATCACCGAGGCGACGGCGCTGGTTTTCTGCAGTGAAGCGGGAATCCGCCTCCGCGAGGGCGACGAGCTTGTGCGGACCGCGGGCACGCCATCCGCCCTGCGGCAAATGAAAAAGAAAAAAATCGCTTTCGGAGAGGGCATCGCGGGCCAGGCAGCGGAAAAAGGGGAGCCCGCTTTTTCTCAGGATATCGCCACCGACGCTCGAGCCATCCGGGAAGAGGTCGCCGTGGCCAACCTCAGCCAATGCGGGGCGCAGTTATCCGTTCCGCTTCGCCTCGATAATCGAATCGTCGGCGTCTTTAATATTTTCCGGGAGCAAAATCACGTTTTTACGGACGATGAGATTCAACTGGCCACGAGCCTGGGGGACCAGGCGGCCGTTGCGATCGAAAATGCCCAGCTTTACCAAGAGTCTGAAGAACGCGGCAAGCGCCTGGCCACCCTCAACCAATTTAATCAGAAAGTCACCAAGAATCTGAATCTTTTCGAGGTGCTGGAGAGCACCGTCGGCGCGGCGATGGTGATGCTCAAGGCGGAGGACTCGCGGATCTTCCTGCTGGACGAGCGAAAGGAAAATCTCATCCTCAGGGCCTCGGGCGGGAATATTCCCATTCCGACCGGCTTGGTGCCCTCCATTGAAATTAGCGAAAGCATCAGCGGATGGTCCTTCCAAACCGATCAGGGGGTGATCGTTGCCGACGTGCAGAATGATCCGCATTGGAGGCCCATGCAGTGGGAATGGATTCCAAAGGAAGAAATCCGATCCGTGATTTGTCAGCCCCTATCTCAACATGGGAAGAGGATCGGCGTAATTCTTTGCATTTCGCGCGAGAAGGACTTCTTTACCGAGAAAGATCTGGACCTCCTTGGTTCCTTCGCCGATCAGGCGGCCATCGCTATCGAGAACGCCCGCCTCTTCGAAGAGGTCCAGGAACGCACCGCGGAACTCGAAACCGCCCGGGATGAAGCCGAAAAGGTCAATACCGCCAAGGGCGAATTTATCGCCAATCTGAGCCACGAGCTACGCTCTCCGCTCAACGCCGTGCTCGGCTTCAGCGACTTGCTTTTGATGCTGGTCAAAGATGAAAAAATCGTGGACATCGCCGAAAAAATCCGCGGCGCGGGGAAGCATCTTACGCGCATGATCGAGGACCTGCTCGACCTCGATCGAATCGAGACGGGAAAATTCCGCCTCGATTTGCAGGAAACGGCAATCAACGGCCTGGTAGAGGAGATGGTCAAAAGCCGGCGGGAGCAGCTGCCGGAAAACTTTACGCTGAAAGCCAAAATCGATTCGAAATGCGGCACCGTTGTTTGCGACCCGATCCGTATCAACCAGATTCTGACCAATCTGATCGACAATGCACTCAAATACTCTCCCGAAGGCGGGACCATTTGGGTGAGAACCCAGGCCGCTCCGGGGGAGGTGCAAATCACCGTCGAGGATGAAGGCCTCGGGATGACCCCTGATGAAATCAACGTCATCTTCGAGCGCTTCAGCCAGCTCGAAAGCGGAATGAACCGCCGCGCGGGGGGCCTCGGGCTCGGCCTGAGCATCGTCAAAAAGATGCTCGAACTTCACGATGGCCGGATACTGGTGAAAAGCACAAAAGGCGTGGGAAGCGCCTTCTCGTTCGTTTTGCCGATGATCGCCGTCAAAAACCCATCCGCCCAGAAGAAACCGGGCAGCCGAACCGGAAGCGGAAAAACCGGGCCGGAGCCCTGGTCCGGAAAAAACATACTCGTCGTGGACAATCTCGAGCACAATCACGAGTATGTCAAAATCCTCATGGAGAGCGCCCGGAAAATCGTTTCGGCCTACAATGGAGAAGAAGGCATCGAAGCGGCCAGGCGCGAGCGGCCCGACCTCATATTCATGGACCTGCGAATGCCCGTCCTCGATGGCTTCGAAGCGATCAGGCGGCTGAAATCCAGCTCCGATACGAGGGACATTCCGGTTTTGGCGGTGACCGCCCAGGCCATGGATGAGGACCGCGAACGCTGCCTCGCCCTGGGCGTGGACGGCTTCATCACCAAACCCATCGACCTTGAAATATTCCAAAAAAAGATCGAAGAGGTGCTCGGCATCCAGTAAGCGCCCGGCCAGTAAATTCTATCCAATATCCACCACCACATTGCCGATAAAGTTTCCGCTCTCGATCACTTCGTGCGCCGCCGCCACATCGTCAAGGGAAAATCTCGGCCCGACGGGATGAATCAATCGGCCCTCTTCGCAGGCGCGGACAATATCCGCGCAGGCGCTTCGCTTGGCCTCGTCCGGCATGGTGTACACGAATACGAGGCGGATATTGGCGTTGACCCGCATCAGCGTGTAATGAGGAAAAACGGGCTCCGGAACGCGCATGGAAGCGTAGGCGGCGATGGTTCCGTTGACCTTGAGCACACCTGCCGTCACGGGGAGGTTTTCGCCCAAATCCACATCGACGACATGGTCCACCCCCTGGCCTCCGGTGATTTCCATGATGCGCTCGCTCACATTTTCAGTTCGGTAATTTAGAATATGATCCGCCCCGGCGCTCCGGGCAGCCTCGCCCTTCTCCTCGGAGCTGACGGTGGCGATGACGGACGCTCCGCCCCATTTGGCAAGCTGGACTCCGTAGTTTCCCACCGCTCCGGCCCCGCCCGTAACGAGAACTGTACGGCCCGATACGGGGCCGTCCGCGAACAGGGCGCGGTGGGCCGTCATCGCGGGAATTCCGAGACAAGCGCCTTCAGCGAAACTCACCGAATCGGGAAGGTGAACCGCGGTATCAGCGGGCAGGGAGATGTACTCGGCCGCGGTTCCGAGGGGGCGCTCCCATTGTCCGTTGAACACCCAGACGCGCTCGCCCACCCGGGAAGCATCGACACCCGCCCCCACTCCTTCGATCACACCCGCCCCGTCGCTGTGCGGAACGATTCGTGGCCACTTCACCGGACGCGAACCCAGCCGCCCCTTCGAATCGGATGGATTCACGCCCGAGGCCGAGAGGCAGACGAGAACATCCCCCTCCCCCGGCTCAGGGGTGTCGATCTCGCCGACCTGAAGCACTTCCCTGGCCGGACCGTGTTTTTCGTACCATGCGGCGCGCATATGTCATCCTCCCGCCGCTGACATGCGGCAAATGGAGCCGGAGGGCGCCCGGCGATCGTTCCGCCCGATTCTAGAAAACAGACACACGGTTCTCCAAATACGCCTTCGCCGTGCGGAGGCGTAGGACTTGATTCGTCCCGTCCGAGTGAAGAAATGTACTGGCGTCGCGGAGGTATTTCTCCATCGGCGCCTCCTGCATGATGCCCGCTCCGCCGAAGATTTCCACCCCCTTCCGGGCACATTCGAAGGCCACCTCGGAAGCGAATATTTTCGCCTTCCAGCCGAGCGTGAAATCGTAGGGCTCCTGATGATCGACGGCCCAGGCCGTCCGGTAGACCATGGTCCTCGCCGTTTCCAGTCCAATGGCCATGTCCGCCAGCATCGAGGCCACGGCCTGATGCTCGGCGATGGGTTTTCCGCCCTGGACCCGCTCGCGCGAATGGGCGAGGGCCTTCTCGAAGGCGGCCCGGCCCACTCCCACGCAATTGGCCGCCGCCTCAGGTTTCCCGCTGGACAGAAGCCGCCCCCGGATCTCCCACATCTTCCCCTCGCCCAGGATCAGATGGTCCCCGGGCACCTCCATGTTCTCGAACAAGAGCTCCGAATTCATCGAAAGGCGCTGGCCGATTTTTTCGTGCACCATCCCGATGGAAAAACCCGGCGTATCGCGAGGCACCAAAAAGCCCGTCAAGCCTTCTCTCAGTGACTTGCGCATGTCCGTCCGGGCGGCGACAACGTAGAGCGCGGCGACCGGACCGTTACTGATGTAATGCTTCAAGCCGTTGATCACCCATCCGCTCCCCTTCCTCTCGGCGCGCGTGTTCAACTGGATGGAGGGATCGTCGAATAAGCCCTGGTGGTCGCTCCCGGCACCGGGTTCGGTGAGGGCGATGGCGGTGAGAAACCGCGGCTCCCGGCAGAGGCGCTCGAGCCAGAGATCGCGCACTGCGGGCTCCACTTTGTCGAGAATATGCGCAAGCTTCCAAGTCTGATCGATGTTCACGGCAAAACCCAGGTCGCCGGCAGCGAGTTCCTCCCCGGCGATGCAACAGGTAAGCACGTCGGCACCGGCACCGCCGTATTTCTCCGGATAGGGGAGCTGGCGAAGGCCCAGGGCGCTCGCTTTTTCGACCAGGTCCCAGGGCATCCGCTCTTCCCAATTCACGAGCCGGTCACGCTCGGCGGCCACCGGTTCGATTTCCTGGACCGCAAAATCACGGGCCATCTTTTGGATGGCTTTTTGCGTATCGGTCAGGGTGAAATCCATCTGCTTCCTCCGAAAAATTCCCCGCCTATTCGGGTTTCAGTCAATCCACATCCGTTTTAGGGGCCATCCTATCAGAGCACTCGGATAAACTTCCAGGGAGCGCGCGGATGCGCCGCGGGCAGGAATAGCCGGAGCGGCGCGCGGGAAAATGGTATGATACCTGTGCCGAGGCCGTTTTTTCGGCCCGCCATGAAGGCGGCGCGCACTTTTAAGAATTTCCGAACCAGCCGTTCAAGCGAAAGGGAAAACGATGGACACCGCCAATATGGTCGAATATGACGAGCGCCTGAATCAATTTCTCCGGCTCAACTCCTTCACGGTGGCGGTGCGGTTCATCCAAAGCTGGGACGAGCTTCCGCCGCGGACCAAGCGGCCCTTGAAGGACATGGACAACCGGTTCACGACCTGCCAGGCGATATCGATGGCCCGCCGCTACGGCTGGGTCATCGCGCTGGGCCGCGAGGACAG
>DNYS01000078.1:0-773 GCA_003506735.1 Nitrospinota bacterium
ACGAGCCTTTTCGGCCGTATCGCCACTCCTTGCTCGTTTGTTTTTGCGGTTCGCCCTGGAGATGTACCAGGAGGTCTTCGAAGCGGTCTGTGAGGGCTTGAACAAGGAAGTCACTCAAGACTTCGCCCTCAAATTTGGTTTGTGTTCCATGTCAGCTCCCTTGCCTGATTCGGTTCCGGCTCTTAATTTATCAACTTAAGCATAAACGGCCTTTATCTGTCAAACGATGAATATCTTACTACTGTTCCTATTAATTTGTTAATTTTTATAAACAATTATGTTTGCATATCTATTGGCGTTGTGGTATGACTAGATGTTCTCTAATTGGAGGAATGCCGAATGACCGCTAAAAAGACAAAGCCAGACAGCAGGGAATTCAGGGAAGTGACGTGGGCCGCTATGCGAGTCGGCACCTCATATCGTGAGTTGGCTCAATGGCTCCTCGATCTTTCCCAAATTGATCTTGACGATTTATCGGAAGGCGACAGGACAAATTTGGAATGGGAAGCGAATGCATTTTCCCAAATCAACATCTCCCTCAGGACAGCCAATAAACCACCTGTAAAAATTGAGAAATACGATCCTGATGACCCGCAAGATAAAAAACTGGCCCAATACGTAAAGCCGATTATGAGCAACGAGGGGCTGCTTAATTCATTTCACCAAATAGTTCAGGATATGCTCGCAAAAATCACCAATGGGATACCAGTAGTAATAAATCAAAACCTTAGTCAATCAATGGAAATTGAAGATGGAAAATTAGTGGTCAAAAC
>DNYS01000078.1:853-10349 GCA_003506735.1 Nitrospinota bacterium
GGTTTTTAAATTGTTTGAGAATACTCAAAGTCAATTCAAATTATGTGAGGAATGCAAAACCCCGTTCATGGCGACAAAACGACAAAAATATTGCTCCACCAGTTGTTCGCAAGCAATTAGGACACGAAAATTCCAAGCTAAACGCAAAAAAAAACGCAATGACTCGTAGGCCTGATATGTCGCACCCCAGCCCGAGGCCCGGAAACTGAAAGGCCTGGAACCAGCGGAAAAGCTGTATCTGACCAGCGTCAAAGTGGAATTCGCGGGCAAAATGGGCAGAGTGCGGCCAGTTCGCTCAGGAAAAGGCTCATAACTTCTCAAGCGGAAAAAAGGTTCTCATCGCCACCCAGATTGTACTGGACTATTGAAATGCTAAACCCTACACAACACACAGATATCGTCCGTTCCAGGAGAGGAAACTTTCCGGATTCGGCGCCGTTCCTGACAGTTGAACATATTGCGGAAGAATGGCAAGTATCTAAATCCACCGTATATGATTGGTGCAAGAACCCTAGGGAGTTAAAACAGCATGCCTATAAGATTGGCAAGCATGTGCGGGTTGACCCTGAAGGGTATGAAACCTGGAAGCTGAAGAAACGCCGGGGAGAATAACCTGTGGCCATTGTACGGGTAAAGACGAAAAGAGGTGTTCGCTACAAGGCCGTTTGGCGAGATCGCTCTGGTCGGCAACGGTATAAAACATTCGACACTCGGAACGCTGCCCGCAACTACGCCGAGGCAAAGCGCCTAGAAGCAAAGGCCGACGACAGCCCCGCTGAAAGCTCACTCACTATCACCCAGCTTGCGGATACTTTCCTTGAAAAAGCGAATCCGAAGGCCAACACGAAGCGAGCATGGAAATCCGCCATTAAACGCCATATCAAGCCCTATATTGGGGACATTCGGGCGCAGGATCTGGACGCCGACACCGTGCAAGAATTTCTTGAATATCTCCGCGACAAACCGGACGGAAGGCGCAAAGACAAAGGCAGCACCTTGTCACGAAAAACCGTGAAAAATATCCTTGACTGTTTGCGCCACATACTGGACTCGGCTCCGCGGAGGGTGCTCAAGGCCAACCCCTGCGCCGGACTGAGGGTGCCGAGACGACCAGAGGATCACCGGGTTAATATCCACGCGGAGGACGACGACGCGCATGGCCTAGATGGGAGATATCTAGATGAAATACAGGCGGACATTTGGACTGAAATCGTACTCAAGAATATCGACGCCTCCCGGCCCGAGCGTGCATTGTTCGTCTGCTATCTCGTGGAAGGAGTAAGAGGAAGCGAGCCGCTAGGTTCCATATGGGAGGATGTCACCGACCAAATACTGGCTACCCCACTGCGCCCCGTTTTCCCCATAAAGCGAAGTTGGGATCGGGAGGACGAATTCATCACTCCGAAATCACGTAACGCCCGCCGAGAAATTCCCCTATTCCCGGATTTTGCCCTTGCCCTTAAAGAATGGTACTTGGCTTGCGAGGACAAAAGCCCGAAAGCGCGAATTTTCCCATTACAACTAGACGGATTCCGCAAACTGTGGGGCCAGATGGTGAAACTTTCCCGAGCCGAGAATGAGCGAAGGGCTCACAATCGGCCTTTCCCCGACATTACCCCAAAGGGGATGAGGCACACTTTCGCAACGATTCACGCCAACCGCTTCGGGCGAACCGAGGACGGCCCGGCTCCCAAGACCCTTCAAGCCTGGATGGGCCATTCGAACTTCAGTGTCACGATGGACGTATACGCCCACTGCGTCCGGGAGGACTGGATTGTTCTCCCCAAACCGTTCGGAAGCCGCGTCAGTGAAAAGCTAGCGGTGAATGAATGAAAATTTCGACTGATGTTTCCTAAATGTTTCCTGAAAATCAAAAAGTGGGTTAGCCATCACTGACTAACCCACTGTTTTTTTTTGGTAGCGGGGCCCGGATTCGAACCGGGGACCTTTGGGTTATGAGCCCAACGAGCTACCAGCTGCTCCACCCCGCACCGATTTGTATATGTGATGTAATCGCTCAGGACCGGACTGTCAAGAGGGCGCGGGTCATGGCCGTTTCTTCTTCTGGACTTGCCCTCTCTCCCGGGTCCGAATGAACTCGTAGACCTTCTCGCCCGGCTTCACCAGCCCCAGATCCTCGCGCGCGATTCGCTCGATGGAGGTCAGATCGCTCCTCAGGGAGCGAATCCGGCTGCGGAGGGTGCGGTTTTCGCGGCCCAGCCGCCAAACCTCCTCCCTCAACTTCACCAGCCGCCGCTCGTTGACGAAGACCGAAAGGAGGCCGTCGCGCCCGAGGACGGCCGCGCCCAGGAGGAGGGCGCACACACTCCCAACCAGCCAATAGACATAGCGGTCCGGATTTTCATTACGCGGTTTTTCGCCTGGTGGATTCAAGGCCAAGCAGCGCTCCGTTCAGCGCGGGCGGAAGGCCGGTCCATTGTACCCGGTGAAACTACAGGGCGGCAAAGGCCTCGCGCGCAGCGCGGACCGTCGTCTCGATATCGGCCCCGGTATGGGCGGAGGAGAGGAAGCCGACCTCGAACTGGCTCGGCGCGATGGAAACGCCCCGGTCGAGCATGGCATGGAAGAATTTCGCGTACTTTTTCGTGTCCGATCGCTTCGCGTCCTCGAAGTTCCGCACCGGGCCATCCTGAAAAAACGTGCAGAACATCGAACCCCGGCGAACGCTCCAGACGGAAACGCCCGCCGATCGCGCCGCCTCGGCCATGCCCTCTTCGAGCTGGCGGCCGCGCTCATCAAGGGCTTCGGGCAACCCCTCCTCCAGAATGATGCGGAGGGTTTCAACCCCCGCGGCCATCGCCAGGGGGTTCCCCGAAAGGGTCCCCGCCTGATATACGGGCCCCAGGGGGGCGACCACCTCCATGATCTCGCGCCGCCCGCCATAGGCGCCCACCGGCACGCCGCCGCCGATCACTTTTCCCAGGGTGGTCATGTCGGGCCGCACACCGAATAGCGACTGCGCCCCCCCGCGCGCCACGCGGAACCCGGTCATCACCTCATCGAAAATCAGCAGGGCGCCGGCGTTTTTCGTCTCCCGCTCCAGCACTTCGATAAATCCCTCATCGGGGGGGACCAGGCCCATGTTGCCGCCCACGGGCTCGATGATCACCCCGGCAATTTTTTTCCCCTCGGCCCTGAAAAGGTTTTCCGCCGCCCCGGCGTCGTTGTAGGGAAGCGTGATCGTGTTGCGCGCATAATCTTCCGGAACGCCCGCGCTGTCCGGAATGCCGAACGTGGCGCCGCCGCTCCCCGCCTTGACGAGCAAGCCGTCTGCGTGGCCGTGGTAGCATCCCTCGAATTTGACGATGAGATCGCGGCCGGTGAAGCCCCGGGCCACCCGGATGGCCGACATCGTGGCCTCGGTCCCCGAGTTGACGAAGCGGAGAAGCTCCATCGATGGATAGGCATCCTGGATCAGCCCGGCCAGCTCCGTTTCGGCGACCGTGGGGGCGCCGTAGCTGGTTCCCCGGCCGACGGCCTCTCGGAGCGCCGCCACAACGCGCGGATGGGCATGCCCGAGAATCAAGGGCCCCCAGGAAAGGACATAGTCGATGTATTCGTTCCCGTCGGCGTCCCAGATGCAGCTCCCCTGCCCCCGGTCGATGAATACCGGAGTGCCCCCCACGCCGCCAAACGCGCGGACAGGGCTGTCCACCCCGCCGGGTATGATTTTTTGGGCCTCTGCGAATAACGCCTCGGAGCGCGGCCGGGATGTCACAAAACATACTTCCCGATGAGTGCATGAAGGCGCTTCTTCGCCTCTCCGGAAATATGGGCCGGGTTGGTGATGATGGCGGTCTTGAGAATGCCGGCGAACGGGCTTGGCCCCTCGATTTCGGGCACCGCTTCGAGGATGATCTTTTGAGACAGGGCAACGTTGCTCTGGAGAATCGCGATGACGTTTTCGACGCTGACCGCCTCCTCTTCCTCGTGCCAGCAGTCATAGTCGGTGGCGAGCGCCAGGGTGGCGTAGCTCATTTCGGCCTCCCGGGCGAGCTTCGCCTCCGGCATGTTCGTCATTCCGATCACCGAGGCGCCCCAATCGCGGTAGCGGAAACTCTCGGCGCGGGTGCTGAACTGGGGACCCTCCATGCAGACGTAGGTTCCCCCGGCGTGGACGGTGGCGCCCGCGCGGATAGCCGCTTTCTCGAGAATGCCGCTCAGCACCGGGCAAACGGGATCGGCCATCGAAACGTGGGCGACCACGCCGTCCCCGAAAAATGTGCCGGCGCGGCCCCTCGTCAGGTCGATGAACTGATCGGGAACGACGATTTCCCCCGGGTGAATTTCCTCCTTCAGGCTCCCCACCGCGCTGACGGAAACGATCCACTCGCAGCCCAGTTCCTTAAATCCATAGATGTTCGCCCGGAAGGGGATCTCTCCAGGCATGAAGACGTGCCCCACCCCGTGGCGGGGCAGAAAAGCCACCCGTTTTCCGGAGAGGGTGCCCAATACATAGGGGGCCGAAGGCGCGCCGAAGGGGGTGGAAAGCTCGACCGTATCGATTTCGGTCAACCCTTCCATGGCGTAGAGGCCGCTTCCTCCGATAACACCGATGCTGGCTTGGGGCAATGAAATTTCTTCCTCTGGGCCTGGGTCCGGCGGCAAATGGCTAGGCCGCCTTTAAAAGATTTTTTTCGAGAAGGACCTCTGCGATTTGCACCGCGTTCAGGGCCGCACCTTTCCGCAAATTATCCGCCACAATCCACAGGTTCAGGGCATTCTCCGCCGAGGGATCGCGCCGGATACGGCCGACGTAGACCGGATCCCGGCCCGAGACCATGAGGGCCGTCGGAAAGGCGAGCGCGCCGGGATCGTCGATAAGCTCGATTCCGGGGGCGGCGGAGAGCAGAATGCGCGCCTCCTCGGGCGAGAGAGGCCGCTCCGTCTGGACGTTCACGGACTCCGAGTGGCCGTTGTAAACGGGTACGCGGACGCAGGTGGCGCTGACTGGAAGATCCGGCGCGCCGAGTATTTTCCGCGTCTCGTTCACCATCTTCCGCTCCTCCTGGGTGTCGCCCCCTTCGAGGAACACGTCAATCCGGGGAACACAGTTGAAGGCGATAGGGTGGGGCATTCCCCCCGCCCCGGGTGGATCCGGATAGGCATCGACCTGGGCCTTGAGTTCCTCGATGGCGCTCTGGCCCGCACCGCTCACCGCCTGATAGGTGCTCACCACGATTCGCCGGAGGCCCGCCTTGTCGCGGAGCGGCTTCAGCGCGGCCACCAGCTGAATCGTCGAGCAGTTCGGGTTCGCGACGATTCCCTTGTGGGCGGCGAGAGCCTCGGCATTCACCTCCGGCACCACGAGCGGCACTTCGGGGTCCATGCGGTAGGCGCTCGAATTATCGACGACAACCGCTCCCACCTTGACGGCCGAGGGGGCAAACTCCAGGGACCGGGCCGCCCCCGCCGAGAAGAGCGCAAGCCCCACGCCCTCGAACGAATCATGCCCAAGGCGCGACACTACGATCCGGCCTCCGGCGTAGGAGACGCTCGTTCCGGCGCTCCGCTCACTGGCCAGGGCGATGACCTCGGCGGCCGGAAACCGCCGCTCGGCCAGTATCGACAGCATCTCGCGCCCGACGGCGCCGGTCGCCCCAGCCACGGCAACGCGCAATCCGCCCACGATCAGCCTCCCACCAGCTCCGTCAGGCGGCCGCCCATCTCGGCGCAGCCGACCAGCGAGGTTCCCGGCGTGTGGATGTCGGGCGTGCGGAGGCCGGCGCCCAGCGCCTCCGAGACTGCGGCCTCGATGGCCTCCGCCATGTCGGCTCGCTTGAGCGCATAGCGGCACAGCATCGCCGCCGACATGACGGCCGCGATGGGGTTCGCCTTGTCCTGGCCGGCGATGTCGGGCGCGGTCCCGTGGACGGGCTCGAAAACGCCGAAATCCGCCTCGTTCAGATTCGCCGAGGCCAGCATACCGATGGAGCCGGTGAGCATCGAAGCCGCGTCGCTGAGGATGTCCCCGAACATGTTCCCGGTGACGATGACGTCGAACTGGAGCGGATCGCGGATCAACTCCATCGCGGCGGCGTCCACATACATATGCGAAGTTTCGACGTCCGGGAATTCTCCGGCGACTTCCTGAGCCACCTTTCTCCAGAGGCGGCTGCTTTCGAGGACGTTTGCCTTGTCCACCGAGAGGAGTTTTTTCCGCCGCACCGAAGCCATCTCGAACCCGACGCGTACGATCCGCCGGATTTCGGAGGATGTGTACACCATCGTGTCGAGAGCCCGCTCCTCATCGGGACTGACCTGCTCGGTCATCCGGGGAGCGCCGAAATAGATTCCGCCCACGCCCTCGCGGACGACGAGGAGATCAAGCCCGCGCACCGCCTCGGCCTTGAGGGTGGATGCCTCCAAGAGAGGGTCGAACATGACCGCCGGCCGCAGGTTCGCGAAGAGGTTGAATTTTTTCCGGAGGCCCAGGATGGCCGCTTCCGGCCTCTTCTCGCGGGGAAGATCGTCCCACTTCGGGCCGCCCACGGCGCCGAAGAGGATGGCATCGCTCTCGGCACAAAGTTTCTCCGTCTCGGGGGGAAACGGGTCTCCCGCCGCATCGTAGGCCGTTCCGCCGGCCATGCCGTCCCGAAACTCGAACGAAACGCCGAAGCGCCCGCCCGCCGCCGAGAGGACGGCTTTCGCGTGGGCCGTCACTTCCTGCCCGATCCCATCTCCGGGAATCACTCCGATTTTATAGCTGTCCAATTTCTTGTCACCCTTCCTGGAAAACGATTGCGGTTCAATCCCGCGCCTGAAAATTGGTGATATAGGGGAGTTTTTCGGCCACCTCGCGCACCCGGGGCAGGTTCGACTTGAGGATCGCCACGACGTTCCAGATCCCCTTGAGAAACGACTGGCGCCGCTCCTCGAGCATTTCCACCCGGACAGTTTCGCTCCCATGGCTCACCGTTAAATTTTCCAGGTCGGCGACGTATTCGGTCTTCGGATTTTGCTGGGTGTGGGTGATGAGCCGGTTCATATCCTCGGCCGATGCCATCAGCGTCGGCACCCCGATGGCCAGGCAGTTTCCAGCAAAAATTTCCGCGAACGACACGCCCACGATCACCTCGATTCCGGACCGCTTGATGGCCTGGGGGGCATGCTCGCGCGAGGAGCCCGAGCCGAAATTTTTACCGACGAAGAGCATTTTCGCGCCCTTGTAGGCAGGATTGTCGATGGGATGATCCGGCGTGTTCTCCCGCTCATCGCAAAACAGGGCCTTCTCCATCCCCTCGAACGTGATGGCCGTCAAAAAACGGGCCGGAGTAATCCGGTCGGTATCGATGTCGTCGCCGGGCATGGGAAGAGCCCGGCCCCCAATCTGCCTGATTTCGTCGCTCAATTTATTTCCCCACCATGCCGGACGGATCGGCCAGGCACCCTTCGACGGCGGAGGCGGCGACCATGGCGGGACTGCCTAGGTGCGTCCTGCCGCGGGGGCTCCCCTGGCGCCCGATGAAGTTCCGGTTCGAAGTCGAGATGCTCCTTTGGGATCCGACGAGTTTGTCTTCGTTCATGCCGAGGCACATCGAGCAGCCCGCCTCGCGCCATTCGGCCCCGGCCTCCATGAATATCTCGTGCAGGCCCTCCTCCTCGGCCTGCGCCTTGATCCTCTGGGATCCCGGCACCACGAGCATCTTCACGTTGGGATTGACCTTGTTCCCCCGAAGCACCCTCGCGCCCTCGCGGAGATCGGAAACTCTCGAATTGGTGCAAGAACCCAGGAAGGCCACGTCGATTTTCGTTCCCGCAATCGAGCTGCCCGGCTTGAGCGCCATGTGCCTGTATCCCAGTTCGGCCGTCTTTTTGTCCTCGCCCTCGAAGGAATCCGGGTCGGGGAGGGTTTCGGAGATACCGATAGAATGGCCCGGGTTGATCCCCCAGGTCACCATGGGCTCGATAGTGGCCCCGTCGATCTCCGTTTCACGATCGTAGGCGGCGTCCGGGCCGGAGGCGATGGATTTCCAGTATTCCACCGCACGGCCGAAATCCTCCTCCTTGGGAGAAAACTCCCTGCCCTCAAGATAGGAATACGTCGTCTCGTCGGGATTGATATAGCCGATTCGGGCGCCGCCCTCGATGCTCATGTTGCACACCGTCATCCGCCCTTCCATCGGCATGTTTTCGATCACCTCGCCCCCGTATTCATAGGCGTGTCCGATGCCGCCCTTGATGCCCAGATCGTGAATGATTCTCAGGATCACGTCCTTGGCATAAACGCCCGGCCTCAGTTCGCCGTTCACCTCGATGCGGTGAACCTTGAGGCGGTTCAGCACGATGGTCTGGGTTTCGAGGACAAAACCCACCTCGGTCGTTCCGATGCCGAAGCCCAGCGATCCCACCGCCCCGTGCGTGCTCGTGTGGCTGTCGCCGCAAGCGATCGTCATGCCGGGCTGGGAAATTCCGAGCTCGGGGCCGATGACGTGGACGATGCCCTGCATCCCGGTGCTCCAGTTGAGAAACCGGACTCCGAATTCGTCCACGTTCCGCTCAAGGGCCGCCATCATGGTCTCGGCCTGATCGTCCTTGAACGGGCGGAGCTGGGTCAGCGTGGGCGTGATGTGGTCCGCGGTGGCGATCGTCCTGTCAGGGAACGCGACCTGCGCGCCGTGCTCTTTCAGGGAGGCGAACGCCTGCGGCGTCGTCACCTCGTGAATCAGATGCAGCCCGATGAATATCTGGTCCTGGCCCGATTCGAGCCGGGCGACCAGGTGGCTGTCCCAAATTTTGTCGTACAAGGTTCTTTCCGACATGCTTTGTTTCCTTCCAACGGGATACTAAAGGTTATCGATACCGGATCAGGGGGCTGTCTTGGATCCTTCCAGCGCCCGGCGGAGAGACTCGACAAAACGGCAGGCCGCCGCGAGTTTCTCCTCGTCTCCCTCTTCTCTTTCCATCACGTCGATCAGGGCGCTGCCCACGATGACGCCGTCGCCCATTGCGCCCGCCTCGGCCGCCTGCGCGGGCGTTTTGATGCCGAAGCCGATCGCCACCGGGCGGTTCTTCACCCGGTTGATCCGCTCCAGGGCGTCGCCCATGTCGGAGGCCAGCGAATCGCGCGCGCCGGTCACCCCCATCTGGGCGACATAGTAGATGAAGCCGCCTCCAGAGCGGTTCACCAGATCGATCCGCGCGTCCGTGCTCGTGGGGGCGAGCATGAAGATCGGCTCGATCGGCACCTCCGCCATCGCTTCGAGCAGTTCGGCGGCCTCCTCGGGCGGCAAGTCGGGCACGATCACCGCATCCGCCCCGGCCCGGGCCGACTCCTGGCAAAACGTCTTGAGGCCGAAGGCGATGATCGGGTTGTAGTAGGTCATGAGCACGATCGGGACATCGGGAATCTCCCCCCGCACACTGGCGACCAGCTCGATGACGCTCCGCAGCGTAGTTCCGCCTTCGAGCGAGCGCATGCTCGAGCGCTGAATCGTGGGCCCGTCCGCCAGCGGATCGCTGAACGGCACGCCGA
>DNYS01000265.1:0-130 GCA_003506735.1 Nitrospinota bacterium
CGTTGTCTGCCCCTATGACGCCCGAATTTCCATAGCTCCAGGGAGGGTCCGCGTAGATCACCCGGAAGGTGCCATCGGGAAGGGGCGGCATATTCAGGCCACTGGCCTGTGCATGGCCAATCAGGTATTC
>DNYS01000265.1:342-1852 GCA_003506735.1 Nitrospinota bacterium
GATTAGGAATTCGCCATGCACACGCTTCCGTATTGATTCGGCCCCTGCTCAAGGTGGGCGACTGCTGGGAGTACAGAAACCTGAACATCAAAGCCCAGACCAATCAGACCACTCGGTGTGTCGTGAAGATCCTGGACAACGGCTATTTGATGGAGACTTCCGGCCGGGTCACCGGCCTGGCGCGATACGACAAGAACCTCGTCTGGATCAGCTCCATCGGCATCGACCGCACGATACGCCAGCCCGCCCGGAGCCGGGTCCCCCGCCGGCTGAGCTTTCCCCTCTGGAAGGGGAAAACTTGGGTCGACATCTACCGCGCCCTGGACGAGAACCTGGGCAGCTTCATCCCGTTCAAAAACATTTACACCGCCGAAGGAACCGAAAAAATTGAAACGCCGGCGGGAAAATTCATCACGGTGCACATCAAGCGGCTTCGAAAAAACGTGACGACGGGAGAGATCGTTGAAGGCGTCACCTGGTATTCTCCCCGCGTCAAAAACATCGTCAAAGTGTGGAGCGCCTGGCCGCGGGGAACGAAGATGATCCTCACGGGATATCGATTGAAGAAACGGGGATCCCGGGGCAAAAGAATCGGGCCCTGACGCCGGATTGGATACCGGGGGTTTAATCCTCGGGCTCCTCCCCCCGCTCGATGCGGTCGAGGTTATCCATAAATAGTTTCCGCTCTTCCTCGCTTTCGAACCGGATGGAAGGGGCGGCGCGCTCGCGCCAGTGCTTGCGGCCTGCCTCATTCATCCCCTCGTATAGGGTGAGGGCATCGTCGAGCTTATCTCTCATCAGAATTTCTCCTATTCGTCTAAAAAAGGAATCTGAAGGCACGTGGCCAAATCAGGCTGTTTTCCATTTCAGAACCAATGGTCAACGGGATCCACCGCCCCGTCCCCAGGCCATGCCCGATCCGGTCTGGCAAGCTCCCCGGGGAGATCCCCTTCCGGAAACGGGTTTTCGAATCACACCTTTACATTTTCTTTTTCAACGCATACATCCGCAGCAAACCAAAATCTTTCGCCGCGGGGATATTCTCCACATACTCGCACGAAAATCGGTCTCCTCCCTCGAGCGCGATTTGCGCCGCGAAAGGTTCGGTCACATACACCTGCCCCGCCGGGGTCACGGGTTCGATGCGGGCCGTCTTGCTGATGTGCGCCCCGGTATAGGCAGGCTTCCCGAGGATGGGATCGAACGCCTCGTATACGGGGCCCGTGTGGGCGCCCAGCCTGAGAGCGAGGTGGGAAGGCAGCCCCAAGCGTTCGAGATCCAGTGCTTCCATCTCCGCTTGCATCTCCATGGCGCACTTCGCCGCCGCCAGGGGGCCGTCCACCACCAGAAAAATTCCGTCTCCCCAGGTGTTCCGGTACAAAATCGAATGATCGTACCGATCGATAACGGCCCCGAGGCAACCCATCACCTCCCTCAGAAATACCGGGGTCTCCGGCTCGCGCAACTTGCTGAACCCTTTCACGTCCCCGAAAATCATCGCCGTGATTTT
>DNYS01000265.1:1963-2740 GCA_003506735.1 Nitrospinota bacterium
CGGCAGCGGCCAGATGACGTCGGTCGGATTACCCTTGCTCCGCCAAAAGGCGACTTCCATGGTCGTGCCCCCCTCGCCGTGGGCATCCTGGCCGTCCCATACGGCAACCTGACTGACGTTTGTATCCAGATGGGCGCCGCGCTGAAGAGCCAGACCCATGGCGAGCCTGTTCGCGTAAACGAAAAGAATGTCGTCGTCCATATACCCGTCTTCGGTGGCATACGTCACCGATTTGGCATTATCGAGGCAACGATCGAACCTGGACACCCATCCCGGTCCCCCGCGCTCGACGGAAATTTTTTTGAATTCGTCTTTTTCGAACGGGAGAACGACATGAAGCTCCGCCCCCCTCTCCAGCAGCGCTTCGGTGAAAAAATATCGGCTCCGCATGCCAAGGCCCCAAACCCTAAACCGATGTTGCGCGCGGATAGATAGGTATCAATTTCCCCGGCCACCTCTTTTTCCGATCCGGCCTGAAACCGTCCGGGCTTATTCGGCGGCGAGATCATATGTCCGACGAAATGAATGACTCCGGGGGGTTTCACCGGCTCCAATATTTCTTTGCCGATATTCTTCGTGCCGCAGATCAGCCCGAGTTGCTTTCGGGTGGATGCAAGGGCCGCCAGGTCCCCCCCATGGGAATCCGAAGCTTTTTGGAGCGCCTTTTTCGCACCCCCCAGATCCCCGAGAAGCAGATGGGCTTCCGCCTCGGTTGCCGCCACATAAAACGCATCTTTTCCGCCTTCGGCATCCGATTTCGGCATAGTCCCGAAGGCT
>DNYS01000025.1:0-6227 GCA_003506735.1 Nitrospinota bacterium
AACTCGGTCACGACCGCCGGCCCCGAGAAGCAGTCCCCCGCCCGGAGAAGGTCACGCTCATAGACGCGCCCCCTCGTTTTCTTGCCCTCGAATATCATCTCGCGCCGCCCGGCGAGGGCTTTTGGACCCGCCCCGACGCCCGGAGCCTGAGCGTGACGATCTCGGCCGGGCGCTCCGGGTTCGAGATGCCGAAGCGCTCCTGATGGGCCGCGTCGAAGGCCGCGCGAAGCTGCGCGGGCAGTGTGTGTCCCACAGCCCGTGGAAACGGAATGGTGAGTTCGTAGGATTGGCCCAGATATCTCATGTCCGCGTAGCGATCGATTCGCGTCCTCGGAAATCCCTCGGCCCGCATCTCGCGCTCCGCCTCGGCGCGCATCGCCCGGAAATGACGGCCGAGCGTCTTCTCGTCCGCCCCCTCGGCGGAGAGAAGAACCGTCCGGGCGTAATCCTTGACCACATCCGCCGTCAGCATCCCCCTGGCCGACAAAATACCGGGGTCCTTGGGAACGATCACGGTGGGGATGTTCAGAATCCGCGCCAGCGAGCAGGCGTGCATCCCTCCGGCCCCGCCAAAGGATACGAGCGCGAAAATGCGCGGGTCATGGCCCCGCTCGACCGATATAAGGCGGATGGCCCCGGCCATGTGCTGATCCGCGATCCGGATCACCCCTTCGGCGGTCCCGGCCGGGGTGAGGCCGAGAGAGGCGGCCAGCTTCGAAATCCCCCGTCCCGCAGCCTTCGAATCGAGGCGCATCCGCCCGCCGAGGAATCGATCCGGATCGAGCCTGCCCAGGAAAAGGTTCGCATCTGTGACGGTGACCTCGCTTCCCTTGCCATAGCAGATGGGCCCGGGGTCGGCCCCCGCGCTCTCGGGCCCCACCGTGAGTGCGCCGCCGGGATCGCACCGGGCGATCGAACCACCCCCCGCTCCGACCGTGTGGATATCGATCACCGGAACCCGGATGGGACATCCGGCCACCTCGGCCTCGGATGTGAATCCGATCCCCGCCCGGAGGAGGGAGACGTCCGTGCTCGTGCCCCCCATGTCGAAGGAGATGGCGTTTTCATGCCCCGCGAGGCGCGCCGCCTCGTAGCCGCCCACGACGCCCCCCGCCGGGCCCGAGAGGATGGTCCGCACCGCCTCGCGCGAGGCCGTCCCCGCCGAGATGACCCCGCCGTTGCTCTGCATGATCCGCAGGCGGCCGGGACCCATCTCGCGCTCGAGATCGCCCAGATAGCGGCTCATGAGGGGCGAGACGTAGGCGTTTACGCAGGTGGTGCTCGTTCGCTCGTACTCGCGGTATTCGGGAAGAACCCGGCTCGAGAGCGAGACCGAAATGCCCGCCCGGCGGATCGCCTCGGCCACCTCTTCCTCGTGTGCCGGGTTGGCGTAGGAATGGAGAAAACAGATGGCGGCGGTCTCCACCCCCGCCTTTTTGAGCTTTTCGGCCAGCGGCTTCAGGCCGTTCCGCTCCAGCGGGGTAACCACCCCGCCACGCTCGTCCAAGCGCTCCCTCACCCCGAACCGCAGCCGCCTCGGGACGAGAGGCGGGGGCCTTCGGTAGGCGAGGTTGTAGAGTTCTTTTCGGTTCTGGCGGCCAATCTCGATGACATCCTCGAAACCCTCGGTGGTGATCAGCGCCGTACGGGCCCCCTTCCGGGTGAGGAGGGCGTTTGTCGCCACGGTGGAGCCGTGGGTCAGATCGATCGCCTGGAAATCCTCTTCTCCGACAAGGTCGGAGAGCCCCTGAAGGATGGCACGGGCGGGATCGTCCGGGGTGGAGGGCACCTTGTGCACACGCACCCGGCCTCCGCTGACAAGAATGAAATCGGTGAATGTGCCGCCCGTGTCCACCCCGATGCGGACGGTTTTTCCGCTGTTTTTCTGCTTCAAGATAGCCGCCTTTTCGATATCAGCGCCGCCGCGCGCGCCATGCCGAGGGGTTCAGGAGATCGGGCGGGCGCTTCCCGGACAGACACGCGCGCACGTTCGCCACCACCCGATCGGCCATGTCTTCTATCCCTTTGCCGGTCGATGTGCCGACATGGGGGAGCAACACAACGTTTTTCATCCCGAAGAGAGGGGATTTTTGAATGGGCTCCCGCTCATAGACATCCAGGCCCGCGCCCCCCAGATGCCCGGAGCGCAGGGCGCGGACAAGCGCCCGCTCATCCACCACCGCCCCGCGCGCCGTGTTGATGAGGATCGCGCCCTCCTTCATCCGGGCAAGCTCCCGCTCTCCGATCAGGTGGCGCGTCTCCTCGTTCAGGGCAACGTGCAGCGAAACGAAATCCGACTCGGTGAGAAGGCGGCCTAGCGAAAGATACCGGACCCCCAGCGCCGATTCTTCTTTTCGGGTTCTTCTCCTCCGGCTCCAGTAGCGGACCTTCATCCCGAACCCGCCCGCCATCCGTGCGAGAGCCGAACCGATTCCGCCCAGGCCCACGATGCCCAGCGTTCCGCCCGCGAGGCTCTTTCCCTCCAGAAGATAGGGAGTCCACTCCCCCCAACTTTCCGCGCGCGTAAAGGCGTCCGCCTCTGGAATCCTCCGGCAAACGGCGAGGAGCAGCCCCATGGCCAATTCCGCCGTGGGGCCCACGACCGCGCCGGGTGTGTTGGTGGCCAGAATCCCGCGCTCTGCTGCGGCGGACAGGTCGATGTTTTCGAACCCGACCCCGAAATTCGCCACCAGGCGCAGACGCGGAGCGCCGTCCATGAACGCCCCGTCGATCGGATCCGTCACCATGGGAATGACGGCAACGGCGTCCCGCGCCGCGCGCCGGTAGGTGGCGGCCGATGGCGCGGAGGTCCGGTCGTGGACGCAGAGATCGGAGAAGGCACGGAGCTTGTCAAAGTTGCCCGGCCGGAACCGCCGGGAAAGATACACGAGAGGAAGAACTTTCTTGCGGGAGGGGCTCATTTCCCGAGCGCCGTGAGGGCGCTCCCGATCCGGTCGAGCGCTTTCTCCAGGTTTTCCACGCTGGTGGCGAAGCACATCCGCAGGTGATTGGCCGCGTGGATCCCGAAGGCCGAGCCCGGCAGCGTCGCTACACCCGCCGTATCCAGCAGATGATCCGACAGTTCCTCGGCCCGCATGGGCACCTGACTCACGTTGGGAAAGGCATAAAAAGCGCCGTCGGGCGATTTGCACGAAATACCGGGAATCTCGTTCAGGCCCGAGATGAACAAGTCCCGGCGCCGCTTGAAGTCGGCCATCATGGCCTGGCTCTCGGATTGATCCCCGAGGATAGCCCTGGCGCCCGCGAGCTGGATGAAGGGGGGCACGCAGCTCACCGAGTTGGTGATGAGCTGTGTCAGCTTATCGGCAATCCCGGCCGGGGCCGCCACGAAACCCAGCCGCCAGCCCGTCATCGCGTAGGTCTTCGAGAACGTCTCGAGCATGATCGTCCGCTCCCGCATCCCGGGAAGAGTGGCGAGGGATACATGCTCCCCCTCGAAGAGCATGTGGGCGTACACCTCGTCGGAGAGAACGATGAGATCGTTTTCGACGGCGATCTCGGCGATCTCCTCCAGCTCCGCCTGCGCTAGGGTGCCGCCCGTCGGGTTGTGCGGATAGTTGAGAATGAGCAACCGGGTGCGCCCGGTGACGCGCTCGCGGAGATCGGCGGTCGTGAAACGGAAGTCGTTCTCCTCGAGGATGGGCAGGGGAACCGGCTTCGCCCCGGCGTAGAGGGTGACGGATTCATACACCGGGAAACCGGGGTCGGGGTAGATGACCTCGTCGCCCGGGCCGGCGAAAGCCATGATCGTATAGTAGAGGAAAGGCTTGCCGCCCGTTCCGACGACGATCTCATCGGGCGCGTACTCACCCCGGCCCATCCGCCTGAAAAACTCGCAGCACGCCTCGCGCAGCTCGAGCAACCCGGCCGAAGGGGCGTAATGCGTCTGCCCGGCCTGAAGCTGGGCGTAGGCTTCGCCGACGATGTTCGCCGGGGTATCGAAGTCGGTGTCGCCGATCTCGAGATGGACGATATCGCGGCCCTGGCGCTCGAGTTCCTTGGCCTTGGCCAGGACGACGAAAGAGCTTTCCGTCTTCAGCAAATCCATTCGCCCTGCGAAACGCATCCTCTCCTCCTTCTAGCCGGTGCCGGGACCGGTCAGCACACCGCAATCGGCCAGCGCCGCCAGCACCTCGGGGAGGGGAAGCCCGACGACATTCGTGTAGCTCCCCGTCACCCGATCGACGAGATGGCCTCCGGCGCCTTGAATCGCATAGGCGCCCGCCTTGTCCATGGATTCTCCGCCATCAACATAGCGTCCGATGGATGCCTCGTCCAACGCGCGGAAGCTCACATCGGTCTCGACCACCCAGGTCCGGCCCGAACCGTTCACCACCACCGCGAAGCCGGTCAGGACCCGGTGGGTACGTCCGGACAGGCGGGCGAGCATTCGGCGGGCGTCCGCAGGATCGGCGGGCTTTCCGAGCACCTCCCCTTCCAGCACGACCACGGTGTCCGCTCCCAGCACCGCGGCCTCCGGCCTCCGGGCGGCCGCCCAGGACGCCTTGGCCAGCGCGCGCGTCGCCGCCCCCTCTCCCGGCGAAAGGGAGGGGTCCACGCCGTCTTCTTCTCCAGGGGGCGCCGCCACCACTTCGAAGGAAACTCCAGCGCCCTCCAATAGCTCCTTGCGGCGGGGTGAGGCCGAGGCCAACACGAGCGGACGAAGCATCTCAATCATTTCGGTTTCCGGGGTTGTATCGCTGCGAGAAAAGACAGGATGTTCACCGTGCGGGTTTAATAATCCCGCTCCACGATGTAGTCGGCGATGGCACGGAGGGCATCGACGTGGGTGGAGTCGGGAAGGGCCGAGAGCGCCGACTTGGCCGCCTCGACGTAGCTTCTGGCTCTGTCGAGGGTGTAGGAAATCGTCCCGTATTTTTCAATCAACCCGAGGACATCGCTGAAATCCTCTGGCGTGATGGCATCGGAATGGACGACGAGCTGGCTGACCCGTTCTAACTCGGCCGGCGTGGCCGAGGCGCACAGGCGAAGAAGGGGCATCGTGACGTTTCCCTCGCGCAGATCCTTCCCGGCCTCCTTGCCCGTCTTGTTTTCATCGCCCATGTAGTCCAGCGCATCGTCCACCAGCTGGAACGCGTAGCCGACCTTGGAGCCGAACTGATTCATGACGTCCACGATCGGGGGCGAGCCCTCCCCGAGCAGCGCCCCCACCCGGCAGCACGACGCGATCAGGGCGGCAGTCTTGCGGTAAATCACATCCAGGTAATCTTCTTCGGTGAGCCGGACATTGTACATGTTGACGAGCTGAAGCACCTCGCCCTCCGAGAGGAGCGTACAGGCGTCGGACATGGTTTTGATGATCTCGGCGTTTCCGTCCTGGGCCATCATCGAAAAGCTCCGGGCGAAAAGAAAATCGCCCACCAGGACGCTGGCCTCGTTTCCCCACTTCGAGTTCGCCGAAAGGTTTCCCCGCCGCACCTCGGCCCCGTCCACCACGTCATCGTGCAGGAGGGTGGCCGTGTGGATGAACTCGACGACGACGCTGTGGATGATTGCGCGCGGGCCCTCGTAGCCGCAGGCCCTCGCGGCGAGGAGCAGCAATAGGGGCCGGATGCGCTTTCCGCCCGAACCGCTTAGATGGCCGCTAACGTCCGGGATCAGGACAACGTCGGACCGGAAATTCTCCCGGATGGCCTCCTCGACGCGCTCCAAATCGGCGGAGAGGTTTTCAACAATTTCGAAAAACTTCATCGTTCCTCCGGAGCCCCAAAACCCCAGCCAAAAATATCAAGTGAAAATCGCCCTGGGCCGCATAAATACACACAAGCCGGGCATTTTCAAAGCGCAAGGGAGCGCTGTCAAGGCCGCCCGCGCGGCCCATCTTCCCCAGCGTGACTCCCCGCCCCATGTCCGCTACATTACCAGCCACTTTCGCCGCGGCCAACCGGGAAAGAAATCATGACGCAGAAAATTCGAATCACGGCCGGAGAGGTCGAAATGGAGGCCCATCTTCTGGAGGCCCCCACGGCCGCCCTGCTCTGGGAGACCCTGCCTATCCAGGGCCGGGTCAGCCTCTGGGGCGAGGAGATCTACTTCGCCATCCCCCTCGAGGCCCCCGCCGAGCCCTCCGCCCGCGAGGAGATGGAGCCGGGCGAGATCGCCTACTGGCCCCCGGGCAAGGCCTTTTGCATCTTCTTCGGCAAAACCCCGGCCAGCACGGGCGATGCCCCCCGCGCGGCGAGCCC
>DNYS01000025.1:6308-7058 GCA_003506735.1 Nitrospinota bacterium
TCCGCATCGAGAGGGCCGAATGAGCCAGGAACCCTCGTCCGCGAACAGGACGGCCGACTGCGTCATCCTCCACTACAACGAGATCGGCCTGAAGGGGAAAAATCGCCCCCATTTCATCCAGCGCCTCGTCCGGCGGGTCGAGCAGGCCGCGCGGCCGCACCGCACCGGCCGGGTCCAAAAGCTCTCCGGGCGCCTCCTCCTCGAAATGAACGAAGACACCGACTGGGAGGGCCTGCGCGATGCGCTGGGCCGCGTGTTCGGGCTCGCCTACTTCGCCCGGGCCCAAAAGTTCACCCTCGACCTGGACACGGTGGCCGAGGGCGTCCTGGGCATGATCGCCCCGATGCGCATAACGAGCTTTGCCGTGCGCACCCGCCGGGAGCACAAAGGCGTCCGGGCCAGCGCCCGCGAGTGGGACCCCGCCATCGGCGCGCGCATCCAGGCGCGCCGGCACCTGCCGGTGGACTTGAGCGATCCCGCCCTCACCGTCCGCATCGAGGCCCTCCGGGATCGGGCCATCGTCTACGCCGAGAAGATCCCCGGCCCGGGCGGGCTGCCCGTCGGGTCGAGCGGCAAGGTCGCCGCCATGCTCTCGGGGGGGATCGACTCCCCCGTCGCCGTCCGCCGGATGATGAAGCGCGGCTGCGAGGTGGTCTTCGTCCACTTCCACGGCGCGCCCTACCTGAGCCGCGTCTCGGCCGAGAAGGCCCTCGACCTCGCCGAGATACTCGACGCCCACCAGATGGGCAG
>DNYS01000035.1:0-146 GCA_003506735.1 Nitrospinota bacterium
CCGGGAGATTCGGGCAAATGCGCCGAGGTGCGCACAATTTTGCACACTCTCTTTTCGAGCCCTCCTGTCCGAATTTTCAGGTAATTGCGGGGAGGATCATTGAGCAACGCCCTCTCCCTTGCCCCGCTCGAACCATGTTCGGCGGG
>DNYS01000035.1:511-2746 GCA_003506735.1 Nitrospinota bacterium
CCCGATCCGGGAACCCGGGGCATTAAAATGAAGAAAGTGGGGATCAATTCCAGGCGGCGGGGCGCCTAGTCGGCCGCGGCGAAGGGGCCGCCCTTCCAGCGGCGAACGAAAAAGCGAACCGCATACAAGGCGATCCACGCTCCCAGAATGAAAACCACGATTGTCTTGGTGGTTCCCAGCATCCGCCGCAAGGAGTCCAGTTGCTCCCCGAAGGAGTAGGCCAAAATCAACAGGGCCGGCACACTCAGGAGGGCGGCCAGGCCGTCCATGCAGAAAAACCTCCAGGCCGGCATGCGCATTATCCCCGCCGTGAGAAACAGCGGCGCCCGGAGCCCCGCGAGAAACCGGCCAAAAAACACCGCCTTTCTTCCGTGCTTGCCGAAAAACACCTCGACTTTTTCCATTCGTTTCGGGGTGAGGATGGATCGCACAAGGCGGTGCTGGGTGGCGCGCGGCCCCCACCAATAGCCCAAGCTGAAGATAATCATATCCCCGATCAGGACGCCGGCCATGGTGACGGCCAGGGCATACCCGAAGTGAATGGTTCCCAGGTAGGAAAGATAGCCCGAAATGAGGATCGGAACGTCCTCGGGAAGCGGAAGCCCGAGCCCGCAGAGCAGCAGGACCAAAAAAATGCCCGCATATGTGAACTCGGCGAGGTAGGCGTGGACGATTTCGAACATCAGATTTTCTTTTCCTGGAGGCGAGGGCTCGGCGGCTTGCCGGGAGGCCGCGCCGGGCCGGGGATTATTTGGGCCCGACGCATTCGAGCAGGTTCCCGTCGGGATCGGAGAAGAAAAAAATGAACCGGCCCGGAACGACTTCCGAAATTTCGCCCTGCATCGCCGCGCCCGCCGCCTTCACCGCGTCGTAGGCTTCTTCCACGCTTTCGACCGAAAAAGTGAGGTAGCGCACCCCGGTCGCCGCATCCACCTTGCCCGTTCCGGCGGGCGGGTCGGACTCGGCCTGGACGATTTTGAGCTGGACCTCCCCGGCCTGGAACGCCTTGAACCGGAAGGGGCCCGAGGCGCAACCGGACTGGCGCGCCACATCGGCGCTGATATCCACCTCCCGGACGACCGGAAAGCCGAGGACATCTCCATAAAATTTTTCCGCCACCGAAAGATCTTTCACGACGATGCCGATATCGATGGAATCCTTGGTCGTTTTTAAAAGGGGCATGATGGGTCTCCTGAATGCGAAAATAAGAACCGGCTCCGGGTTGCCGCGAGGCCGGGCTCGGTTATCGATAGGCCGAGGATATCATCCCCCTCCGGCAGCGGCCAACGGGATCCGGCGGGGATGCTGGCCCGCCCCGCCGCGTTCCTGTACCGTCGATCCCATCTGTTATCTATTCAGGCGGCAGGTGCACGGCGAATGCCATCGCCGCACGGGAGGTGAAAATGCGATTAGAAGGCAAGACGGCAATCGTCACGGGAGGCGGAGGGGGTATCGGCCGGGGAATCATCCGGGCATTCGCGCGCGAGGGCGCGCGGGTTTGCGCGGTCGATCTCACCGAAGAAATCGCCCGGAAGGGGGCCGACGATGCGGGCGGTGGAGACCATTTCGCGCTCGGCGCCGACCTGACGAAAGAGGGGGACGTGGAACGCGTGGCCCGGACGGCCATCGAGCGAATGGGCAGCGTCGATATTCTCGTGAACAGCCACGGGCGGCCCTCCAGCCAGCTCGGAAACCCCATCGACCGGCTTTCGCTGGAGGAATGGAACGCGGTGTTCGCGGTGAATACGACCGCCGTTTTTCTCATGTGCCGGGCCCTCGCCGCGCATATGAGGGAGCGCCGGTACGGGAAAATTATCAACATCGCCTCGCTGGCGGCCCGGCGGGCGAACGAGAACGTGCCACATTACTGCGCCTCGAAGGCCGCGGCGATGAGCTTTACCATGAGCCTCGCCAAGGAGTTCGCGCCCTACAGCGTAAACGTGAACGCGATCAACCCCGGGATGCTCTGGACGGATTTGTGGGAAAAGGGCCACGGCGTGGTCATCGGCGAGGACACCGGGCGCGCGCCCCGCGATGTGTTCGACGCGTTTGTTCAGGGCGCGGTGCCCATGGGACGGGAGCAGACGCCCGACGACGTGGGGAGCCTGGCCGTCTACCTGGCCAGCGACGAGAGCCGGAACGTCACGGGCCAGGGCATGATGGTTGCCGGCGGCGCCTGGATGGTGTGAGGCGGATTTTAAACCGAAAGGACAGTTCGATATGAAAGCGGTAATC
>DNYS01000035.1:2785-7507 GCA_003506735.1 Nitrospinota bacterium
TGAAGATCCGGGTCCGGACGATCTCGGTGAACCCGACAGACTACAAGGCCCGCTCGGGGGCGAGCGGGGGGGCGCTGCCCATGCTCCTGGGGCGGGACGTTGCGGGGGTGGTCGAGGCCGCCGGGAGCGGCGTCGAAAATTTCGCCCCCGGCGATGAGGTGATGTCCTACCTCCCCCGGTTCGGGGAGAGCGGCGGGGAGGGATATGCCGAGTTCGTCTCCGTTCCCGCCGAATTCGTCTCCCGAAAGCCCGCCGGGCTTTCCTTCGCCGAGGCGGCGGCGGTGCCGCTGGTTTCGCTGACGGCCTATGAGTGCGTTGTCATGAAGGCCCGCGCGGGGGCGGGGGATTCGGCCTTCGTGGCGGGCGGTTCCGGCGGGGTCGGGACGATGGCGATCCAGATACTCCGCCACCTGGGGGCCGACCCCATCGTTACGACGGCGGGGAGCGATCAAAGCGCTGCCTATATCCATGAGCGCCTCGGGGTTCCGGATGAAAACATCATCCGCTACGCGGGGCTCTCTCTGGATGCGCTCGAAAGCCGAATCGTTGAAGCGAACGGGGGAAGGCTCCCCCGGCTGACGTTCGATTTGGTGGGCAAGGATATGAAAAAGCTCTGCATGCGTGCAGTGGACTATTTCGGCCACGTGGTTTCCTGCGCCCCCGAGCCGGGCGCGCCGATCGATGAATTTTTCCACTCCCAGAAGGGCCCCCTGTTCCCGAAATCCGCCTCGTTCCATAGCGTGTTTCTCAGAGCCCCGGTGCGCGGCGGCGGGCGGCCCTATTGGGGCGCCTACCGGGATGCGCTCGATACCCTCCGCGGCTGGCTGGAAGCGGGCGCCATCGCCCCGCCGATGGTTGCGGAGTTGGGCCCCATGACGGCTGAGTCCATCGCCCGCGCCCACGCCATGCTCGAAGGGGGCCACACCCAGGGGAAGCTGGTCCTCACGGTGGGGTGAAGATGCCCGGTTGGTGATAGTGTGAATAATATATGCGTCTCGCAGAGGCTCGAAGCGTCCATCACCCGGCTCCGCCGGAATCCGGACTCATTCAAGGAGATTTCCATGGCGATCACGAAAGTCGACAGTTTGTTTTTTCACCCCGGGCAAAAGGATCGTATCGAGCAAATGCGGGCCAACGACCCGGCGGAAACGCCCTGGACGCCGCTCTCCAAGCCGCTTTCGGAATGCCGCGTGACGCTGGTTTCCACGGCCGGAATCTTTGCGAAAGGGGATGTGTCGTTCGACTATGATCGTGAGCGGGCCGAGCCGACCTGGGGCGACCCCAGCCACCGAGAGATTCCGCGAACGGCGGGCCAGGACGATGTGGAGTACAGCCATCTGCACATCGACACGAGCTTTATGGCCAAGGACCGGAACGTGGCCTGGCCGGTGGACATTTTCAACGACTACGAGAGCGAGGGAAAAATCGGGAGCCTCGCCGATACGCTTTATTCCATCATGGGCTACATCCCCAACTTCAACCCGCTGATCAAGCGCACGGCGCCGCTGATGGTCGAAAAAATGAAGTCCGAGAAGGTGGATGCGGTTTTTCTCATTCCCGTCTGACCGCTTTGCATCCGGTCCGGCGGACTGCTTCAGCGCGAAATCGAAAGGGCGGGAATCGCCACGGTTTCTCTCAGCAACGTGCCCGGGATGACGGAGAAGGTCGCCGTCCCGCGCGCCGCGTTTATCCAGTATCCCTTCGGCCGCCAGATTGGAGATGTGGGCGACCGCGAGGGGCAGCGGAGAATCTGCGGCGGCATGGCCGATTTGCTCGAATCGGCGAAGGGGCCGAATACGTATGTCCATCTTCCCTATGAGTGGCCCGAGCCTCCGGATCAGACCAAGTGGCGCCCGGACACTCCCGCGCCCGTGTTTCTGAAACGGATGAAGGAAGAGGAAGAAGCCAGGGCCGCGGCGAAATAGCGGGCCGGGCGGCGGGGGGGTGGGCACGGAGGCGGCCCGGCTTTAAAAGAACCCCTGAACGCCGAAGCCGAAATACTCGACGTTCCGTTTGTAGAACTGCCCGTTCGGGGATCGCCCGGTAAAGTATTCGAGGATGATCTGGTACTGGGAGTGGGGAAAGTTCGGATCCTCGAACTGGAGCCCCCCCCGGATGGAGAGGTTGGCCTCCCAGTCGGATTCTTCCTGGTTCTTGATGTCCATACCGGTGATGATCCTTCCCTCGAGTTTGTCCCATTTCAGGATGGAAAGCGGCAGCCCGCGGTATTCGATGCCGTATTGAACCGAGACCTCTTCCAAATCGGATGGGTCTTTTTCGAAAAAGAACCCGCCTTTGTCGATCATATGCTCTCCGCCCACATAGACGCGGAAGTTCTCGTCGATGTCATAGGACAGGAGCAGGTTGAACGCCCAGTAGCTTAGGTTGACGCGATCCTTGGCCGGATCCCGGAGCGCGAATTCGCTGATGTTGGGGTCGCGGAGGATAAATTCGTCTCCCAAGTGGGAGGATTGATGGTAGAAGCGAAACAGGCTTGTGATGTTTCCGAGACGGATCCCGATCGCTATCGGGGCCACCCAGAAATCCGTGTTGATGAGATCGAAGGACTCTCCCTCCAGGTCGAAGAGCCCGAACACGGCGGCGTGAAAGCCAATTTCCCACGCGAAGTCGGGAGAGAGCTGCTGCCGGTAGATGGGCAGGGTTTCCCCGAAACTCACCGCAATCGCTGTGCTGACGAATTTGTTTTCGACCGAGCGGACCTGATCGTCGATATAGCTCTGATAGACGACGGAAAAATGGGGCCAGCGCGGATCGGCGATCAGGGGCTTGAACAGGTCTCCTTTCGGGAAAAATCGCGAACCCGTATCCGGAGATTTTACCCGGACCACTTTTTTCGGCTCCTCTTCGGGGGGAGCGGAGGCGGTCCCGGAGTCCCGCGTGAATATACTCTCCTCCACCGCAACGAGCGTGAGGCCATCGATCCCCGAAAGCTTTTTCTTGGCCATTCGGTAGATTCTGTCCCGGGAGTCCGCTCCGGGAGAGGAGAGAATTTTTAGCGCAAGAGCCGCCGCCCCGGAGACATCTTCCCGGAGGTGGATGGTGAATTTTCCTCTTTTGATGGGACGAGACCAGGAGATGCGGTCCGGTTCCGGGCGGCCCCTGGGCTTTGGGCCGAGCGCCAGGCGTTCGCGGATGCTGACGCTCCTGACCGAGGGCAGTTTGAATACGGCAGCCGCCACCCGGCGAATCGCATCCCCCCGGTGTCCCCCCGTGATGAGGATGACGTTTCCGCCCTCGACGGTGAGGGTGACGCCCTTGAGGTTGAATTCGCGCAAGATGATGGCCATGGCGTATCCGGCGATATAGGCATCGGCGGGCCGGGCGGTCTCGATGTTCACCATTTGGGTGGACGGGGAGGCCGCGCCCATGGCCGGCGCCAGTCCGCTCCATCCCAGGAAGAGGACAGCCGCCGTCAGGATGAAGGCCCGGCCCCATTTTTCGGGTGGTTCTCTCATTCCTCTCCCCTACTTTCCCGGCGCGGCCGTGAGCGAATATTTTCGGGCCGGGCGCCATCGGTTCGTGCGGAAAATTTTTCCGTTTTCTATTTCGAAAAGATATAAGATGAATTCTATCATATGTATGCGGCCTGGGCGCCGGACAAATTATCATGAGCCGGAGGCGCGGTTTCGGGATGGAAAAGAAAATGGGCAGGCGGGTTTTTTTCAAAACGGCGGGCTCTTGGTCCCTGGCGGCGGCTGGCGTCTTGACCGGTTGCGGGCGCATCGGGTTTGAGCCGCCTTCCCCCACGGAACTCCCCCGGCCCGAGGCCCAGGGGCTCGTATCGCGCTCGGCGGAATCGCTTTATTGGTCCCACGAAAAAGAAGGGGCCTGGTTCAATCCCTGGTGGCCGAGCCTCAACCGGTTCGGAGCTTTTTTGAAGTGGAAGTTTTACTACCGGAATCCCTACCTGGCGGAAAAATCCCGGTCTCCCCGCGTTGCCCGGACGGAAAACGATGGGGCCTATCTTTCGAAGCCCGAGCCATCGGCGTCGATTGCCTGGGTGGGCCACTGTACATTCGTCGTAAAGGAGGGGGCCGATACCTTCGTGACGGACCCCCATTTCGGCGAACGCGCGCTGTTGTACGACCGTGTTCATCCGCCCGGGCTTCCGGTGGAGCGTATTCCAGGGGACGCGTTTTGCGTTCTCTCTCACAACCACTACGACCATATGGACGAGTGGACGGTGAAGACGCTTCCTGAAAGCGTCCAGTGGTATGTTCCCCGGGGACTGGGAAAATGGTTCCGCGAGCGCGGCCGCCGGGTCGAGGAGATGGACTGGTGGCAAAGCGCGCGGCGGGGAAAATGGAAAATCACCTGCCTGCCCGTCCAACACTGGTCCAACCGTTTTTGGATGCCCCGGAATGGATCTCTTTGGTGCGCCTGGCTCATCGAGTCGGACAGGCGAAAATACTTTTTCGGCGGTGATTCGGGTTATTTTCACGGGTTTGCCGAGTTCGGAAAAAAATTCGGCCCCATCGACGTGGCCATGCTGCCCATCGGCGCCTATGAGCCCCGCTGGTTCATGCGATACGCCCATATGAATCCATCCGAGGCCTACCGGGCGTTCAAGGAGCTTCGCGCCAGGTGGATGGTGCCGATGCATTGGGGGACATTCGATCTGACGGACGAACCCGTGGACGCGGCCCCGGCCGTGCTCAGGCGCGTCATATCGGAATCGGGTGGAGGTATGGATAAAATCCG
>DNYS01000035.1:7685-14271 GCA_003506735.1 Nitrospinota bacterium
ATGGGTTTTGTCCGGTAGCCTTTGAATTTTTTAATGTTCGCGGGTTCCGGTTCGAAAAATCCGATATCCGGTCCCTCGGGTTGTGATGGGCTCTCCGCCTCCTGCCGGATTTCCATGCACCTCTCCTCGCGCGGGGCGGGGGGAAGGGAGGAAACGTGCAAGTTCGTTTTTGGGGGGTTCGCGGTTCATTGGCGAAACCGGGTCTGAGCACGCTTCGGTATGGCGGAAATACGCCCTGCGTGCAGGTCCTGATGGATGATGGAAGGCGCATCATTTTCGACTGCGGGACGGGAATTCACGACCTGGGTCAGGAGATGATGAGATCGGGCGAGAATCCGATAAAAGCCAACCTCCTGATCACCCATACCCATTGGGATCACATCCAGGGTTTCCCGTTTTTCGCCCCTCTTTTCGTTCCCGGAAACGAGGTGAACATATACGGGCCCGGGAGAATGGGCCAAGAGTTGAGCAATACCCTCTCGGGACAGATGATCTACAGCTATTTTCCCGTCAATCTCGATTCGCTCGGCGCGACGGTGAAGTTCATGGACCTGGGCGAGGGGGTTTTCGAGGTCGATGGCGTGCATGTTTCCGCATGCTACACAAATCATCCCTCTCTCACTTTGTGTTATGCCCTCGAAACCGGAGGGGTGAAAATCGTCTACATTCCGGACCATGAACCCCACTCGCTTCATTCGATGGGCTCCGAGATCGGCGTATTTCCCATTCATCATGAAGACCAGGACCACGTTAAATTCATGGAAGGTGCCGATCTGATCATCCACGATGCGCAATACACCCTCGAGGAATATTCCTCCAAGGTGGGCTGGGGCCACTCGCCCTATGAAAAAGTGGTGGACTATGCCATTGCCGCCCGCGCCAAGCGGCTGGCGCTATTCCACCACGACCCGCTTCGAAACGACGAGGAGATGGACGAGTTGGTCGAAAAGGCCCGGCAAAGGGCGAACGGGGCCGAATTCGTTCCCGAGGTGTTCGCGGCGGAGGACAATCTGGTCATCGAACTGGCCGAGGATCCCAAGGCCAAGATTCCGGTCGTTTCAAAAAAAGAGTCCGCCCTGCTCGCGGGCTCGTCGCCGGAGCGGGAAAAGAAAGTTCTCATCGTGGACGACGATCGCCAAATGAACCGGCTCCTGGAAGCCACCCTTCAGGAAGAAGAAGGAATCAGGTTTCTCCATGCCTACGATGGGAAGGAGGCGGTGAAGGTCGCATGCGATGAGCTGCCGGACCTGATTATCCTGGACTTGGAGCTTCCCGGAATGCACGGACTCGACGTCTGCCGGGCCATCCGGGGGAATGAGAATCCCGACCTAAACGACGTGGCCATCATCGTCGTCACCGGAAAGCGGTTTGAGCAGAACGATGTCCTGGAGTGCTTCGCGGCGGGGGCGACCGACTACATGACGAAAGAATTCGCCGTCTCCGGCCTCCGATCGCGCGTCCGGGGCTGGCTGATGCGATCCTCCTTCAACATCGACCGGCGAAGGGCTTGGCGCAGGTCCGGAGATGTGCGGAGAATGATCGAAGAAGAGCGGAGAGCCAGTAAGGGAAGAAGAACCTCCGATAAGATGGATTCGTAGCGCTTGAGCCCGGCGGGCAGCCGGAAGGCAATCGATCATTTGAGGTCTGTTGAGATGTCCGAAAAACCCGGGAAGAAAAAAGCGCAGCCTCCTCTGCCCAAGCACAGCGAGGAGAGCGCGGCCCACCGCATTTTGGGCCGGGCCTTCGGCCGGATGGGGCACGAACGATCCCCGGCCTATCCGGGCGACAAGAAGGACAAAAATCTGCTCGTCGAAGAAATGGACAGGGACGAGAGATAGCCCCGTAGCGGATGCCCCTGTGCGGGCGGCTTGTCCATCCCCGGCGGCCCCGCCGCTTTTCCGAACCATTCGCCAATCAGGGCAGGTTGATCCCCCGTAGACGCCGCTTCGCCCGGGACGCGCCGGAGGGGAGTTACGCATTTTTTTAGTGACGCATTTTTTGAGGAGAGACGATGCCTCGATTCCAGGCGAAAGACGTTCAAATTCACTATATCGAAGAGGGCGAGGGCGAGGCCCTTCTTTTCATTCCGGGCCTCATCGGGCTCTCGAAAATGTGGGAGTTCCAGTTCCCCTATTTCTCCGGGCGCTACCGGTGCATCTCGTTCGATCACCGCGGCTCGGGCGAGAGCGATAAGCCCAAGGAGGGATACACCACCGCACAGATCACCGAAGACGCGGCCGCCCTGCTCGACCATCTGGGAATCGAGCGGGCGCACATCGCGGGGGCCTCGACCGGCGGCTGCATTCTCCAGAATCTTTGCCTCGACCATCCCGATCGCGTCGGGCTGGCCGTTTTCACCAATACCTGGACCCGCGCGGACGAATATATGACCCGCCTCCAGATCGCCCGGCGGCGAATCCTCCATGCCTACGGCCAGGAGGCCTATATCGAGGTCAACTCCATCTGGACGGGCGGGCCCGCCATGTTCCGCAACGATCTCGAAATCCTGCTCGACCTCGAAAAGCGCCAGAAAGAAACCATCGCCGATCCCGATATCCTCACCGCCCGGATCGACATGACCCTGGCGCACGACCGCCTGGACGAAATCCCCAATATCGCCCACAAGGCGCTCATCGTCGCCGCCAAGGACGATCCGCTCACCCCGCCCTATTTCGCCGAAGACATGAGCGCCATGATCGAGGGCTCCAGCCTCCATCTCCTCGAAACCGGCGGGCACAACTCCTACCGGCGAAACCCCGAGGGCTGGAACGCCGCCGTGGACACGTTTTTGAGGGAGAACGAAGGCGCGGCCTAGAGGCCGCCCGCCGGAAACGCTCTCCCATTCCTGAAAGGAGATTCTCCTATGCCCCTGGTCCGCGTATCCGCCTTCGGCCTTTCGCCGGAGACGAAAAAACAAATCGCCAGCGAGATCCACGAAGTCATCATGCACAACACCGCTGCGCCCCCCGAGGCCGTCTGGGTGATGTTCGAGGACGTGCCCCGGGAGAACTGGATGATCAACGAGGCGATGCTGAGCGAAAAACACCCGGGCGAGATTTTCGGGGGGTAGGGGGCACCGGGCTCCCTGTCGGGCCGGGGGAGCAAGGGATGCCTGCAAGGCCGGGCCTGCATTGACACCCCCCCTTTCTAGATACGACACTTGCCGGGTTGTCCGGCAGGTTCAAAAACCCGCCCCTTGGGGGTTTCGGGGGCTTTGGCTGAGTGGGTTCGATGACTGAAACATTCATGGCCCGGCGGCTCCGGCGCGGGCCGTTGGCGGATATTTTCGAGAAGGTGGAGGCGGGCGAGCGGCTCTCGTTCGAGGAGGGGGTGCGCCTCTACCGGACGGATGACATCGCCGGCCTCGGCCACATGGCGAACCTCGTGCGAGAGCGCATGCACGGGGACGCCACCTACTACAACGTCAACAGCCACATCAATTACTCGAACGTCTGCGTTCTCTGGAAGGCGTGCAAGTTCTGCGCGTTCGCCAGAAAAGAGGGCCAGGAGGGCGCCTACGCCTACTCGCTCGAAGAAATATTCAAGATGGCCGAGGGCCTCGGCAAGGGGCGCACCGAGTTTCACATGGTGGGCGGGCTGCACCCGGACCTTCCCTTCGATTACTACCTGGAGATGATCCACGGCATCAAGGAGATTCACCCCCATCTCCACCTCAAAATCTTCACCTCCACCGAGATCCGCTGGCTGGCGGACCATGTCGCGAAGATGAGCGTCGAGGAGACGCTGGGGGCGCTGGTGCGGGCGGGGCTGGGCTCGCTCACGGGTGGTGGGGCGGAGATTTTCGCCGAGCCCACGCGCTCTGTCATCTGCAAGGGAAAACAATCCGCCGAGGATTGGCTCGATGTCCACCGCATCGCCCACGGCATGGGCCTCCGGAGCACCTGCACCATGCTCTACGGCCACGTCGAAACCGACGAGGACCGGGTGGACCACATGCTGCGGCTCCGCGAGCTTCAGGACGAGACGGGCGGCTTCACGACGTTCATCCCGCTCGCCTTTCACCCGGATAATTCGCAAATGGCGGACGTGCCCGGCCCGGGCGGGCTGCTCGATATCCGCAACTACGCCGCCGCCCGGCTCCTTCTCGACAACATCGATCACATCAAGGCCTACTGGATCATGGTCGGTGTGCCCATCGCGCAGATCAGCCAGCGCTTCGGGGTGGACGATATCGACGGAACCGTCGTCCAGGAGAAGATCTACCACATGGCCGGCGCCCAGACGCCGCAGGAAATCGGCGTGGACGAGATTCGCCGCATCATCGAAGAGGTGGGCCGCAGGCCCGTCGAGCGCGACACGCTCTACCGCGAGGTGAAGCGCCTGGGAGATACATGGGCGGTCAAGGCCTGAAGCTCGGTACGGTTCCCTTCCTCAACGCGGTTCCTCTCACTCTCGCCCTCGAAAACCGGGCGGAGGTGGAACTCCGCGCCGAGCCCCCCGCGCGGCTGTTGCCCCTGCTCGAGGAGGGCGGGGTGGACGCCGCGCTGGTTTCCTCCTTCGCGATGTTTCATCTGCCCGGGGCCCGCTATGTGCCCGGCGTGGGGATTGCCAGCCGGGGGCGGGTGAAGAGCATCCGCCTGTTCTGCCGGAAGCCGCCCGGGGAGCTCTGCCGCGTCGGCCTGGACGCCTGGTCCCTTTCGGCCGCCAACATGGCGCGTGTCATCATCTCCCGGAAATGGGGCGCCGCGCCCGAATTCGTGTCCATCGATCCCCGGCGCCCGCCGCGCGAGGACAAATCTCTCGATGCCTTCCTCCTCATCGGCGACAACGCCCTGCGCGAGGAGGCGGGCGGCCTCGACCTCATCGACCTGGGCGGGGTGTGGACGGAGTTCACCGGCCTGCCGTTTCTCTATGCGGTCTGGTTGTTCCGGCCGAGGGCCGGAGACGCCGGGGCCTGCCGCCTGCTCCGGGAGGCGAAGGAAGAGGGCGTCCGCCGCCTGGATGAGATCATCGCCCGGGCCGCCCGGGAGCTGCCCTATATCGACGAGGCCACGGCGAGGGATTACCTGACGAACTGTATCCGCTACGATGTGGGGGCGGATGAGGAAGAGGGCCTTCGGCGCTACTACGCATATCTCGCCGAGGACGGCCTCGCCCCCGGGGGGTGGGAGGCGGACCGGGCCAGAATGGAAGAGTAGGCGGCGCGCCGGGCCGCGCGGGTTATGGAAATTTTTCGTTGGACGCCGAATGTCTCTTGAACTCGAAAGCCGTGGTGCCATGCTGAAAGAGGATATGGTCAGACAAGGCGACTGGCTTTTCCGCTGGAGGGGCTACCTCCCCCTGGCGATCGTTCCGGTGGTCCTCTACGAGTTCCGCCATTACCGCTTTCCGATGAACTCGGAGTTCTGGGCCGGCGTTCTCGAAATCGTCTGCCTGGCGGTTTCCCTGTCCGGCCTGGCCATCCGGGCGCTCACCGTCGGACACGCCCCGGCCGGAACCTCGGGCCGAATCACGAAAAATCAAAAGGCCAGCCAGCTCAACACCACCGGCATGTACTCCCTCTGCCGGAACCCGCTTTATCTGGGAAACTTCGTTATGGTCTCGGGCCTGCTTCTCTTCTTGCAATCGCCCCTCACACTGGCGTTGCTCGCGATGTTTTTCTGGATTTACTACGAGCGGATCATCTTGCGGGAGGAAGAGTTTTTGCGCGAAAAATTCGGGGATGAATATCTCCGCTGGACGGAGCGGACACCGGTTATTTTCCCCAGATTTTCGAACTGGGAGAAAACCTCGTTTCCTTTCTCGGCGAGGACGGTCCTGCGGAGAGAGTATTCGGGGTTTTTCTGCGTGATCGCGGTGATGACCCTGTTCCAGGCCATCGGCGATTGGACCGTGAAAAAAGAATTCGTTATCGATACGGGCTGGGCCGTTATTTTCTCCCTCAGCCTGATCGTCTACCTGACGCTCAGGACGCTGAAGAAAAAAACGCGCATTCTTCATGCGCCGGGAAGATAGCCAGCCAAAATCTGGGAGGAGTGGCTGCCGTGGTGGATGATGCCCTTTGCGATTTGAGCGTATTCGAGCTCTCCGGGAAAATTAAAAACCGCTCTCTCTCCCCGGCCGAAATCGTCGAGGCCCTCCTGGGGCGCATCGAGGCGCTGAACGAAGAGTACCTGGGCTTTTTGACCGTCACGGGCGAGCTGGCGATGGAGGAGGCCCGGCGGGCCGGAGACGAAATCGCCGCGGGCCGCTATCGGGGCCCCCTGCACGGCATCCCCTACGGCGCGAAGGACATCATCGACACCGCCGGAATCCGCACCACGAACGGATCATCGTTCCACCGGGACAACGTGCCCGCAGAGGACGCCGAAGTCATCGCCCGCCTCAAGCGGGCCGGGGCCATCCTGATCGGGAAGACCCATACCCACGAGTTCGCCGCCGCATCGACCACCATCAACCCCCACTGGGGCACCTCGCACAATCCCTGGAACCCGGAGCGTATCGTCGGCGGCTCGAGCGGCGGCTCGGCGGCGGCGGTCTCGGCGGGCATGATCCCCGCCGCGCTGGGCACCGACACGGGCGGATCGGTGCGCACCCCGGCGGCCTTTTGCGGCATCGTCGGCCT
>DNYS01000035.1:14320-21400 GCA_003506735.1 Nitrospinota bacterium
GGCATCGTCGGCCTCAAGCCCACCCACGGGCGGGTGAGCATCCGGGGGATCTGCCCGAACGTCCTGAGCCTGGACCATTGCGGCCCGATGACGCGCAGCGCAAAAGACGCGGCGATGTTCCTGAACGTCATGGCCGGTTTCGATCCGCTGGATTCGAAAACGCGGGACGTTTCCGTGCCCGATTACACCGAGGGGATCGACAAGGGCGTCGCGGGCAGCCGGATTTTTATTTGTCCTGATTTTTACTCCAACTCCGAGGTGGACTCCGAGATCTTAGAGGCCTTCGCCCGTGCGGCGATTGTGTTCCGGGATCTGGGCGCGAATATCGAGGAGGTCTCCTTCCCGAACGCCGGCCGCTTCGGGGAGCTGTTTCCCAAGATCGCCGGGCCCGAGTTCGCCGCGTTTCACCGGCCGTATTACGAGGAAAACCCCGATGGCTATGGAGACGACGTGCGCGAGCGCTACGAGTGGTCGGCCCAGATTCCGCTGGACGATTATGTCCACGCCATGCGGGAGCGGGTCCTGCTCCGGCGCGAGACAGCCGCGTTTTTAAAAGATGCCGACGCCATGATCATGCCCTCGGTCCCCTGCGCCGCCCCGCCCATTGAAACCCTGATGGCCGAGATGAACGGGCGAGACCTTCCCTTCAGCTACCTCCACCGCCCGTTTCTCTCCTGCCACAACATGACCGGCTGCCCCTCGCTGGTCGTGCCCATGGGGCTGAACAAAATCGGCCTGCCCCTTTCGCTCGACATCGTCACCGCCCCCTGGCGCGAGGCCGCCGCGCTCCGGTGCGCCCATGCCTACGAGAGTGCGACCCCGGAAATCCGGGCGCTCCGGCCGCCGGTCGGATGAGCCCAGCTCCAATTCCTTTTTCTTGAAGAGGCGTCCCATGAACGATAAGCCCCTCCTCCACCGCGACATGAGCACCGCCCCCGGCGAGCGGGTGATCGACAAACCCGAGCTCCCCCGGCAGGGCCTTCTGGTCAAGCAGTTCGCCGACACCGAGGCGCCCCCGGGCTCCCAGCTCAAGGTCGGCCGACACCGCCACTTCGAGGTCATGTGCGACGAGCCCGCCGATCTGGGCGGAAAGGACGAGCACCCCCAGCCCCTCACCTACATCTGCATGGGAGTCGGCTTCTGACTGCTCACCCAACTCTCGCGGTACGCGAGCATGATGAAAATCGAATACAAGAGCAGCAAGGTCCGCGTCGAGATGGACTACCTTCTCTCCGGCTCCGTCCTGAGGGGCACCGTGAAAGCCGAATGCCTCGAAACCCGGACGTGCTTCACCGTCGAATCCGACGCCCCCGAGGAGCGCGTCCTCGCCCTCATCAAAAACGCCAAGCAGGGGTGTTTCGCTGAAGCCATGGTCCAGGCCGCCATCCCGCTCAAAAGCGAGATCAAGCTCAACGGGAAGGTGATTAGTATCTAGCGCCGGCCCGGCCCGATACTTCCGCACGACCCCCGGCGTCCCGCCATCCGGGTGCAATGGATATCCGTGTGTGATCATATTGATGAAATCTGATGGGTATCCCCCCCCTCACTCAAGCAAGATGGCTATCTTCGCGGCGATTTCCTCGAGGACGGCCTTGGGGGCGTGGGCGGCGAATTCGGGGCGGCGGGAGCGCCAGTCGAGGCTTTGGGGCCGGTCGGCGAGGACCGCTCCGGCGATGCCCAGGCTGCCGGGGAGGAGCACCTCGAACGGATAGCCCCCGGGGGTTTGAATAATGGGACAGGCGAGCGCAAGGCCGGTGGCGCAGTTGTAGGCCCGGGGCGAGACGATGAGCGCCGGGGCCCGGCCGCGCTGTCCGGCGCCCCCATCCAGGAAGAGGATGTCGCCGCGATCCGGGACGAGACCGGATCTCATCCGCCTCCCCCGCCCGTACCTCCCACGGCCGGGCCGGGAGAAGGCTCTTGGGGCAGGTTTTCGGGGGTGATGCCCGCGAGGAGATCCTCCAGCCGGTAGCCGGGCTTCCGGACCAGGAGCCCCCGGTCGTCGGTAATGATCTCCACCGGAGAGCCTTCCTTCAAGCCGAATTGCTCCGCCAGGGCGGATGGAATCCTGACGGCCAAGCTGTTTCCCCACTTTCCGATCTGGGTGGCCACGGCAAATATCCCCATAAATAAAAAGTATATACAATATATATATAATTTTTATGTGCGTCAAGGGGGCGAAAACCGGGAAATTTGAACCTGCCGGCTGCGGGACGGTGCGTTCGGGGAGGTTTGGTGGCTGGGAGGAGTGGTGCAAGGGGAGTGTGGTGGGGGGAGCTTGAGTGCGGGTATGGAAATAAATGGCCAAGGGGAAGAAGAATGGAGGATGCTTTTCCAAGACCCCGGCGGGCAACACCCCGGCGGGGGAGATGGGATGAATGAATTTCCCGCCGGGCAGGCCGGTGTAGGGGCACCGGCGCGTGTACCAGATGGTCCGATTCGAGGAGGGGCCGGGTGACCCCGGCTGGGGGTAGCGCTTTGATATTAAGATTATATAGTCCTAATATCTGGACTTGTCAACAATTGGCGGGAGGATGCCCGCCCTCGCCCGGACGGGGAAACCCCCGTATACTCCCCGCTCCATATCACCCCGGGCGACCGGATCCGAGGAAATCATGACGACGGCGACATCGGCGTTTTACGAGGCGCTGGAAAAAGCAGCCGGGGGCGAGCGGCTCTCGATGGAGGAGGGCCTGGCCCTGCTCGAGGGAGACGATCTGCCCGCCCTGGGCGCGGCGGCGGATGAGGTCCGCGCCCGAAAGCACCCCGAAGGTTTTGCCACCTACTGCATCGACCGCAACATCAACTACACGAATGTCTGCGATGTCTATTGCACCTTCTGCGCCTTCTACCGCCCGCCCGGGGATCACCCCGAGGCCTACATCCGCACCAAGGAGGAGATTCGCCAAAAGCTGGACGAGCTCTATGCCGCTGGCGGGAAGCAGATCCTCCTCCAGGGAGGGCATCACCCGGACCTTCGGATCGAATGGTACGAAGATCTGTTCCGCTGGCTGAAGATGGAGTATCCGGATCTCCATCTCCACGCGCTGAGCCCGCCCGAGATTCACCATATCTCCAAGCTCGAGGACATGCCCTACGAGCGGGTGATCGTCCGCCTCCGGGAGGCGGGCCTCGATTCGATACCGGGCGGGGGCGGCGAGATTCTGGTGGACCGGGTCCGGCGCCAAATCGCGCGCCTCAAGGTGGATTCGGATGGCTGGCTCGACGTAATGCGCCAGGCGCACCGGCTGGGCCTTCGCTCGTCGGCGACGATGATGTTCGGCCACGTCGAAACCCCCGCCGAGCGGATCGAACACCTGGACCGCCTCCGGGAACTCCAGGACGAGACCGGCGGGTTCACGGCGTTTATCTGCTGGACGTTCCAGAACGACGGATCGGCGGCGCTCAAGGCGCAGACGGTGGGCAGCAGCGAGTATCTGCGCACCCTGGCCATCAGCCGCCTCTACCTGGACAACTTCGAGAACATCCAATCCTCCTGGGTGACCCAGGGGATGAAGGTGGGCGAGCTTTCGCTGCGCTTCGGGGCGAACGACATGGGCTCGACCATGCTGGAGGAGAACGTGGTAAGCTCGGCGGGTACGGTCCATTGCCTGAACGAAGCCGATCTTCACCGCATGGCCGGGGCCGCGGGCTTCACCCCCCGGCGGCGAAATTTTTTCTATGAGTTGATCTGATCATGGCTTCCTTGTCCGTCGTTCTCGGTTTAATCTTCTTATTGATCCTCCCCGGTTGGGGCGTTGCTCTCGTGATCGCCTACGCCGCCATGTGTGCGTGGGAGTCGGGCCGCCTGAGAACAAGGCTCCAGGTCAACGATTGGCGCTGGGAACATGACCTGGCCAGTCTCCGGCGCGCGGCCTACCGGTTCGGGAAGGGTCCGGGCACGGGTTTCCTGAGGCCGCGCAAATATCATGAGCTCAGCTAGCGGCCCGGAAAACGGAAACCGCGCGGAGCAGACCCCCTCTCGAAGACAAAACCTCTGGCGGGCCGATCTCGTGTGCCCGGCCGGGAGCCCGCCCATTCGCGGCGGAGCGGTCCTCACCCGGGGCGGCCGCATCGAAGCGGTGGGCCCGGAGGCGGAGGTCCGCCCCAAGGGGCCGCCGGTCCCCGATCGGAATTTCGGAAGGGCGGTTCTCGTCCCCGGTCTCGTGAACACCCACACCCACCTCGAGCTGAGCGGATTCGAGGCCGCGCGCGCGCCGATGGCCGAGTGGATCGTGGCCCTGGTCCGCGAGACGCGCGGCTGGCCGCCCCCTCTTTTTCTCTCCTCCTCCCGGCTCGGCGCGATCGCATCGTTTGGCTCGGGCGTCACCTGTGTGGGAGATATTTCGGCCTCGGGCCACAGCCGGGTGATCCTATCGTTCATGGAGATGCGCGGGGTGGTGTTCAGCGAGGTGCTGGGGCTGGCCCCCGCCGAGGCGGATTCGATTGTCCGCCAAAGGCTTCCCTCCGCGGATGGGGTGTTCGAGACTGGTGGCGAGACCGGTGGCGGGGCGGAATTTCTCAGGGATGGGGTCAGTCCCCATGCGCCCTACACGACATCGATTCCGCTCTACCGCTTGGCGCTCGAGGAGGCGCGCGGTCGGACCTGGCCCTCGGCCACCCATCTGGCCGAAAGCCCCGAAGAGGTGCGGTTCCTCAAGGACGGTGGCGGCGCGTTCGCCGAAATGCACAAAGCGTTGGAGAGCGCGGTCAACGGCTTCGATCCGCCGGGCTGCTCGCCCGTGCGCTACCTGGCCGATGCGGGGGTCCTGGAGGACATCGATCTGGCGGTCCACTGCAACCAGACGGACGAGGAGGATTGGGAGCTTCTCACGCGCGCCGGGGCGGCGGTTTGCCTGTGTCCCCGGTCGACCGCCTATTTCGGGCATCCTTTCGCCGATGCCGCCGGGATGCGGCGTGCCGGTCTCCGGCTCTGCCTCGGAACGGACAGCCGGGCGAGCAGCCCTTCGCTCTCGTTGCTCGATGAGGCGGCGGCGCTCTGGGAGGCGGACCCGGGCCTGACGGCGGATGCGCTCCTGGAAATCTGCACGGTGAACGGCGCCGGGGCCCTGGGGTTCGCGGACGAGGGGGTGGGCCGGCTGACCTCCGGCGGGGTGGCGGATTTCGCCGTCATCGCGCCCCCGCCCGGCGCCGCGGAGGTGGCGCTCGCCGATATTTTCCGTCCCGGGGCGATTGTCCGGACGACGGTTTCGGGCGGGATCGTCCGCTTCGACCGAGGGGATTAGGTTCCTCGATGGGGACTGCGGGATGGCGGCCCTTGGTTTTCATCCCCCCGGGCTTGGGATTAGAATCCGGGGGGCTAGAATAAACGGACACACGAATGGCTGGACGGTTTGAGGCGATCGCAATTTCCATCCCGCGGGATGCGAATCAATTTGAGGAGAGGAACGGTTGATGGCGACAAAAAAATTCACACAAGCACAAGAGGTGATTTTCGACGAAACCGACTGGAAGAAGCGCACGCCCCGTTACGATGTGGCGGAGGCGCGCCTCGGGCGCGTGCTGACGATCCGGATGGCCCCGGGCGACGATTTGTACGGCACGACCCTGAAAATTTGCGCGGAGCGGGGGGTGAAGGCGGGCGTGATCCTCAGCGTGGCGGCGAGCCTTCGGAGGGCGACGCTTCGCAACGTATGGCAGTTTCCCAACCCCTGGCCCATCAACAACGACTGCCGCATCTTCACTCCCATCGAGGGCCCGCTCGAGCTTCTTCAGATGAGCGGCAACATCACCCAGACCGAGGACGGCAAGCCCTATCTTCATGCCCACGTCACGATTTCGATGGGCCGGCCCGAGGCGACCTGCTTCGGCGGCCATCTCGTCGAGGGGTGCACCATATTCAGCACCTGCGAGATGGTGCTCGCCGAGATCGAGGATCTCGCGTTTATGCGCCTGCTCGACAAGCAGACCAAGGTGGGCGAGGTGTTCGGCATTCCGGTGAACGGAAAATCCAAGGCGGAAATCAAAAAGGAAATTTCCCGGCGCAAAGCACGCCCGAACCCACACGGGAAAAAATAGATTGATCCTCCCCGACCAAATCGGATTCATTTTCCGCCTGATAGAGGCCGCCTTCCTCGGCGGCCTCATCGGGCTGGAGCGCGAGCGCAACAATCAGCCCGCCGGTCTTCGCACCCATATCATCCTCTGCCTCGGCTCCGCCCTGCTCATGGAAGTCTCCATGCGCGTGGCCGAGGGGAGTCCCACGAACGACCCCGGCCGCATCGCGGCCCAGGTCGTCAGCGGCATCGGTTTTTTGGGGGCGGGCGCCATCCTCCGGATGGGCGCTTCGGTGCGGGGGCTGACCACGGCGGCGAGCATTTGGACCACGGCGGGGATCGGCCTGGCCGTGGGAGCGGGCCTCCACGTCGAGGCCGTGTCGGTGGTGGTGATCATGCTGGTTTCGCTGGGCCTGCTCAAAAAAGTCGGCCGTCGAATTTCCGGGCGGCGCCGCTTCAAGCTTCTGGAAATTATGGTAAACGGCGGGGAGGAGGAAGAGATGTTCCAGGAGCTCGAGGACATTCTTTCCAAGGAGCGCTGCGATATCCGGGAGATGGACGTGAAAAAAGATCCCGAAGGCGGCCCGATGCGGGTACGGGTCCAGATCACCACTCCCCGGGATTTCGATCCCTCCCGCCTAGTGGAATCCCTCGCCCGCCATGTCTACGTTCTCCGCGCCGAGGTCCGCTAGCCCTCCCCGCCCGCTACCCCCTCTTTCGGTTTCAGGGAATCCTTGTAGCGCCGGTTCATGCTCTGTCCGATTCCGGCCATCACCGCGGTGGTGAGATCGAACGTGGCGTCCAGCACCTCTTCTGGGATATCGGCTTTCCCGGCGGCCGCCAGGCGGTGGTCCACTCAGGGTTGGCAGTTTCGGACGATGGCGACCGCGATGCCGATGAGTTTTTTCTCGCGGTCGGTCAGAAGCTCGGTGGCGTGGGCGTCGCGGTAGAATTTCCGGAAGTCGGTTTGATCGCTCATGCGGGTCTCCTTTGCGGGCGGGACAGCCCGCCCGGTGAAATGCGTCGGGGCGCTTGGAATTCGATGGCGCGATTATAGGCAGCCGGG
>DNYS01000035.1:21541-24455 GCA_003506735.1 Nitrospinota bacterium
CCTGGGTGCTGGGAGGCGGGTTTGCGGCGGCGGCGCTCGCCTTCGGCATCCTTCCCCGCCTGTTCGGGCTGCCCCCCGCGTTTGAGCCCCAGGATGCACGCGAGCGCTGGCGGGGCCGGCTCCTCGGCCTGTGGGGCCTGTTCTTCTTTCGCGCGTTTTATTTCGAGGCGATTCGCCACGCTCCCATCGTCGAGGCGACGCTGATCAATTACCTGTGGCCGCTTCTGGTCGTTCTCCTGGCCTGGATTGTTCTTCGAGAGCCCTTCCGCCCGCGGATCGCGGCCGGCGCGCTGCTCGGGGCGGCGGGGGCGGCCCTGGTTGCCGGAGGGCAGAGGGCGGCTTTCGAGGAGGGCCATATTCTGGGCTACGCCCTCGCGCTGGGGAGCGCGGTGGCCTGGTCGAGCTATACGGTTTTGCTCAGAAAATGGGGCGGGGGCCGGGCGTTTCTGCTCACCGCCTCGGTAGGGAGCGTTTTTCTTTCGGGGCTCTGGCTGTTCGCGGCGGGGTGGCCCGATCCGCCGCCGCCCGCCGCGTGGGGGGCGATTCTCTATCTCGGCGCGGTCACGATCGGGGCGGCGATTCTCGCCTGGGAGCGCGCGGTCTCGGCCGGGGAGGTGGCTCTCCTCGGGGCGATGGCCTACTTTGCGCCGTTTCTCTCGGCCTTTTTTCTCTGGCTGATTCTGGGCGAGCGGATCGGATTGGCCGCTGCCGGGGGGATGGTTCTCATCGTCGCGAGAGGCGCCGCGGCCGCATGAAGAGGGAAGGCGGACTGACCGGCGGGGCCCTCAGAGAGACGATGCGATATTAAAGCCGGCCCAGGCGGCGATGAGTCCTCCCGCCACCGAGAGGACGGCATTGGCCGCCGCCGCCCTCCACCCCCCTTCCTGGATGAGGCGTAGGGTATCGAGACTGAAGGTGGAGAAGGTCGTGAACCCGCCCAGAAGTCCGACCATGACGATCAGTCGCGTCTGGACGGATATCGCCCCCCGTCCAACCACCAGATAGGCGAGCCAGCCGATGAGGAACGAGCCCAGGATATTGACCGCAAACGTAGCCCAGGGCCAAGAGCTCTGGGTCCACCGCTGGACCGCGATGGTCGTACCGTAGCGCAGGACGCTTCCCGCCGCGCCGCCGATTGCCACCCAAAGCCAGTCGAACATCCATGCCCTCAGTGCGGGCGTGGAAAAGCTCTGGTCCCGCTTTCATGGTATCTCAAATTCCCGCCAGATTCCGGTTTGAAGAAAATCCGGCAAGAAACCACATCAAAATGCCACTTTTTTCATTCCCGGGCAAGTAAATAGGAGATGGGTCATATCTTCCGGGTAACGGGAGACCCCTCTCCCGCAGCGGCAAGGAGACATAATGAAATCAGGGCGATGCGGCACCAAAGCAGCCCAATGAGCGGCAAGGCCCACAACATGGAGGGGGTGGAAAATGATACTGACGGCTCCATTAAGCGTAAAAAACCGCTCCCGCGCACGAAATGGATGCGTCCTTTTTACGGAAAAAGACAAAAAAAGGGAAAAAGAGCGTGAATCCAGGCAAGAAACGAAGCGGAACCCCCCCCCCCCCGGTCCCGCTGAGGCCGAAACTCCGTCTGTTTGACCCGGCCCTTTTCACCGGGGCCGCCAATCCCTAAAATCGGGACATGGCCGAGAGCGACTCAATCCAGACAGCGGCTTCGAGTTGGCGCGATTCGATTCGGGCCGATTTGCGCTCCCTTTCCAGCCGGAGTCTGCGCCGCAGGCTCCGGGTGATCTCCGGGGTGCAGGCCCCTGTTGTCCGGGTCGAGGGATTCGAGGCCGTCCATCTCGCCGGGAACAACTACCTGGGCCTGGCCGATCATCCCCTGGTGGCCGCCTGCGCGGCAGAGGCCGCGCACCGGTGGGGCTCCGGCGCCGGCGCGAGCCCTCTGATTTCGGGCTACATGGAGCCTCACGAAAAACTCTCCAAGGCGCTTGCCCGCTTCAAGAAAAAAGACGCCTCGATTCTTTTCGGTTCCGGGTTTCTGGCGAACACGGGCCTCATCTCCTCCCTGGCCGGGGAGGGGGACGCCGTATTCAGCGACGCCCTCAACCATGCCAGCATCGTGGACGGCTGCCGCCTGAGCCGGGCCAAGGTGCACGTCTTTGCCCACGGTGATTTGAACGCGCTCGAGGATGGGCTCCGGCGCGCCAGGGGCGCCCGCCAGCGGCTCATCGCGGTGGATGGCGTATTCAGCATGGATGGCGATCTGGCTCCGCTGGACGAAATGGCCTCCCTTGCAGATCGGCACGATGCGCTCCTCCTCGTGGACGAGGCCCATGCAACCGGCATACTGGGGCCCTCGGGCAGGGGCGCGGCGGCGCATTTCGGTGTCCAGGATCGCGTCGGCGTCTCCATGGGGACGCTCGGGAAATCCCTGGCTTCCTACGGCGCCTTCGCCTGCTCGGACACCGATGTAATAAATTATCTGGTGAACCACGCCAGATCGTTCATCTACTCCACGGCCCTTCCGCCCGCCTTGGTGGCCTCCGCCGGCGCCGCCCTCGAACTGGCCTCGGGTGAAGAGGGGGAAAAGCGGCGGAAATGCCTGGCCGCCCTTTGCCGGAGATTCCGCGCCGGCCTGGAGCGAATCGGCTTCGAGATGCCTGCTCTCGTCAGTGGGGCGGAAGTGCCGATTTTTCCGATCGTCGTCGGCGACGCGAGGAGTGCCCTCGCCCTGGCCGACCACATGCTCACGGCCGGGTTTTTGATGCTGGCCATCCGGCCGCCCACGGTCCCCGAGGGGACGAGCCGCCTGCGGGCGACCCTCATGGCTACCCACACCGAAGGGCAGATCGACCGGGCGCTGGACGCCCTTGAGGATGGCCTGAAAAAGCTGGGGGTCGGCCCCTCTCAAGGAGGCCGATCGGTCGGAAGCGGATAGGGTTCA
>DNYS01000035.1:24572-36235 GCA_003506735.1 Nitrospinota bacterium
TTTTCATTGCCGCGATCTTCAAATCGAAACGCCGGGAGCGACAGCGTGCCCAAGTCCAAATCAAAGCCGAAACAAAAGGGAAAGAAATCCCGCAAGGAACAGGATAACAAAAAGGGTGGAACAGGAAATCTCATCGCCCTGGCGGCGGTTGTTTTGGCCGTGGCCGGCGGCGCGTATTATTGGTTGAATTCAGGGGGAGGAGAGCGGGCTTTTTTGAAATCGGCGGCGGTGGGCAAATCGATTCAGTCGCGGATAAAAACCATCCCCACCCGGGGCGGCGGCCACCTTCGGGCGGGCCGATCCGCCAGCTACCCCAGCATCTATCCCACCTCCGGGCCGCATGATTCTGTCGGGACGAGACCGGGTTTCTACACCTCGCGCCAGCGCCCCGAGAAGCTGGTGCACGCGATCGAGCACGGCAACATCGTCATCTACTACGATAAACCCGGAGATGGAGCGATGGAGGCCTTGCGCTCCTGGACCGCGCTCTATTCGGGGCCTTGGTCCGGGGTCGTCGCCACGCCGATGGCCGGAATCGGGAAATCGATAGTCCTGACCGCCTGGACGAAGCGCCTCACCCTGGCCGAATTCGACCGGGCGGCGGCGGCGGCGTTTATCGACCTCTTCCGGGGCCGCGGGCCGGAGAACCGGGTCCGCTGATTCCGGTTCCGCCGCACTGGGCGGGCAGCGGAAGAACCTGATTGCCTTTCTGGAGAAATACCAGCCCCGCCGAAGGGGCTGGGAGCGTCTCCCTCGTCCGGAACCGCATCCTCTCTCCGAGAGACATCTCCCCGAGAGACATCGGAGCGCGGCCGCCTACCCGTGCGTCACCCAGATTCCCAGGAAGACGACGATCACGGCGAGTGCGAGGTTGATCGTCAGATAGGTCTTCCGGTTCGCCTTCATGCCCTCGAAGCCCGTCCGCCAGGTGAGGGCGACGCCGATAAAAATAATGATCAGGGCTAGAGCGATCTTGAGAACGAGGATTCCCGGAATGGTCATTCCCGAGCGGATGAGCCGGGTGATGTGGTGAATTCCGGTGAGGAAGAGCATGAGAAACGAGCCGTGCAGAAAGGGAACGAATTTCGCTCGAAGGGCCTGCATGCAGCGCTGCCGCTCCTCATCGGGAAGACCTTCGGCGTAGGGAAGCGCGACAAACCGGAAAAATGCCACCCCGCCCACGGCGAGAATGGCGCTGATAACGTGAACCGTCGTGACGAAAATGTTTCCGATGCTGTAGTTCATATATCCTCCTGGGACATGGGCGGATGGTCTCCACCCAGTATCATCAATACACCCGAAAACTGATGCAAATGATCTTCCGTGCCGATGGGCGCGATCTCCGAGCCGGTGAAAAATCCCGCCACCGGAAGGCCGGGCGCTTCCCGGCGGATGGCCGCGGAGTCCACGCCGCTCTCTCCGTAGAGCGAGGCGCCCCGCCCGGAGCAGTTGAAGTAGAGGGCGAAATCGGCTGCGTCGGCTAGATTCTCCGTAGCGAACCGCTCCTTGGCCTTCGAGAGCATGGTTTCGAGGTCGGCGCGGGCCCTGGGGCCGTCGCGGCGCGTGAAGGTGATCGCTTGGCCGACGGAGATTTTCTCGGGCAGGGCAATGAGCCCTTTTCCGGGATCGAGCCCGACGACCGGGCGCACGATATAGTTTCCGTGATCCAGCACGACCGCGTCCGGGTCTCCGGGCAGGCCGACGAACACATGGACCGCGGCGGTACGCGGGTTTTGCATCAACGCCTCGCCCGCCGCCTCGGCGAATACCTCGTAGGCGGGCCGGCCCGAGATCTCGAAGATGATGTTCTCCTCGGCGCGGGTCACCGCCATGGGCTCCCCATCGGGCTGGTAGGCCTGGGTGATGCCGATGAAGCGGGTGGGGCTCCAGGGAAAAACCGCTCCGGCCACGGCGTCGGTTTTCATCTCCTCGTCCAGAAACTGAAACGTTCGCCCGAGCCGGCCGTTCTCCGCGGCGCCTCCGCCTACGATGATGGCATCCTCGCCCAGCTCCTCGTGGAGGCCCCTGAAAAGCTCCCCGGCGCGGAGGTTGTAGGAATCCGGAAGAATGACGGCGGCCGGCGGCCCTTCTCCTCGAAACGCCGCGCCCAGCCCCTCGCGGGCCTGGCGGCCGGCTTCTCTTCCGCATTCGAGCGGATCGCGGCCCAGCCCCCCGGCGAGAAACGGCGCGGCGGCAAAGCCTTCCCCGCCGATGGCCAGCGCGGCGGCCCCGGTCTCGCCTTCGATCTCGGCCTCCGCAGTCAGGACCCCGTAACCCGTGCAGCCGACCACCCGCGCCCCGCCGGATCGCTCACGGGCGGCGCGGGCGATCCGGGGCCAATCCTCCAGGTGCTCAGAGGTCACAAAAAGAAAAACAAGGTCCGCCCGGCCGATTCCAGCCATATCCATCGCATCGCCGACGGCCCCCTCGGCGGCCTCGCGCGATCCGCGCGCGCCCGAAATCCCCGCTCCCGCGCGGATCATGCCTCCGGTTCCCGCTCGAGGGTTCCAAGCGTATCGGCCACCCGGAGCCGGGGCCCGCTTACGCGCTGGATGTCTTCGGCATCGAGTCCCGCCGCCACCTCCCGGAGAAGGGGGGCATCTCCGGTGAACTCGATGAAGGCGATGTCGGTGAAAAGTTTGGTCACGACCCCGGCCGCCGTGAGCGGATAGGTGCATTCGTCGAGCAGCTTGAGGCCCCCGTCCTTCATGAGGTGGGTCATGATGGCGAAGACCTCCCCGGCACCGGTGGCGAGGTCCATTGCCCCGCCGATGCCGCCTTTTCCGGCGCCGGGCACGGTCCAGTTCGCCAGGTCTCCCCGGGCGGACACCTGGAGCGCGCCGAGGACAGCGATGTCCACGTGTCCCCCCCGGATCATCGCGAACGAATCGGCGTGCCCGAAAAACGAGGCGCCCGGAATCGCGGTGACGGGCTCGCGCGAGGCGTTGATAAGGTCCCGATCCTCCTTGCCGGGGGCGGGCCTCGGGCCGATGCCCAGGATGCCGTTTTCGGCCATGAACATAACCCCGCGCCCGGTCTCGACATAATTGGCCACCTGGGTCGGGATGCCGATCCCCAGGTTCACCACCGTCCCACCGGGAACCTCCCGGGCCACGCGGCGCGCAATATCGCCCGGCCGCAGGGCGGCGGCCTCAAGCTTCGGATCGGAGTTCAAGGTCTTCTCCCAGGACGACTCTATCGACGTAGACGCTCGGGGTGTGGACGTTCTCGGGTGCGATTTCGCCCGGCTCCACAATGATTTCGGTCTCGACGAGGGTGAGGCGCGCCGCCGCCGCCATGACCGGGTTGAAGTTGGCCGCCGTTCCCCGGTAGGTGAGGTTGCCCATCCGGTCCGCCCGGTGGGCCTTGACGATGGCGACATCGCCGGGGAGGGCGAGCTCGAGGATGGCCTCGCGTCCGCCGAAGAGGCGGGTCTCTTTTCCCTCGGCCGCCTGGGTCCCCGCTCCGGTGGGGGTGTAGAAGGCCGGAATGCCCGCCCCCGCCGCCCGGATTCGCTCGGCCATCGTTCCCTGGGGTATTTGCTCCAGTTCGATCTCCCCGGCCATGTATATTTCGCGGAAGACGAAGGCGGTCGGGTGGAAGGCGTAGGTGCAGATCAGCTTGCGCACCTTCCTCTGCCGGAAGAGGACGGCCAGGCCGCGCTCCCCGAAACCGGCGTGGTTGCTGACGATGGTCAGCTCCCGGGCGGGATGGTCCGCCATCGCGGCGAGGAGGTTTTCGGGAACCCCCACCCCGCCGAATCCGCCGAGGAGGATCGTCGCCCCGTCGGGGATTCCGGCGACGGCGGCGGCCGAGCCGGGATAGATTTTGTCTTTCACGGGCGACACGGGACACTCCCTTGCAGGGTTTTTCGGGTGCAGTGTATTTATGCGGCATTGAACCCGAAAAATCCAGGGAGGCGCGCTCCCGGTTGCCTGCCCGCGCGCGCTACCATAAAGTGCGGACGCTCAACACCGTCAATTGAGGGAGAAATGGCAAAAACCGCAGCATCCGGCGCGGCGCCGGGAGATGGAAGAGGGGCGCTCTCGGGATGGTATCTTTATTTTTCGGTGTTCCTGTCGGGCGGGTCGATCCTGGTGATCGAAATTGCGGCCGGGCGCGTGCTCGCCCCCCATTTCGGGAACACCCTCTACACCTGGACAAGCATGATCGGGATCATCCTCGCTGCCCTGTCGGTGGGATACGCCATCGGCGGCCGGATGGCCGACCGCGACCCGAGCGCGCACCGGTTTTTTCTGATCATGGTCGCGGGCGCCGGGCTGGTGGCGCTGGTCCCCGTTCTCCGGGCGGCGTTTCTGCCCACGCTCGAAAAAGGCTTGAGCATCCGATCGGGCCCCATATTCGGCGGCCTGTTGCTTTTCGCCGCGCCCGCGTGCGTCCTCGCCGCGCTCACCCCCTACGCCGTGAAACTTTCATCGCGGGGGGACGCGACGCTGGGCCGGGTGACCGGAAACCTGTTCACCTGGTCCACCGCCGGAAGCATCTTCGGCACCTTCATCACCGGATATGTTCTGATACCCGCCTTCGGGCTGAACGCCATCTTTTTGGCCACGGCGATTGCCCTGGCCGCCTCCGCCGTCGGCGGGCTCTACCTGGTTTCGGGAAAGCTGTCGGGATTGAAAGATGCGGGCTCCCGAAGCGTGCGGAGGGTTCTGATCTTTACCGGCGTTTGCCTCCTCGCCGGCGCGGCGTGGACACCCCGCCCCCCCGGCCCGACAAAGGAAACCATTTTTTTCAAGGAGAATATGTACCACACCCTCCGGGTGATCGAAGGAGACCGGGAGGGCAAGCGCGTCCGCCAGCTCTACCTGGACTACCAGCCCGAGGGGGCCATGGTGATCGGCGACGACCGGTCCACCTTTTTCGAGTACACCAAGTTTCTCGCCCTGGGCCCGGCGGCGGTCCCCCGTATTCGGCGGATGTTTTTCATCGGCGGCGGCGCTTTCACGATGCCCAAGGCGCTTCATCTGATGCTGCCCGGGGCCGAGATTGTTGTCGCCGAACTGGATTCGGACGTCGTGGCCGCCGGGCGGAAGTTTTTCCGCCTCGGGCGCTATCCCAAGATCAAAACCGTCACCGGAGACGGCCGGCGCACCCTCCGGAGCGCGAAGGGCAAGTGGGATTTCATCGTCGGCGACGCCTACCGGGGCCTGCGGAACATCCCCTCCCATCTGGTGACGCGCGAATTTTTCGAGGAGGCGCGGGCCCGGCTCGCCCCGGGCGGAGCGATGCTGCTCAACCTCATCTCCAAGCGCACGGGCCCGGGGGGGGTGCTGTACACTTCGGTCTACCGGACGATGGCGGCGGTGTTTCCCGATGTCTGGGTGTTCAGCACGGATCCGAACCTGCCCGCCTATGCGCAGAACGTTCTCCTGCTCGCGTTCCGCGACCGCGACCCCGCCCACCGCCGGAAGTTTCTCGCGCGGCTGGAGTCGGACCCCGCCCTTCGATTCGCCGCCCAAGCGCGCGTGCCGCCGCCGCCCAAGCGCGCCTATGGACTTGTCATGACGGACGAATACGCCCCGGTGGAGTATCTGATCAACCTGGGGCTTTAGCCGGTTTTATTCCGCATCCGGGGCCGCCCCGGATGCCCTACGAGCGAGGAAATCCATGGCCAGTCACAAAATCGCCCTCCTTCCCGGGGACGGCATCGGCACCGAAGTGGTCAACGAAGGCGTCCGGGTGCTGAAGGCGCTCGCCAAGCGGCAGCGGGGCCTTCGGTTCGACTTCACCCGCTATCCCTGGGGAAGCGACTACTACCACAAGACGGGCCGCATGGCGCCCGAAAACTTTCTCGACAAACTCGCCGAGGCCGACACCATCCTGCTCGGTGCGGTCGGGCGTCCGGACATCCCCGACCACATCACCCTTCAGCAGCTCCTTCTCCCCATCCGCCGGGCGTTCGATCTCTATATCAACCTGCGCCCGATCATTTTACTTGAAGGACTCGAATCCCCCCTCAAAGGATACGGGCCCGGCGATATCGATATGCTCTGTTTCCGGGAAAACACCGAGGGCGAGTACAGCCCTGCCGGGGGGCGGCACTACCAGGGCTTTCCCGCCGAGGTGGCGATCCAGAACGTGATCTTCACCCGCATGGGCTGCGAGCGGATCATCACGGCGGCGTTCGAGGCGGCCCTGGGGCGCAAGAAAAAGCACGTCACCAACATCACCAAATCGAACGCCCAGGGCTACACCCTCGTTTTGTGGGATGAGGTATTCGATGAGATCGCGGCCCGGCCGCGCTACAAGAAGATCGGGACCGGAAAATTTCTCGTCGATGCCGCCGCGCTCGAATTTGTCCGGCGGCCCGAGATTTTTGACGTCGTGGTGGCGAGTAACCTGTTCGCCGACATCCTGACCGACCTGGGCGCGGGCATCGTCGGCGGCCTCGGCATCGCGCCGAGTGCTAACACCGGGGACGCCGGGTATCCCGGCTTTTTCGAGCCCGTCCACGGCTCCGCCCCGGACATCATGGGAAAAGGGATCGCCAACCCGGTCGCGACGATTTTCGCCGTCTCCATGATGCTCGAGTATCTGGGCGAGGGGCGGGCGGCCAAGCGGGTGGACACGGCCGTGTGCGAGCATCTGGCTGGCGGGCGGCGCACCGGCGATCTAGGCGGCGACGCCACCACGCGCCAGGCGGCGAACGACATCATCAAGCGGCTCTAGGGCGGAGGATCAGCCCATGTCCATCACGACGAAGCGCGGCGACGACGGGGATACGGATCTCTGGTTCGGAGACCGGGCGTCGAAGAGCTCGGACCGGGTCGAGGCGCTGGGCGCGTTCGATGAGGCCAAGGCGGCGCTCGGGCTGGCGCGGGCGCTCGCGCCGGACTGGATGAAGCCCGAAATTCTCAAAATCCAAAAAGACCTTTATCTGGTTTCGAGCGAGCTGGCGACCCGGCGCGGAAAAGCGGCGCGCCTCAAGGAGCGCGTGGGGCCCGGGCACGCCGGGTGGGCCGAGGGGCAGATCGCCCGCTACGAGAAAGTCATCCAGATAACCGATTGGGTGATTTCGGGGGAGTCGGGGCCGGGCGCGGCGCTGGACCTCGCCACCACGATCCTCCGCCGGGGCGAGCGCTGGTGCGTCCGCCTTCAGGAGGAGGGATTCACCGGCAACCCGGATTTGCTCATATTCGTGAACCGCCTGTCGGACCTCATTTTCCTCATGGCCCGCGCCGCCGACCGCGAAATCGAGGTGCCGGGGTGAGAAGAAGGGCTTATGTTCCCATCTTTTGGGCCAAATCCTCCAGGCCGGCCGCGATGATGTCCCAGTCTTCCTCGGCTTCCAAGTCCTCTGCCTGATCGGGGCCGTATTGAGTGGGGCGTGCAAAAAACCCCGTTTTCATTCCCAACGCGCGCGCGGCCCTGAGATCGTAATTGTGGGAAGCCACCATCATGACCTCACCGGGTTTCAATCCCAGCAGCTCGATGGCGCTGGTGTATACCTCCGGGGCAGGTTTATAACGGCGGAAAAATTCGGATGAGAGAATGCAATCCCAGGGCAGGCCGGCGAATTTCCCCATTTCGGTCAACATCCCGAAGTCGCCGTTGGACAGGGCCGAGATGATGAATTTCTTTTTCAGTCGCGTTAGACCCGAAACGCTGTCAGGCCACGGATCCAACCGGCTCCACGATTGATTGAACCGGGTTTTTTCCTCGCCGGTGAGGCTGTCGAGCCCGAACTTTTCGGTTAGTTCTTCCAGGCGTCTCCGGTAGATTGCCCCGACGTTGGCCCATTCGTCTTCACCGCTGTTGATGCGGTTCATCGCAGGCCGGTACCCCCCGTACCATTCGTCGGCAAATGCCGCCCAATCCACGGCAAGTCCTTTCCGCCGGCCCAGTTCCTCTCCGTGGCGGATGATACTGGACCTGAAGTCCACCACCGTTCCAAATACGTCGAATGTCAGCGCTTTCACATTCGAAACGGGCATTTCTTCCTCTCAAAAGTATATTTAGAGGCACGACGAAAAAGGAATTCCGGGGGTTCAACCGATGTATTGGTCGTGGACGAATTCGATGCCCACCTTGATGGCCGCGGCGAAGGGCACCGCCAGGAGAATCCCCACGAAGCCCATGAGTTCTCCCCCCATCAGTATGGCCGAGATGACCACCACCGGATGAAGCCCCACCCGGCCGCCGATGACGCGGGGGACGAGGAACATTCCCGCCATCGGGGAAATGATCCCGAATACGAGGAGAACCGCCAGCGGGTGCGTCCAGTCTTGATGCTGGATGGTAGTGAAGATGAGCGAGATCGGCAGCCCGGCGATCCACTCGACGTAGGGGAACATGCTGGACATCCCGGTCAGGATGCCGAGGATCAGCCAGAAGGGAACGTCCGCGAGGAAAAATCCCAGCGTGTAGAGGATCGACAGCGTGATCCCCACGATGAGCTGGCCCCGGATGAACGAGCCCAGCATTTCGTTGAGCCGGTTGAGGCGCCGGCGGACCTCCCCGCGGTAGCGGGGGGGGATGTAGTTGTAGAAGGCATCCCCGAACTGGCCGAAATCGCGAAGGATGTAAAAAGTGAGAATGGGAATCAGGGCCAGGAAGGCGACGCCGATGATCAGCGACAAGAGGCCCTTGGTGGTCCGGAGAAGGAAGCTGCCTCCCGTGCGCAGGGCATCGAGGGGAAGCTGGCCCAGCGCCGCCAGGTTTTCGGACAAAAACTTTTTGGCCTCCTCGGGCCGCGCCACCTGGAGCTGGATGAGGGCGGCCTCGAGCCATCCCTCCACGACGCGGAGGTAGGCGGGCAGGCGCCGGGAGAAGGCGAGGGCCTGCTCTGTGACGAGGGGGGTGATGCTCACCCAGAGGAGGAGAAGAAAAACCCCCAGGGCGAGCAGGAGGATCAGGATGGCCGCCGTCCGGGGAATTTTCTTTACTTCCATGCTCTCGACGATCGGATTCAGCAGATAGGCGAGGACGAAGGCGGTGACGATGGGGAAAAGGGCCGCCCGGGCGCTGATAACGATCCAGATGGTCGCGATCAGGATGAGGATCAGCCAGATCCGCTTCCAGGTGAAGAGGTGTTGCGACTCCGGGCCGTTCGTTCCGGATCCGGTCATTTATTCATCCCCGAACCGCCGGCGAGTGATTTTCTTTTGTCTGCCGGCCGGCATCGCGCTGGGAGAGCATTCTCCCGGCTACGAAGAAGGAATAATGAAACCCCGACAGAGCGGTCAGCGCCCCCGCCGGGATGTAGGCCAGGAGTAGCACCCGCGTGTCGCTTGTGCCCATCGTCCATGCGATCAGGGCGCAGACCATCGCGGTCACCTGGGCCACTGTCGTAATCTTGCCCAGGTAGGTCGGCGCGGGCGTGATAAAGCCCACGGCGATATAGAGCGACAGGTAGCCCAGACTGATGAGAATGTCCCGGCTGATGACCACAATCGAAAGCCAGGAGGGGATGAGCCCGTTCATTCCCATGATCACATAGGCGGAAAACATCAGAAGCTTGTCCGCCATCGGGTCCAGCATCGCCCCGAGCACGGTGCCCTCATGGCGGGTTCGGGCAAGATACCCATCGAGGGCGTCCGCCAGGCCGGCCACGAAAAACAGGGCCAGGGCCAGGCCGGGCCGCCGGTAGACGAGGCAAATTGCGAACACCGGAACGAGCAACAGACGGGCGACGGTGATCTTGTTGGCGAGGGTGAGGCCCCTCGTTATGTCCCCGTTCATCGATACTGGAATCTCCGCGCAAAAAAGAAAATTTTCACCGCGCCCAAGATCATATCACAGCCTCCCTCATTGTCTCCTCCGGGGGGCTCTCCTGCGGCGGCGCCGGCTTCCCCGGCTCGCCGGGCGCGGCGGAGGGGGAAACACCCGCCGGATCTCCGGGATCAGCGAACGCGCCAGACGGCTGCTGGCCGAGGCTAGGGCGTTCCTGTAGCCGCGCCTCCCCCGTGCGCGCCGGTAGCGGACCTGCCGCGAGCGGATGGCGATCACCGCGCCGTCCTCGGTGCGGATCACGCGGGCGCTGGCCAGGCTGACCACCGCCCCTCCGCGCTCGCGCTCGACGGTGGCCATGGCGGTGATGACGAACGGACAGCCGTAGAGGCTGCCCAGCGCCTGCGCCGCGTCCACGTCGCCGCTGATGGCGGCGTGAATCTGGCCGGGCCGGGCGGGCTCGCGCTGGCCCCGGGGGTTCACGGGTGTGTAGCCTATTCGGGCAAAGGCGTACATCATCCGTCGCTCGGCGGTGCCGATTTTGTCCGGTCCTAGGCGGGTGGTGGTTTTCCGGCCCCCCAATCCGGAGCGAATGATCTGCTCCTCGATCAGGAAGAGGAGCCGGGCTTCTCCTTTTTCCACCTTGGCCAGCTGGAGCGCACGAACCGCCTCGTCCACCGCCGAGAGATCGACCACCACCTCGAGCTTGACCTTGACCGTCCGGGAGCCGGTGGCCAGCTCGTAGCCGAGCACACGATAGCTTTGCACATATTGGCGGGCCTCCTTGAGGAGGGCCCCCTCGATGCGCCCCCGGAACTGAATCATCGAGGCCTCGCCCAAGGACTGGAGCAGGGCTTGGTAGACGGCCCTCCGGAGGCCTGCGTCAACGGCCCGGTCCATGGCCCGGGCGCGGTTCTTGTGGAGGATGACCGCCGTGCCGTTTACCTGGAAACGCGGTTTGTTTCCAGGCGCGGCCGGAGCGCTTGCCGGCGCCGCCAACAGGGCGGCGAGCGCCAGGGTCCAAAGCCGGTGGCGGATCATTTTCCCGGCCGGCGCACCCGGCGCTTTCGCAGAGGGGTTTTGTGCTTTGGGGTCTTTCGCTTTTTGGGCGGGGCCTCGAGTAGGTTCGTCGCCAGGCGGAGGCGGGTGATTTCCTCCTCGGTGAGCGGGCGGAGGCCCGGCCTCGGGATGCCGCGCGTGGAAATGCCGGCGAAGGATCGCCGCAAGAGCTTGAGCACCTGATGCCCCGCGGCCTCGCACATGTTCTTGATCTGGTGGTGTTTTCCCTCGCGAAGCTCGATCTGTACCCAGGTGTTGCGCTCGGCCTTCCGGCCCATGAGCCGCACGCGCCGGGCCTCGGGGGGAGCGCCCTCCTTTCCCCCGGCCATGTGCTCGAGCCGGCGCAGCGCCCGCTCACTCGGCCTGCCCTTTATCTTCACCTCGTAGACGCGCGGAATCTCATAGCGCGGATGGGTCAGGCGGTGGGCGAGATCGCCGTCGTTCGTGAGGAGAAGGAGCCCCTCGGCGTCGAAATCCAGCCGCCCGACCGGAAAGACGCGGCGCCCCCTGGGCGGGAGGAGGGCGGCCACCGTGGGCCGATTCTTGCCCTCCTCATCGCGCATGGTGGTGAGGACGTTTTTCGGCTTGTTCATGGCCAGATAGATGGGCGCCTCGCGGCGGGCGATGAGCTTGCCCCCGAACTTGATCGCATCCCGGGTCGGATCGGCCTTGGTCCCCAGCTCCCGGACCACCTTCCCGTTCACCGACACCCGGCCTGCGAGGATGAGGCGCTCAGCCTCCCGGCGCGAGGCCAACCCGGCCTGGGCGAGAATCTTCTGGAGTCGGATTTCGGGCATCCCTGGCGTTTCCTCGTTTTGGACCGGCGGCGGACTTTGGCGGAATTATAGCCTTTTGCCCGCCACCGCTGTAACCTTCCTTTGCATCCATCGCCCCATCCGGGCCCTCATCCT
>DNYS01000035.1:36265-37691 GCA_003506735.1 Nitrospinota bacterium
GGCCCTCATCCTTTATCCGGAGAGATTACCCATGGCGGACGCCAAGCTCACGATTCAGACCATCGCCGTCTCCCACGTCCGGGTGCCGCTGCCCTGGCCGGCCGCGGTCTCAACCTTCCGGATTCCGGCCGTGGACACCTGCGCCATCACGCTTAGAACCAGGGAAGGTTTGAGCGGCATCGGCTGGTGCGCCGCTTTCGGGGCCGAGCGCTGCCGCGCGTTGATGGCGATGGTGCGCGACCTGTTCGGGGTGCTCATCAACAAAGACGCGGCGGACACGGAGGAAAACTGGGCTGCCATGCGCCAGGCCGCCAGCTTCGTCGGCCGGGACGGCATCAGCGCCATGGCCATCGCCGCACTCGATACCGCCTGCTGGGACATCAAGGCCCGTGCCGCGGGCGCTCCGCTCTGGAAGCTCCTCGGGGGGGATCGCAGGGAGATTCCCTGCTACGCGAGCGAGGGCCTATGGATCAACGCGAGCGAGGAGGAGCTGAAAACCGAGGCCGAATCGTTTATCGGGCGTGGCCACGCCGGGATGAAACTCCGGGTCGGACTGCCCTCGCTGGGCGACGATATTGCGCGCACCGCCGCCGTGCGCGGGGTGATAGGGCCGGACGCCACCCTCATGGTGGACGCTAACCAGGGCTGGAGCGTAGAGGAGGCCAAGGCCGCCTGCCGGGAGCTCTCGGCGTTCGATCTCGAATGGATCGAGGAGCCCGTCGATCACGAAGACATGCGCGGCTGCGCCGATGTCGCGGCCGATACGGATACCCCCATCTGCCAGGGCGAGACGAACTGGAATTCTAGGGGGATGCACCATCTCCTCGTCGTGGGCGCGGCCGATGTCCTCATGGCCGACCTCCAGCGCTGCTCGGGAATCACCGGCTGGCTGAAGGCCGCCGCCATCGCCAAGGAATTCGGGGTGCCCATCACCCCCCACCTTTTCCACGAGGTCTCGGCCCACCTCATGAGCGCCGCGCCGCATTCGATCTGGTGCGAGCACATGCCCTGGTGGGAGCCCATCCTCAAGGAGCCCATGCCCCTCGAGGACGGCCGCCTCCTCCTCACCGACAAACCCGGCATCGGGATCGAGTGGGACGAGGAGGCCTGCCGGAGATACGCACCGGTGGCTGGTGGGGATTAGGGGGGGCACAGAGCGGGGTGAGAATAATTTTCATGTATTAAAGCAAAATTAAGGCACAGGAGACGGATCAAACATGGAAAACAAAATTAACGTTTGCTTATTGCTCTCCCATAGCCAACAGCCACCTCCTGTCGAGGAGATGGTCGAATTGGAAGGTATTTTCGAGAAAACTGGAGAGGTTTATTTCGCGACGACAAGAAATATTAGCGCGGTATCAAAAGGGGGATGTCCCGTTCTCTGTTGAAATTGAAGGGCGGCCCCTGGTAGCTATGCAGCCTCTTC
>DNYS01000212.1:0-1123 GCA_003506735.1 Nitrospinota bacterium
ATGGAGAGCGAGCCGGCGATGCAGGTCAGCAGCGCCGCGAGGCCCACCTCGAGCCGGAGCATGGTGGGACTCATCGGTTTTATATCGTCGCCATCGGTGGCCATAGGCCCTCCCTTTAAATCGGGGCGAACGCGCCCTTCGGCTGCCTCGATTCGGCGCTGCCGGAAAGCAATAGAAATCCGGCCCGGCTCGAGCGTTTCAAATGACCCGGGAACGGCGTATTATCCAATAAATACATCGTAGCGGCAATGGGATTCCGCCCAGCCCCCGGCGGGGGAGGGAGGTGGGCGCATCCGGGCCGGCCGGGATAATTCCCGCGGTTTGTTTCGCCCCGCATGGAGCCGGAACATCATTCTAATAAGGGAAGGGCAGCCATGAATTCCGAAAAGAAGATGATTATTATCAACTCGGTGGAGGTGAACAAGGACCTGGAATACGAGCCGCCCTACACGATTCTCTGGGGGGTGAACGATGAGACCACCGATACCCAGGTGATGACGATGGCGCGGACGATTATCCCGCCGGGCGGCAAGAACAAGATGCACTACCACTCCTGCGATGCGACCTTCTACGTCGCCAGGGGCCCGATCTACGTCTACTCGGGCGATCCCGAAAACCCCGATCGCCAGCTCGTCGAGGCGGGGAACTTTTGCTTTGCCCCGGCAGGCGTGGTGCATGGCCAGGAAAATCCCAGCAAGACCGAGGTGGCGGAGCTCATCGCCACCTACGGCAACTGCTCCCATCGCGACAAGGCGGGGACGGTATTCGTCCAGTAGCGCCGCCGTTTCCCCGCGGGGAATGTCCTCCGGGGCTCCGCCGCCATCCGGTTTACTTTGGAGTGATCCATGGATCGAGGAATCTTTGCTCTTTGGTACGATCTTCCCGAGGATGGGGAAGAGGAATATCTCTCCTGGTTTCACGAGGCTCATCTCCCCGAACTGCTCTCCAAGCGGGAGGACTACTGCTGGGCGGCCCACTACAAAAACGAGGGGGGCGGGGACCGCTTCCACGAGGTGGTCAAGGACATGATGCGCGCCGGGGAGTCCGATGTCGGATCGGGAAAGGACTATCTCTTCCTCATCGGCGCCGAGTCGCCGCACAGTTTCTTCGACCCGAACTTTCC
>DNYS01000212.1:1213-3463 GCA_003506735.1 Nitrospinota bacterium
ATCGGGCTGAACATGTGCGTGTTCTCGGAGGAGGCGCGCGTGGACGGCCCCGATGCGGCCTCGCGCCCCGCCCAAACCGCCCCCGGACCCTATATCCAGATGGGCAACTTCAACGTAGATGGCCCGGAGAACGAGTACGACCTGGGCGGTTGGTACGCCCAGGTCCGCCTTCCGTTCATGAAGACGATGCCCGGCTCCATCGGCGCGCGGAAGCTGGTCGCATCGGCTGGCTGGGGCAAGCATTCCATTCTCTACGAATTTGTATCCGCCGGCATGCGCGATTCGCATTTCATCCCGCACGAGGAAGAGGGCCTCGAAGAGGGAACATGGACATCCCGGATTCACGAATACGTCATCCACGCGCCCTGCTCTCCGTTGGTCGGGTCCCGCATCTGGCCGGAGGCGTAGGCTGTTCTTATCGATATTGATGGAAAGGGGAAATTCATGGATCGAGGAATTTGGGCGACTTGGTACGATCTGCCGGAAGAGGGGCGGGACGAATATCTGGGCTGGCTTCACGAGGTTCATCTGCCCGAGGCGCTCGAGCGGCCGGGCTATCTGTGGGCGGCGCACTATGCCTCCGAGGAAAAGGTGATCAACAACGTGGAGGGGCGCCTGTCCCACACGCCGGACCCGGACATTCCGGCGGGAGACCGCTTCATTCTCCTGTTCGGCGCGGAGACGACGGGTCCCTTTTTCAACCCGACACCCGCCGAACTCGCCGAAACCTATCCGGCCGACGCCAAGGAGATGTTGGGCCGCCGGATCGGAGTGCGCTCGGCAATCTTCGTCGAAGAGGCGCGGGTGGACGGCCCTGAGGTAAGCAAGCGGAGCGCGGACATGACGCCCGGCCCCTGTATCCAGATGGGCAGCTTTAACTCGGGCAAGCTCGAGGACGAAGACGAGCTTGGCGCCTGGTACGCCCAGTGGCGGCTTCCCTGCATGGAGACCCTGCCCGGCTGCATCGGCTGCCGCAAGCTGGTTTCCGCCTCGTCGTGGGCCAAGCATTCGGTCCTCTACGAATTTGTCTCCCTCGAGGTCCGGGACGCCGAATTCCCGAAGCATGAAAAGGGCAATCCCGAAAAGGAAGCCTGGACCGATGCCGTGGTCCGAAAGCTCGTCCATGCGCCGGGATCGCCCAACGTGGGGCTTCGCCTCTTTCCTTCCGTCTAGGTATCAGAGGACAATTCGCCGAGGAGGTTGAGAAAATGAATCAGGAAATCGTGGACCAGCATGGAGTTCCCGGAGGCGATGAAGGCCGTGTTCGCCGTCCGCCTCGCCGGAGGGCGACCCGGAGTCAGATGAGGGGGCTGGTTCTTGGAGTTGCGAGCCTTCTGGTTGCGGGTTGCCTGGGGGTCCCAGTGCGAGAGGGGCGGGGAAGATCCGTGGGTCCGGGCGTGGAGGAAGCGAATGTGGAGGCAGTTAGTTTTGGATTCGTGCCCAACCAGATACGGGTTCGCGCGGGCCGCGAGGTCCGGCTGCGGGTGCGGAACACCTCCTTCGTCGAACACAATTTCACCCTATTGTCCCCGGACGGAAAAGTCGTCAAGGAGGTGGACATCGAAGGAGGCGGTGCGGCCGTGGTCTCCTTCCGTGCGCCGAGTGCGGGCCGCTACACGATTTATTGCGACAGGTTCCTCCACCGAAAAATGGGGATGGAGGGTTTCATCGAGGTCCGCTGAGGGGCCTCCTCGGGGGATTGGGATGTACCGGGAAATTGTCGATCGAAAAGAGTTCCCGGAGACGATGAAGGCCGGGCTCGGCATAGAGGCCAAAAAGGCGGCGGCGGAGTAGCCAGATGGTAAAGGGCGGCGGGGCAAGAGAGGTTTTGCTTCTTTTGGCCCTGTAGCCCGTATCTGTCTGGTCCGAAGTCAACCCCCACGACTGGTTCCCCTGAATTCTGGAGGCCGCGCCGGTCACCGCCGGCATCCCGGGTCTCTCCATCGTCTATCCCTGGTTCCACTTCACCTCCCTAGGCGAATCATGATTTTAGTGCATTCGGTCATTTTGCTGATCGGGGCGAATGACACCTATGCCAGGTGCCCCTTTTTTTGGATACGAGACGATTTCGGTCATGCCCGCAATCACTATGGCCGCCTCGGGCGCTTTGCGCAGAGATTCATTCCGGCCACCCTTGTCCGGGAAATTCCGATGTGAAAATCCCCCCTTGGAAAAAGGCGGGTGCCTTTTTTCCTCACCGCGACCATCTTCCTGGCGTTCAGCGCCCTCTATGAACTCATCGAGTGGGGG
>DNYS01000212.1:3623-5167 GCA_003506735.1 Nitrospinota bacterium
GGGCATTTTCCTCGATATAGATACTGGGGGGATGCATGACAGGTTGCTTGAAGAACTCTGGGGGAATAAGGCTGAATAAGGCCCTTCCGCCGGCGGCCGATTGCCCGGAGCGCGGCATTGGGGTGGACGTTGGGCCTGAAAAGCCCTAGTATTTCTTAAGGATACGCCCATTCGCCTTGTCCTTTGTCAGAGACAAAGATGTTTTCTAGGTTCCTCAAGTTTCCCGCACCATAGAGAGAAATCGTACTGATGGAAGTCTTGGTGGTCGAGCACAAAAGGCAGGCGGTGCTCGCACCCGAAAAAACCGAAAGCAAATCTGAAAAAGTCTACCCTCCGATCATTCAAGGCGGTATGGGGGCTGGCGTATCAAGTTGGCGTCTGGCGAACGCGGTTGCCCGGACCGGCCAGATGGGGGTGGTGTCCGGAACGGCGCTGGACACCATTTTTGCGCGACGGCTCCAGGACGGCGACCCCGGCGGCCACATGCGCCGGGCGCTGGAAAATTTTCCCGTGCCCGAAATCGCCGAGCGGTTGATCTCCTGGTATTACATCCCGGGCGGCAAAAAGGCAGATGTGCCTTACAAGGGCATACCGAAATTTAGCATCACGCCCGGCCGGCGCCTGCAAGAATTGACGGTTGCGGCGAACTTCTCCGAGGTTTGGCTGGCCAAGGAGGGGCACGCCGGACTGGTCGGTATCAACCTGCTGGAGAAAATCCAGTTGCCCAACATCTTTTCTCTCTACGGGGCGATGCTGGCGGGCGTTGATTTTGTGCTGATGGGGGCGGGAATTCCCCGGGAAATCCCCGGCGTACTCGATAAATTGGCCTGCCACGAAGAAACATCCCTCCGGATAAATGTGGCGGACACGCAGAGCGGTCAAAATTTTTATTCTCGGTTCGAGCCCCGGAAGGTGATCCCCGGGTATTTCCCCCCTATCAAGCGTCCCGAGTTCCTGGCGATCGTCGCCTCGGTCACCCTGGCGATGACGTTGATAAAAAAATCCGCCGGAAAAGTGAACGGATTCATCATCGAGGGACCAACGGCGGGGGGGCACAACGCGCCACCGCGCGGGCCGCTTAAGCTGGACGATGCCGGAGAGCCCCTCTATGGCCCCAAGGATGTTGTCGATCTTGCCCGGATCAAGGACCTGGGGCTGCCGTTCTGGGTGGCGGGCTCCTGCGCCGATCCGGAAAAGCTAAAAGAGATGAAAGCGCTGGGCGCCACCGGGGTTCAGGCGGGGACCCTATTCGCCTACTGTGAGGAGTCCGGCTTCGCGGAGGACATCAAGCGGGCGGTATATCAAAAAGCGGTTCGGGGGGAGGCCGAGGTGTTTACCGACCCCGTGGCTTCTCCCACCAACTTTCCTTTCAAGGTGGTGTTACTCGAAGAAACCAACTCGGAAAAAGAGATGTACGAAGCCCGCCCGCGAAAATGCGATTTGGGTTATTTGCATCAAACTTATCTGCGCGGGGACGGGAAAATCTGCTACCGCTGCCCGTCGGAGCCCCTGGAAGATTACGAGAAAAAAGGCGGAAGCCTGGA
>DNYS01000212.1:5297-5542 GCA_003506735.1 Nitrospinota bacterium
TGAAAAATGGAAAAACCTCCTATTCCGCGAATGAGGTGATCCGCTACCTGCTGGGTGAGGAATAACGCCTTTCGGGGGAGAGCGGCCGGGTCATATCGGGTGGGATGAAGAGTTATTCGAGCGGCGGGTCTTCGGGCCCGCCGTTTTCGCTTGCCTTGCGCGCGCCGAGAAGGACCTCGACGCTCTTCCAGCGTGGCGTCATCAGAAGCGCCGCCAGCAGGAGGGTGAGCGATATCTGCACCAGA
>DNYS01000212.1:5658-7513 GCA_003506735.1 Nitrospinota bacterium
CGTCCAGGGAGAGGCCGCGACCAGAACGCCCGCCGCGGTGGCGCCTCCCCTTCCGCCAGAGAAATCGTGAAACAGGGGCCAGATTTGCCCGGCCACCGCCGCCAGCCCCGCCAGGACCCCCATCCAGGGAGAGTCGGTGAACAACAGGGCGGCTCCGACGGCGAGATATCCCTTGAACAGATCGGCGGCGAAGACCATCACCCCGACGGGCGTTCCGAGGACATTCGCCGCGTTCACAAAGCCGAGCGTCTCCTGGCCCTCGAAGCGCAAATCGAGCCCACGGGCCCGGCCGGCGAACCAGCCGGGCGAGACCGACCCGAGCGCATAGGCTAGGGAGCCAATTAAAACGACGGTGAAAAATGTGAGCATGGCATTGTCTCGGAATGCAGGGCGGGCTCGGGTGTCGGGCAGGCCGGGCCAGAATGCGGCAGCTCGTCCATCCGATCATTTGATCGCATATTGAGGGCGGAAAATCTAGCTCTCCCGGATCCGCCGCTCCCAGCCGAACTTGAACCAGAAAAACAGCGCCAGCCCGCCCAGGACCTGGCTTCCCGCGACCGCCCACCAGATTCCCGACTCCCGGAGGCCGAGCCACACCGATGCGCCGTAGGCCATCGGAAGCATTACCGGCCAGCGGATCAGGGCCTCGACAAACATGGGCGGCTTCGTCTGGGCGGCGCCCTCGAAGATTCCCGAGATGACCCGGCGCGTTCCCTCGAAGACGATTCCGAGGCACAGGATGCGAAGGCACGCAATTCCGGCGGGCATCGCTTCGCCCGACATCCCGAAGAAGCGGATGATCTCGGGGGCCCAGAGGAAGATGGCGCTCGTCGTGCAAGAGAGGATGATGAATACCGCCCCGATGGTGGCCCAGGCGGCCCGCCTTGCGCGTTCGGGCCGCTGGCCTCCGATATTCTGGCCCACCATGGTCCGCACGGCGCTCTGCAGGGCGAATGCCGTCATCAGCCCCATATTGCTCACCCGGTTGCCGATCCCCCAGGCGGCCAGGGCGACTCCGCCGAAGGGGGAGAGCAAGCCGATCAGCACGAGGTTCGCCCCGCGCTCGAAGAAATTTTGCCCCCCGATGGGCCAGCCCAGCTCGGCGATTCGAAGCAGAAGATGGGGCCGGGGCAGGAGATCGGAGAGGCTTAGGTGGATGCGGCATCTGCCCGAGAAGAGAAAGCCGAGCATGACCGCGCAGCCGGCCAGGCGCCCCACACCCAGGCCGAGCGTCGCACCCGCGATTCCCAGCGCGGGAATAGGCCCGGCTCCGAAGACGAGCAGGGGCATGGCCGCGAAGCCGGATATCGAGTTGACGATCATGCCCGTGAGGGAAAAGCCCGGCTCTCCCGAGCCCCGGAAAATGGCGGCGAGGGTGAAAATCCCGTCGATGAAAAAGAGCATGGAAAACCCGGCGCGAAGATAGATCGTGCCGAGGTGGACGATTTCGGGATCGCCCGAGATCATGGCCATGAATACCGGAGCGCCCGCGATCCCCGCGGCGATGATGGGTGTGAAGAGGATGAGCTGAAGGACAATCATCTGGCCCGCCAAGCGGGAGGCGCCCTCGATGTCTCCCGCCCCGATACGCTGGGCCAAGAGTGCCTGCCCCGCGGTCCGGTTGGCCATTCCCAGCGCTCGCACGAACATCAACACCATGAAGCCGAGCGACATGGCCGCCAGCGCCGGGGCGCCGAGTTGTCCCACCCAGAAAAGCTCGAGGATGGAGTCGATGTTCCAGGCGAGGAGCTCGAAGAAAACCGGGATGGACAGGCGCAGCATCCCCAGGCGGATGGAGCCCTGAGTGTAATCGTAGCGGGCCCTGGCGCCGGTCCCCCGCCCACTCACGGAGCGC
>DNYS01000275.1 GCA_003506735.1 Nitrospinota bacterium
GGCCAGATCGTGTCCGTCAGTAAGTCTGTCCGGTTTTTTGGCACATCCTTTGAAGTCTGAGAGGAGGGGGAAGTGGACCCCCCCCCCCCCCCCCCCCCCGGCACACCGGTTCACCCTCTTCGATGTTTCATACCCATGCGCGCCCCCGGGCTCCGGCCCCTCGGGCGGCTCAAAGGTAGGGCTTATCTTCCGAGGTTATCCCCCCGTTCAGATGCGCCAGGGCGTTCATCGTCACGATGGTCCAATCGCGTGCCGGATCGTATTCGATGAGATTGATGGTGGCGTTGTGCTGACGGATCCGCCGCATGGCGTTCAATTCGAGCCCGAGAACCCGGCATAAAAGGGTCGTGATGGTCAGGTTGTGGCTGACGGCGACGACCATTTCCTCCGGATGGCGGTCCCGGATCTCCTCGACGGCGGCCCAGGCCCGCGCCTGCAGCTCGGGGAGGCTCTCGCCGCCGGGCACGCGGGCATCGCCCGGCCGCTCCCGCCAGACCTTCCAGAAGTCTTTATGGCGCTCCTGAATCTCGGAGATGACCATCCCCTCTATATCGCCCTGATCCAGTTCGGCCAGGCGCTCGTCCTCGCGGACCGGCAGGCCGCCCAATCCATCGGCCAGAATTTTCGCGGTCTCGCGGGCGCGGCTGAGGGCGCTCGAATACACCGTAGTGATCGGCCGACCCTTGAGGGGCGGAATCAAGGCCTTGGCCTGGGCGATCCCGATCGTGTTCAGGGGTTGGTCGGACACCCCCTGCATCCGGCGCTCGACATTCCAGTCCGTCTCGCCATGCCGCAACAGGTATAGAAGCAACGGAAAAACTCCGGGTCACTCTGGAAAAAATGTCGCGCGAGGCGGGGGGTCAGTTTTCAAACTTGAGAAAATCATCCGGCTTGAGGTTTTCGAGCCACCGCTTGACGTCCTCGGGATTTGCATCGAGGGGCTTTTCGGAGGCCTCCGCTTCGCCCTCATCGCCCTCGCCCTCTTCGGGCTCGGTGAACTCGATGCTCTTGGCCTCCTCGAGGACTTTCTCCTCGACGAATATCGGGGCGCTCATCCGGAGGGCCAGCGCAATGGCGTCGGAGGGCCGCGAGTCGATGGAGATTTCAGACCCGTTAATGGCCAGTAAAATTTCGGCGAAGAAGGTGTTGTCCCGGAGAGCGCTTACCAGAATGCGGGTCACCCTGCCCTTGACCCCGTTGATGATGTTTTTAATCAGATCGTGGGTCATGGGCCGGGGGGTCTGGAACTCCTCGATCTCCCGTGCGATGGCGTGGGCCTCGAAGATTCCTACCCAAATCGGAAGAGAGCGCTCACCTTCGGCTTCCCGGAGAATGACGATGGGAACATTCGTAAGAGGATCCAGAGTCAACCCCTTCACCTTCATTTCGATCATGGTGCCCGTTCCTCCAATGCGCCACTGTCCGCCAACACGGCACGACCGGGTATTGCGATGCCCCCGAGGGATCTGATTCCACTCCGCAGGATTTCGACTTCCACCAACTCACCGGCCCGCGGGGGAGGCCCACCTTTGGTGAATTGTACCCGATGATTGGAGCGGCTGCGACCCACAAATCTTTTCGGAGGCGATATTTGGAGCAATTCGCCCCCCAAATGGCCTCTATCCCTTTGTTTTGAGGATTTTTCATCGGCCGGGCCCTCGGTCATCACCTCGACGATCGAACCCTCCATATTCCGGTGGATCTCTTCGGAAATATCCTGCTGAAGGAGTTGAACGGCCTGGAAGCGCTCGGTTTTCACTTCCTCGGGAACCTGATCGCCCATCGATTCGGCGGGCGTTCCCGGCCGCGGAGAGTATTTGAATAGATAGATATTGTCGTAGCGCGCCTCTTTGATCACGCGCAGGGTGCCCTCAAAATCCTTTTCGGTCTCGCCGGGGAAGCCGACAATGATATCCGAGGTGAGCGCTCCCCCCGGTACGCGCTCGCGGAACAGCGCCGTCTTCGCCAGGTATTCATCGGTCGTATAGCCGCGTTCCATCCGCCGGAGCACATCGTCCCCGCCCGACTGCACCGGCAGGTGAAGGTGCTCGCACACCTTTTCGCATTCGGCCATGGCGCCGATCATGTCCTCGCCGCAATCCTGGGGATGGGAGGTCATGAAGCGAATCCGCTTGAGGCCCTCGATTCGATCGAGTTTCCGCAACAATCCGCCGAATGTCAGTTCGGCATCGGAATTTTTCCCGTAGGAATTGACGTTTTGGCCGAGAAGGTTGATCTCCTGGAACCCTTCCCGGACGGCGCTCTCCACCTCCCCAGCGATCAGGGCGCTCGGCTTGCTCCACTCTGGGCCCCGTGTGTAGGGAACAACGCAAAACGTGCAAAAATTATCGCAGCCCCGCGAGATGCTCACATAGGCGCCGAGTCCCCCGCCGCGCCGGATGGGAGCCAGTTCGGTGAAATCGGGCTCGATGGCGTCGGTATCGCAAACCGATCCCGTCTCTAATTCTTCGAGAAGCTCGGGAAGCTTCGAAATGTTCTGGGTGCCGAATATCAGATCGACCCCGCCCGCCCGCTTGGCAATATCCGCGCCCGCGCGGGTCGCGAAACACCCGCAAACGCCGATTTTCAGATTGGGATTGGCCCTCTTGAGCTTGCGGAGGCGGCCTAGCTGGCTGAAGACTTTCTGCTCGGCCCTGTCGCGGATGGAGCAGGTATTCAGGAGAATCAGATCGGATTTCGCCGGGTCATCGCAGGGCTCATACCCCTCCTGGGTCAGATACCCGGTAATCGTCTCCGAGTCGTAGCGATTCATCTGACATCCATAAGTAAATATCATGAACCGTTTACTCAAAGCGTCACTCTCCCCGGAAACAAATTATCCGAACCCATCTTTATTCAATCCACCATATCATACCAGACCACCGTTTTCTTTAGCCGGTAATAAAGGTAGATTGGAAAATCCTTATAAAACGGTGCGGGACCATACTTCAAGAAGTTCCGCTCGATGATCGGAGTATGACTTGAGAGCCATTTGTTTCCATGGGCGCCGCGAGAGGGACATGACGGGCGATTTTCTCCTTGCGGCCCAGCTGGTGGGCGCGGGGGCGGCCCGGGCCTCGCTCTCTTCCCAGGTTCGAACCCCGATGTGGCCCTCTCCCCCCGGCGCGCCGGATCGGGCCATGGTCCGGCTGGATACGGCTTCTTTGGAGGACATGAAGATTCCGGGCCAATTCGATATCGAGGTCATTGCCGATCCGGACCTGGCCGTGATCCCACCCCTCGGAAACGCCCTCCGGACGGGAGGGCTCCTTCTCGTCAACGCCCCCTCTCCGCCCCCGGTCCCCGCGGACGGGCCCTCTGTTGCCGCAATCGATATGACGGCCCTGGCCGCCGGCCACGGCGCCTCCCCCGGGTATGCCCTGGCGGGCGCCGCCTGGGCGGTTCTGGGAGCCATGGCCCCTGAGATGGCGCTCCCCCTCGAGGCGATCGAGGGCGCCGATCCTCCTATGCGGAAAACCCCGACGGAGGAATCCGAAAAAGCCCTTCTTCGCGAGGCGCACCGGATGGGCTCCGAGTTCCTGGTCCGCCTGAATTCACAGCGCCCGCCCGGGCTCGAAGCACATTGACGGTTCCGGCGCGGCCCCGCTAGGGTGCGCTGAAACTGCCCCCATTTTCGCCCGGAACGGTCGACGATCATTCACGCATTCCCGCTCTTCGTCTCTTTTACCACCCTCATCCTATCGGGTGCCGGCTGCACTCTCGAACCGGTCTCTCCCCGCGGGTCCGGCCCGGCCCGGCCGCCATTTGAGGTGGGCCTATGGGTCCAGGCGGAAGGGAGCCAGCGCACCCTCGACAGTGTTGGGAAAATCCGCTCTCTCGTCGCCCAGGCGCGGAGATCGGGCGTGACCGATATCTACGCCCAGGTCTACCGCAGCGGCCGCGCATGGTTTCCCACCCGCTTGGCGGACGATTCGCCCTCCCAGCGCGCGGGCGGCGACCCGCTGGGCTACCTCCTGGCGCTGGCGAAACGAAAAGGCCGGGCGAAGCGCGCCATCCGCGTTCATGCGTGGATCAATTCGTTCGCCTTGGCCAGGAACCGGGAAGCGCCTATCCTGAAAGAGTTGGGCCATGAGGCCGTTCTCCGCGACCAGTACGGGCGCTCCCTCCTCGAATATCCCCGAAGCGGAAAACCTCCATGGGCGAAAGGGTTCGGGCTGGGCACGCCGGGCATTTTTCTCGACCCGGCGAATTTGGCCGTGCGCCGGCGCCTCGCCGCCATCGTTTCCGAACTCCTCCGCCGCTACCCCGCCCTGAGCGGGATTCACCTCGACTTTATCCGGTATCCCTACGCCCTGCCCATCTCGCCGGGCTCCCGCTTCTCCCCCCGGCTCGATTTCGGCTACGGAAAAGAGTCCATGGCGCGCTTCCGCGCAGAAACCGGACGCCTCCCCCCCACCGCCGGCGCCGCCGTCTCCCGGCGCGACTATGAGGCCTGGGACCATTGGCGCCGGAGGCAGGTGTCCGAGACCGTCCGGGAGGCCCGCGGGGCAATCCGGGCCCTGCGGCCCGGCGCCCGGCTTTCGGCCGCCGTTCTGCCCTGGGCGGAAAGGGCCTATTTATCGGCTTTTCAGGATTGGCGGGGATGGCTCGGCGAGGGGCTATTGGACAAGGCGCTCGTGATGAACTATTCGCGGGATTCCCGGCTCGCCGCCCAAATCAGCCGAAGCTCAATCGCGGCTCGGAGAGCGGAGGATAAACCTTATAATCAATTGATTATAATAGGGTTAGGCGCATGGTTGTTCACGGGCCGCCCGGCGGGAATATGGCGTCAATGGCGGGATGCGCGGCGGGCCGGGGCGGACGGGGTGGCCCTTTTTTCCTACGATCAGATGGCCGGCCGGCCGGGGATGTGGCGCTTCCCGAGTCCATAAATCCCCGTGGTTGCTACGGATACAAGATTTTCGGCTTGCATATCCGGAGCGATTTGTATAGAATTACCATTGTTATTTGATCCGCCCCCCCCAGTTGCCTTGCCGCCCTGAACCTCAGCCCGATCCGAACAGGATGTACCGAAATTTCGCTTTCCGCCGAATGGGTAGGAGCCTTTTCCGCCCGATGGTGCCGCCTGATGCGGCCCAGGAAAGGGAGTTATGAACAAAGGTGATCTGATCAGTGCCATCGCTAGTGAAACAGACATGAGCAAAGCGGGTGCGGAGGCTGTATTGAACGCCTTCGTCTCCTCGGTCTCAGGAGCGCTCTGCAACGGCGAAAAGGTGACTCTGACGGGCTTCGGCACCTTCAGCGTCTCAAACCGCGCCGCGCGCATGGGACGCAACCCCAAAACGGGCGAAGCCATCCAGATCAAGGCCGCGAAAGTGCCCAAATTCAAGGCGGGCGTGGGCCTGAAGGAGGCCGTCAGGTAGTTTCCTGACAGTCGCTCCCCGGACTCACCGGGCCGGGGAAGTGAATTCTCCGTTCATTGCCATGAACGGAAACGGGGGGGCTCACCGCTCCCCCGTTTTTCTTTTTGAATCTTTGCCGTGGAATCCAACCGTGTTTATCAGGCCGAGAAACTCTCGCCCGGCATCTCCTGTCGCCTCGTCAAGGGCCGCCGACCTGCCTGGTGCATGAGCGCGACAAAGGCCCGGATTCGGAAAATGCTCGATTTTTACCAGAAGAGATACGGATTTAGGGGGGAAAGGGAGAACGAATTGGAAAGGAATTAATCTGTCCCACGAATCTTTGCATATGTATATCTGATCAGCTAACCTTCTTTCGTGACGATTTAATGAACCTCTCCATCGTGTCACCCGGCTGTACACCTGTGTTGTAGAACCGAAGGTATTCATCAAGGTCCTTCTGGAACTTCTCCCACCGTCTTACCCACCCTGTCTGTCGTTAGGGAAGAAGACTAACCGTACAGCAAATTACTCGGCATAGTCCCGAAGGCTGTTG
>DNYS01000273.1:0-7968 GCA_003506735.1 Nitrospinota bacterium
GTCATGGAGGCGAGCGGTTTGCGCGCGCGCGTGCGCTTCGCCGATGTGCCCCAGTTCGACGATCTGCTCCCCCACGCCATGGCGGGCACGGCGGGCGGCGGGGAGCGCAACCGCGAGTGGACGAAGGGTTTCGTCGAGCCCTCGGCCGCCCTCACCCGGGAGATGATCGCTATCCTGAACGACGCCCAAACATCGGGCGGGCTGCTGATTGCGGCCGATTCTTCCAAGGCGGCCGCCATGGTCGAGGAAATGCACGCCAAGGGAGCCACCGCCGCGCGGATCATCGGCGAGGTGATCGAAGGCCCGGCCGGGACGGTCGAGGTGGATGCCTGATAAAGATATTTCTCGAAATAAAAGCCGCCCTCCCGGATGCTCCGGGAGGGCGTTCTTTTTGAAAATGGTCTCGCCTTGAAAACGGTCCGGCCGATGGGCTCTCGCCCGGACTATCCGAGGGGTTCTCTTTCCTCGGCGGTCTCGGTGCTCAGGATGGGCTGGTAGATTTCATAAAGGTATCCGATCCGCTCGCTCAGGAGGCGGATGCGGTGAGGGGTGCCGGGGGCGACGTAGACGATGTCGCCGGGGCGGACCTCGCGGACCTCATCGCCGGTGGTCATCTCCCATTGGCCCTCCTGAATCAGGAAGAACTGTTCGATATCGGGATGATCGTGCAGCGGGGCTGGCTCGCCGCCGGGCTCCACGGTGAGGCGCTGCACCTGGACGTTTTTTCCGAACAAGCGGCGGTGGGTGACGCCGGGGCGGTTGTTCTCGGCCGGAACATCATTCCAACAGGTGAACGTCATGAAACCCTCCCTCTCCGCCTGGCCCGAAGCCGGGCCGAAAGCCAGGCCTCTCCGGGCCGGTGCGACGGTGGCCTATTGCAGACACATGCCGATGGAGCCCTTTTCGCATTTTTTTCCGTTGACCCAGATGGCGCCCTCGAAGTTCACTTCCTTCATCAGGGCCCTCCGGAGCTTGGCGTATTTGAGATTGGCGCCCTGCATTTTTGCCCCCTGCATAAAGCCCCGTCTCAGATCGACGCTCCACAGATTCGCCCCCCGGAGGTCGGCGTAGCGGATGTTGCAGCGGCGCATGTCGGCCTCCTCCAGATCGGCCCCCTTCAGGTTCGCGTGGCGGAAGTTGGTATCGAGCAGGAGCGCCTTTTTTAGATTCGCGCCCTCGAGGTTGGCCTGCCACAAAACGACGCCCTGAAGGTTGGCGCCCTCCAGATTCGTGCCCTTGAGGGTGGCCTTGTAGAGGGGGAGTTTCCACAGGTTGGCCCCGCTCAGGTCGCAGCCCGGGCAACTCTTGGTTTTTATGAGACGGTCCAGGTCGGCTGCCTCGAAGGCGGCGGCCGGTTTTGCGACGGGTAGCGCGGCCAAAAACCCCGCGATGAGAACGATGAGACCCACTGTCGGCTTCATGGCATTTCCCTCTCCGGCGTTCGCGGCTTTTTCCACAACCTCCAATCGGGTATTTTACGCCTGGATTCCACCAAATGCATCCCGCCATACGGAGCCGGCCGGCGGCGCGCCGCCGCAAGGGAGGGCTCCGGCGGGGCGGACAGGAGATGAAAATGGGAGCTTTTATCGTTGTTCATGTGGAGGTGAAGGACCCGGAGAAGTTCAAGGCCTACGGGGACAGCGCCCGTGGAACGGTCGCGGACCACGGGGGCGAATTCATTCTCCGGGGGAAGGTGGCCGATGTGCTTCACGGAGAGCACGCCCTCAAGAATGCCGTTGTCATCCGGTTTCCGGATCAGGCCGCGGCCAAGGGCTGGTACGACTCGCCCGAGTATCAGGCGCTGATCCCGAACCGCAACGAGGCGGCGGACATGGTGTTCATCAGCTTCGACGAGCCGCCAGCCTCCTAAAGGCCCAACCGGGTGAGGGCCGGGCGAGGGCTGGGCGAGGCCCGGACGAGGGGGCTCCGGCGGGTGGGCGCGTCAACCGCTCCAGACGATGGCGCCGCCGCCCAGCAGGGTGATGGCGGCGCCGGCCACGACGCGCCAGGTGATCCGGTCCTGTTTTCCGAGGAACAGCCAGGAAAAAAGGACGACGAGCAGCACCGAGAGACGCCGGACGGGCACCACCTGGGTCACCTCGCCCAGCTTCAACGACGTCCAGAACGTCAGGGCGGCGGCGGCGTTCAGCAGCCCACCCGCGACGGCGATCAGGAGGGGCCGCATCTCAGCGTGGATTCCCGTTTTCCGCTCGGTGTAGGGCAGAATCGCCGCCTGGAGGGAGGAGGCCACTATGCAGGCCACCATGAGGCCAAACGTCGCCGAGGGGATGAGGGTGAAGGCGAATTTACGGATGCTCGGTGCGGCCGCCATGATGAGCGCCGCCAAAATCGGAAGCAGGTAGTAGAAAAGGCGGATGTTCTTGCTGTCCCGCTTGCGGTCGCCGACGATGAGGATCGCGCCGCTAACGATGAACAGGGTGCCGAGGCCGATCGCGAGGGTGGGCCGCTCGCCCAGGAAAATGATCGCCACGATCGAGGACCAAAGCGGAGAGAACTGAAAAAGAACCTGGGTCCGCGAGAGCCCGATGATGCTGATCGCCGAATACATCAGGTAGCGCGCGGCGAAGTTGGCGGTGACGCCCGAGACGGCGAACAGGAAGATGCCCATCGGGGGCCAGGCGTCCATCCCGTCTCCCGCGGCGTAGAGCAGGGTGGCCACGAGAGCGATCATGAGGTTTGCGATGAGGGCGGCCATCCCCGGGCTGAGCTGGCCGATGGCCTTGCCTATGAGAGTCTGCGATACGGCCGTGAAAAAGGCGGCGATGAGCGCGATGGTGTTGGGATGAAGGGATTCGATCAAGAGGCCACCTGCCGCGGAAAGGAGTATTGCGGGAAAGACACCGTTTTTATTATGCCACGGAGGACCGGGGCCTCGCCATGAGACAGCGGGAGAGGGCCACGGAACCGCGGAAGGCGGCCCGGGGCCGTATTGCCCGAATCCCGCCGGGCGGATATGATTCTCTTTCCGAATCACCGGAAATCCGAATCGGCGGATGGCCCGCCCCCTCGGCGGGCGTTTCAATTCTGGAATTATTCTCGAATCCATTGAAAAGGGGAGATCGACATGGAAAAGCGCATGCTCGGCAATACGGGGCTGGAGGTGACGGTCATCGGCTTCGGCGCCATGACCATTGGCGGCGCCTTCGGGCCCGTGGACGACGGCGAAAGCAACCGGGCGCTCCACGCGGCCATCGACGGCGGGATTAATTTTATCGACACCTCGGACGCCTACGGCGCGGGCAGGAGCGAAAACATCATCAGCCAGTTTCTCAAGGAGCGCTCCGACCGCAACGACATCATCATCTTCACCAAGGGTGGAAACAACATGGCGACGGGCCAGCGCGACTTCACGCCCGAGTACATCTCCAACGCCCTGGAGAACAGCCTCAAGCGCCTCGAAATCGAGGCCATCGATCTGTATCTCCTCCACAACCCCAACCTCGACAACATGCAGGCCGAGGACAGCTACGCCGTCCTCGAAAAAGCCAAGGACGACGGCAAGCTCAAAAACTGGGGCGTATCGGTCAACACCGACGCCGAGTGCGACTACGCCGTCGGGCAGAGCAAGCCCTCGGTCATGCAGATGGAGTACAACATCCTCGAGCAGAGCCCGGCGGAGTCGTTCGCGCGGGCCAAGTCCGCGGGCATGGGCGTCATATCGCGCGTGCCGCTGAAGCGGGGCTTCCTGAGCGGGCGCATCGACGAGACCTTCGAGTTCGCCGAGGGCGACCGCAGAAAGAAAATGCTCTCGCCCGAGAATATCCAGAAATTCCAGGCCAAGCTGAACCGGCTCCAGGACATCGCCGGCCAGCTCAAGATCAGCCCCGCCACCGCGGCGCTCCGCTTTTGCGTCTCGAACACGGATGTCACCTGCGTCATCCCCGGCATCCGCACCCCGGAGCAGTCCACCCAGAACGCGGCCTGCGGCGAGGCGCTGCCCCCCGAGGCCGTGACCCGGCTCCGGGAGCTGTAACCGGAGGGAGCCCCCGTGTTCTGGGAGGCCAATCTGACGCGGCGGGAGATTCGAAATAAACTCGTAGCCGTATTCGTCTGGGCGGCCGCCTTCGCATTCGTGGAGGCGGCCGTCGTCGTTTACCTGCGGAAGCTCTTCTACCCCGAAGGGTTCGCCTTCCCGCTTCGCTCCGAACTGATCGAATCCATCCTCGGCGTCGAGATCGCCCGCGAGGCGGCGACCCTGGTCATGCTCGTCTCGGCGGCCTGGCTCGGCGCGCGCCGGCCCTGGGTGCGGTTCGCCCTTTTCATGGTGGCCTTCGGGGTGTGGGACATCTTTTACTACGTCTGGCTCTGGGCGGTTCTCGGCTGGCCGCCCTCGATCTTCACGATGGACGTTCTCTTCCTGATTCCCATCGTCTGGGTGGGGCCGGTGTGGTCGCCGGTGGCCGTCTCGGCGGGGCTGATTGGCTGCGGCGCGGCGGTGGCGCTGCGGGTGGGAGGGGGCGGCCGCTACGCCCTGGACGCCCCCGGCTGGGCCGCCATCTCCGCGTCGGCCCTCATCATCGTCGTCAGCTATCTCTGGGAGGGTCCCGCCGCCATGCGCGGGGAGATTCCCGGCCCCTATCCCTGGTGGATGTTCTGGCCCGGCCTCGCCCTGGGCCTGGGCGCGTTCTGGAGAGGGTGGCGGAGCGGGGGCTAGAGGGATCGGGCAGGATAGGTTGGAATTTCAGCCACCCATTTTCGATGCCCGGCGCTTCGATCCCGTCCGGAGGACGGCCGGATGGAGTGGGACGGGAAGAGATGCCCCTCCCGCGAACCTCCCCGCATTTCCTGTGGTGGTTCCCGGGGGCTCATGCGCTAAATTTCCCCGAAGTGGAAATTGCGCCACGGAAATTGCGGATGGAGAGCCGAGACGATGATGGGGACAGCGGAAAGATGGACGGCGGGCGCGGGGGCATTAAATGGGCGCGCAGCCCATTCGGGTTTCCAGGGTTTGAGGGAGTTTACCGCGAACTCGTTCTATTAAGGTTCCGCGCCCTCTTTCACCGCTTCCGGATGGACCTCAAAGAACGGCCTGGTGACGGCCCGTTTTCCAGGGGCGATTTCGAGGACCTCGCTCTCGGCGAGCGCGCGGCCGATCATGGCGTCCACCGGCATTGCCGATTCGATGCGGCGAAGGTGTACGGCCTTGGAGCGGGTGGCCGGGTGTTTGGGCACGAACAGGGAGCAGCAGTCCTGATCCGGCTGGATGGAGGTCTCATAGGTTCCGATGCGCTCGGCCTGGGCGCTGATCTCATTCTTGTCCATGCCGATCAGGGGACGGAAGATGGGCATCTCCGCCGCCTCCTCGACGACGCCGATGTTGGTCAGGGTTTGCGACGCCACTTGGGCCAGACTTTCCCCGGTCACCAGGGCCTGCGCCCCGTGACGCCGCCCCAGCGCCTCGGCGATGCGAATCATGAGGCGGCGATACAGGATGACCCGCAGGGGGGGCGGGACGGCCAGGACCACCCGCCGCTGAATCTCGCCGAAGGGCGTCGAGTAGAGCGTGCTGTGGTGCTGGTGAAAGGTGAGAAGCTCGGCCAGGTCCATGGCCTTCTCGGCGGACGCCTTGCTGAGGTAGGGGGCCCCGTGAAAATGGACGAACGTGGCTTGGCAGCCGCGCTGGAGCATCCGGTAGGCGGCCACCGGAGAGTCGATCCCGCCGGAGAGGAGGACGCACACTTGCCCGCTGACCCCGACCGGAAGACCGCCCGGGCCCTGGACCTTGTCGAAATAGAAGAATGCCTCCCGGGGGATCACTTCGAGATGAACGGTGAGATCGGCATGGTTCAGATTGACTGAGGCGCCGGTCAGTTCTTGGAGGTGTGCGCCGACCTCGCGGTTGATCTCCGGGGAGGAAAGCGGAAATTGCTTGAAGGCGCGGCGCGCGGAGACGCGGAACGTCTTGAAATCATCGCCCGCTTCGCGCCGCGCCAGGACGGCCCGGCCGATGTCCCGTTTGAACGAATCGAGGTCGAGTTGGACCTGCTTGGCGAGAGAGAAGTTGGCGATGCCGAATGTCCCGGCCAGCCGCGCGCGGACCGTCTCCCAGGCGGTTTCCTCCTCCAGCTCCATCACGAGTCTGCCCGAGACCTTCCGCACCCGGCGGACGGCCAGGTCGGATGTGGCCTGCCGCAGGTTTCCGGCCAGGCGCTCGATGTAGTAGGGCCGGTTTCCCTTTTTGAGGGCGATCTCGTGGTAGTGGACGATGACACATCGCATACGGACGAAGGGCTCCTTCCCTGATGGCCGCGCCGCGGATTCGGTAAATCATTATATGACGGAATCCGCTCAACCCGCATTTCTCACAAAGACGTGCGATGGGGCCGCACCACACGCTCATGGCTCACGCGCCGGCTAACGGGGAGGGCCGGTGCGGGAGTCAACCGACTCGCGCCCGGCCCCTACATGGGAAAGTGCGCACGTTCGCTCCAGTGTAAGGGCGGGGCACCCCACCCGCCCCAGCAAACGCCCAGGGAGCACGCTGTCTATACCCGGTTGAAATCCTCCTCCAGGCAAGGCGTTGACCGGCAATGAATTTCCCTGCTCATAGGTGGCTTGACCTTTGTAATAGTGAGAAATCCAGGCTAGACCCGGGTGGGTCTGTCCCCCTGGGAATGATTGTTGACCTTACCCCAACACCGGCTCGGACACCGGCGTCCACCACTTCTTGATCCCCAGGTCTTCGGCGATCGTGTTCGCCGCGTTGTACCCGGCGGCGCCGTTGATCGAGCCCCCCACATGATTGCCCGACCCCGCCATATAGAAACCCTCGACCGGGGTTCGGTAGTGGGAGAGCTCCGGCGTGGGGCGGTTATAGCCGACCTGGTCCAGCGTATACGCGCCGACGTGGTGGCTGCCGTGGATCATATTGATGCAGCTCCGCTCGGTGTCGCGCGGGGTGAAGAGGTAAGTTCCCAGGACGTTCTTCTCGTCCAGGTTGGGGGCATAGGTCCGCCAGACCTCCAGGAGGCGGTTCGTGTACTCCTCGCGTCTCGCGTCCCAGGCGTCCGGTCCGCCGTCGGTGAGGTCATAGGGGACGAACGGCCACCAGAACGCCGCGTGCTTTCCGGGCGGCGCGTAGGAAGGCTCGTGGAGCGAGTTGCACGCCCCGTTGCCCATCGGGAAAGGCGGGAACGACCCATGGATCGTCGCGTTGAAATTCTCTTCCAGCTGGGCTTCGTCGGCCACGCCGATGAACATGTTGAAGGCCCGGTTCAGGTCGGGATCGAATTCGGCGGCGGTGTAGCGCGGGGCCTCGTTGAGCGCCAGGTGAATCGTGCAGATGGCGTGCGGGGAAGGCTTGAAGTTGCGGACCTTTTCGGAAATTTCCGGGCCGAACGCGTCTTCGCCCACCATGCGCAGCGTCTGGGGCGGGTCCACCGTGCTGATGACCACCTGTTTCGCCTCCAGCGTCCGGCCGTCCTCGAGGCGGACGCCCGTGGCTTTTCCGTTTTTGTGGGTGACCTCCGAGACGTGCGCGTCCTGAAGAATCTCCCCCCCGTAAGACCGGAAGCACTCCTCGAGGGCCTCAGCGAAGCGGATGCTGCCCCCTTTGACGATGGAGAACCGGTCCATCCGGCTGAAGACGCGGGGAAAGAACGCACCCGTCCCGGGGTCGTCCTCGAGGGCAAGGATGTGGAACCAAAGCTTGAAGAGCGTCCGGACGTGCGCCTCCTCGAAGTTCCGCTCGACGGCCTCGTACATGGTCATCGCGTTGTACGCCTTCACCTCCTCCCCCAGGTCGCCGTTCAGGCGCGCCGCCATCTCCTCCGGGGGCAGAGGCCGGTTGAACATCGTCTCCGTGATGAACTCCCGCATCCCCAGCGTGAATTTGGCGTGGATCTCCCGATAGCTGTCGGCGTCCTTGTTCGAAAACCGGGCGATGGAGGCGGCTGTCTTCTCGGGGTCCTGGTGGATGCAGATGCCGGTCCCGTCGGGGAAGGCGAT
>DNYS01000273.1:8078-10461 GCA_003506735.1 Nitrospinota bacterium
CTCCTCGGTCAGCAATCCGCCGCCGACGCGGCTGTTCCGCTCTACGACCAGGACCTTCATGCCGGCGCGGGCCAGGTAGCTTCCGCAGATGAGGCCGTTATGCCCGCTGCCGATTATGATTCCGTCGTATGACTCCATGTCACATCCTCAAGTAAAAGGGGAAGAGAGGTTCCAATCTCGCGCAGGATGTAATTTTACCCGGTTGCGAGGCGTTCGGAAACAGGGAGCGGACGCGCCCGCTGAAGCGGGACCGGCCGAATCCGGACGTATCCGCGTCCCGACCCGCCGTCTTGACAGAACAACCCCGTGAAAGGTAAAAAGTGTCTTCTTGCTGGAGCTTGCGTCGATACCGACAAACCGGTCGAAGGTGGGCGGAGTGTTGCGTCCTCACCCGGCGTTTGCGGGATCGGACCTTTTGTCGCGCTCACCGGAACCCGGCCCCCGGGGTTGAAAAAAGGGAATTCAGATCCATGACTCGAATCGGATTCGCACAGGGCTACTCCCCGAAGCTGAACGTCCGGGAGATGGCCGAATGGGTGAGGCAGGCGGACGAGCGCGGCTACGAGCTCGGCTTTTTCTCGGAAACCATCGAGGTCATGCGGGATTCCGTGTCCGCGATGACGGCCTTCGCCCTGGCCACGAAGAAGATCAACATCGGATGCACGCAGATTGTCCGGCTGCGGTCGCCGGTCATCCACGGCCAGACCGTCGCGACGATTGACGAACTCTCCGAGGGCAGGTTCATCCTCGCCCCGGGCGCCTGCACGAAGACCCACGCCGTCTGGAACTCTCTCGAGCCGGACGACCCGGTGGTCTCCCTGAAGGAATACATCACCGCCATTCGAAGGATGGTTGCGGGCGAAAAACAGATTGTCTGGCAGGGCGAGACCATCAAACTGGACCGGGTGGAGCTGGCCTGGGAGCCTTACCGAAAAGAGATCCCGATGTGGATCGCGGCCACGAGCAAGACCGGCCTGAAGGTCGCCGGCGAAATCGGCGACGGCGTCATGCTCAACGCCGTGACCTCGCCCGAGTACCTGAAGAACGCCATCCGGATCTGCAAGGAATCCTGCGAGGCGGCCGGCCGGGATTGGAGCAAGTTCGAGATCGCCTGCATCGTCGTCTCCTCGGTGGAAGACACCCACGAGGAGGCCATCGAGCAGATCCGCTGGGAGGTCGCCAGCAAGTTCGACCGGATCCAGATCAAATTCAACGCCGGCCAGCGAATCCGCGTGGGCGACCCCCATCTCAACAAGGAAGACTTCCCGAAATTCATAGAAGCCGAAGAGAAGGGCGGCAAGGCGCTCCTCGCCAAGACGTTGCCCGAATCTTACGTCGAGAACCTGACGGCCTCCGGCACGCCGGAGCAGGTGCAGGCCCGGATCGAGAAGTACCGGGAAGCGGGCGTCAACCTTCCCGTCGTCCGGCCCGCCCAGCCTCATCAGGCCCAACGGCTCATGGACCTGTTCGCGCCGCAGTAGAGGCCGCGCGATAGCGGAATGAGGAAGCCCCGCACGATCCGCCGTGCGGGGCTTTTTTCTTTCCGGATTGCCCAAGCTTTGCGCCAATGGGCGCGTAGTCTCGACCCCGCCTACACGACAGGCCAGCGCGACTTGAGCCTGTAGGGGAGCCGCTTCATGATCCGATCGCCCGCGCGCTGGGCCTGCCGGTTGACCTCGGCCTCATCGACCGTCGTGAACTTGCGGTCCTTGTAGACGACCTTCCCGTCGATGAGGACCGTCTCGACATCGCGGCCGTCCCCCGAGTAGACAAGGTTCGGAACCAGGGCAAACTCATAATTGGGCGTCCAGTTCGTCTTTGAGCAGTCCACGACGATGACGTCCGCCTTCTTGCCCTTTTCCAGCGACCCGATTTCCTCCCAGTGAAGGGCCTTGGCCGCATCGACCGTCGCCATCTCCAGGGCTTTCTCCGGCGGGATGAGGTCGGGGATCACCCGGGCTTCCTTGTGGGAGGTGGCCACCTGGTACAAGGCCCGGAACATGTCCAGGCTGTTGTTGGCCGCCGTGCTGTCGCATCCGATGACCACCGTAATACCCCGGTCGAGCATCTCCGGGAACTTTCCCCCGGAGATTGCCGCATAGGCCCCATGAAGCGTCGCGCCGGGGTTGTGGCAAACATTGGTGCCGCGCTTTTTGATCAGCGCCACGTCTCGGTTCGTCACGGCCGCCATGTGCGTCAGGAGCCAGCGGTCGGTGAGCACCCCGAGGGAGTCCATCCACTCGATGGTCGGCTTGCCCCATCTCTTCTTCACCCAATTGACCTGCTCCTGATTGACACAGGCGTGGAACTGGACGATGAGGTCGTTCTCCTCGGCCAGCGCGTTGCAGCGCTGGAGGAGCTCGGGGGAGCAGTTGGGCTCGAC
>DNYS01000273.1:10546-12017 GCA_003506735.1 Nitrospinota bacterium
GCATGGTTTCGTCCGTCGTCAACCTGCCGCGAAATCCCTTGGGAAGCGCGCGGTCCCCGCTCCACTGGTCGGCCCCGGCCCAGCAGAGGATGCCCCGCATGCCGAATGTCTCCCACGCGCGGCCCACGCTGTTCATCAAATAGCTGCCGGGGTCCGCGACCGTGGTCGTCCCCGTGCGGACCATCTCCACACAGGTCATCATCGCGCTCCAGTAGGTGTCTTCCTCCGTCATGGCGGTCTCATACGGGAAGATCCGCTCATGCATCCAGCCGATGAGGTCGATCTCGTCGGCGATTCCCCGTGCGAGGGATTGGACGTGGTGGACGTGGGAGTCGATGAGTCCGGGCATGATGATCTTGCCCGAGGCGTCGATCTTTCTCGCCCCCCGGGCGGCCTTCGGGTTCAACCTGCCGGCCTTCCCCACCCAGGCGATCCGGTCGTTTTCGATGAGGACCGCGCCATTCTTGATGATCCTTCGCTTGGCGTCCATTGTGATCACTGTGCCGTTGCCGATCAGGATTTTGGCCATCTATCCGCCTCCTCTCATTGAGGGATGAAGGGCTTCGGTGTCCTCCGACCCGGCCCGTAGGAGCAGCCGCTCATCCTACAGCAAACCCTACGCCGGGGTGAACACGCAAGCGGGAGCGCCGTTGCTCGCTTCTATTCTCTCAAAAAAGACGGCCGGTTGAAAGGCGATGGAAATTGCGAAGGGGCTGCGGGTATACTCGAAAAGGAGGGGGGGGAGCCCGGCTCGGGAGGGAGAACTTCTCGTAGGCCCCGCCACGCGGGCATTGGGGCCTGAAGCTCAACGGGGGACCTCGCCACCTGCTTCCCTGGGGGTCCGCCCGATGTTTTCAACCTCGGACGCCCGTCCAAATCAGGACCGGCCTCCTTTGCTTCTTGTGGGATTAGACACACGAAACCGGAAAAGGTTTCAGGAAAGAGGAAAATTTTTAGGGAGGAGGAAGAGGCCGGGGTTTTAATCACCAGGCGGGGCGGGCGTTTGGGTTGGTTGACCCCGCGGGTCGGACGACCCCTTGCCCGCTTCCGCTCCTACGCGGCCCCTTTCGGCTCCGAGACGGCGACTGAAGGCGCGGCCGCGCCGGCCCGAACATCGAAGCCTTTGAAATAGAGCAAGTAGATCACGAAGGACGCCGCATAACAGATGGCCGCGATCCAAAACGTCGGGAGCCACAGGTTTGGGGCGAGAAAGAACCCGGCCACCGCCGAGCCGATGGCCATCGGGAACTCCTTGAAGGCGTGAATGACGCCGTTGGCCGTCCCCCGCTCGGCGGGCTCAACGAGCTCCATCGGAAAAAGCTGGTACACGGGGTCCACCATCCCCAGCGTCGGGAAAATGGAGCCGATCAGGACCAAAACGAAAAAGTAGGAAACCGCCGCCAAAAGGAGACTGTCGGCCATGCCCATCAGGAGGACGAAGGGGATGCCCGCCATCCTGAGCCAGACAATC
>DNYS01000273.1:12073-12263 GCA_003506735.1 Nitrospinota bacterium
CAAAGGGGATGCCGGCCATCCTGAGCCAGACAATCGTGTTCACCTTGCCCCACCTTTGAACCAACATCGGCGTAAGGAACGTGGCCCCGGCCACCGCCAGGGCGCCCAAGGAAAAGATCAACCCGATGCTTTCGGTGGTCGCGTGCAGCTTGGACGCGAAATAGACGTTGTAGAACGGCGCCGTCGCCCC
>DNYS01000099.1:0-2924 GCA_003506735.1 Nitrospinota bacterium
GCCTCGTCGAGCAGGGAGGCGTTGGTGATCTCCATGCCGGTGAGGTCCATGATCATCGTCTGAAAGTTGAGCAGCGCCTCGAGGCGGCCCTGGGAGATCTCGGGCTGATAGGGGGTGTAGGCCGTGTACCAGCCGGGGTTTTCGAGAATATTTCGCAGGATCACGGCGGGCGTATGGCATCCGGAATAGCCCATGCCGATCATGGAGCGGAACACGCGGTTCTTTGAAGCCAAGCCCTTCAGGCGCGCCAGGGCCTCCTGTTCGGTCAGGCTCTCGCCGATGGCCAGCGGGGTGTCCGACACGATGGAGGCGGGGACTGTCCGCTCGATGAGTTCATCGAGGGAGGCCAGGCCCAGCGCCCCGAGCATGGCCGCGATATCGGCCTCTCCCGGGCCGTTGTGCCTGCGGACGAATTCTTCCCGGTTTTCCAGCTCTTCGAGTGACGCACGCGCTTCAGGCATGATGCACAATCCTCAGCGGGGCACTCCGGTTCCCGGTCCGTTCATCTTCCGGGCCGGCCAGCGCGGCCGGTGCGGCGGATGAACCGGGGCGTCCCTGGCATTTCAAGGGCGGAAAAATTTAGCTTGCGGAATGGCCGGCGCTATTCGCCCGGCGGAGCGGCCGGATCAGCCGCTCTCCTCCTCGATGTACGCCTTGTAGTCATCGAGTTCCAGCAGCGCGTCGACCTCCGAGGTGTCGCTCATTTCGATTCGCAGCATCCACCCATCCTCAAACGGGTCGCTGTTAACGAGTTCGGGCTCGTCGTTTAGCTGCTGGTTCACCTCGGTCACCGTGCCGGTGACCGGCGCAAACAGATCGGAGACGGCTTTCACCGACTCGACGACGCCGAACGTGCTGTTCGCCTCCAGCTCCGAACCCACCTCGGGCAGTTCGACGTACACCACGTCGCCGAGTTCGGACTGCGCATGGTCGGTGATGCCGACCAACGCGATATTGCCTTCCACCTTCACCCACTCGTGCTCTCGCGAATATTTGAGCCCTTGAGGATAATCCATGGCCCGAATCACCTCCCACAAAGATTTTCGGATAGCTACAAGAACGAAATATCCCGATCGATGGAACCGGGAACGGCCTCGAACATTCCCCTTAGGCCGGTTTTTTCCGATAAAACGGCGTCTTCACAACCTTCGCTGCCCGGGGCTTGCCCCGGATGTCCACCTCGACCCCGCTCCCCTCGACTGCATGAGAAATGGGAACGTAGCCGATACCGATGGCTTTGCCAAGCGTTGGGCTCATCGTTCCGCTCGTCACCTCCCCGGCAGGGTCGCCATCGACGAGAATCGGCGCCCCGTGACGGGGAATGCCCCGGTCCACCATCTCGATTCCGACAAGCTTGCGGCCGATTCCCCGCTCCTTGATCTCGGCCAGCCGGTCGCTCCCGGTGAAATCCCCCGCCTTGAACTTCACCACCCAGCCCAGCCCGGCTTCGAGGGGATTCGTCGTCTCGTCGATATCGTTTCCGTAGAGGGCGTATTTCATCTCGGTCCGGAGGGTATCCCGGGCCCCGAGACCGCACGGAATCAGCCCGCGCCCGGCCCCGGCCGAAAGCAGCGCATCCCACACCTGGGGGGCGTCCCCGGCGGCGAGATAGAGTTCGAAGCCGTCTTCCCCGGTATATCCCGTCCTCGATACAAGAACCTTGCGCCCGGCCACCTCCCGCTCGGCGGAGGTGTAATAGGCGATGGCCTCCAAATCCCCGCCGCCGGGAATTAGCCCGGCCAGAATTTTCTCCGCCTCAGGTCCCTGGGGAGCGATGAGAGCCGTTTCCTCGCTGATGTTCCGGAACGTGCAGCCCGCCCCGTTCCGGGCGGTCATCCACTCCCAATCCTTTTCGATATTGGCCGCGTTCACGACGGCCATGAAACGTTCCGGCTCCAGGCGGTAGAGGGTCAGGTCGTCCACAATGCCGCCGTCCTCCTGGCACATCACCGAATAGAGGACCTTCCCCACCTCGAGCTTCTTCACGTTGTTCGACAGGAGCCCCTGGAGAAAATCCGCCGCCCCGGGTCCCGCCGCTTCGAACTCCCCCATGTGGCTGATGTCGAACAGGCCCGCCGCCCCGCGAACCGATCGGTGCTCTTCGATCACTCCCCGGTATTGAACGGGCATCTCGAAGCCCGCGAACGGAACCATCTTCGCTCCGGCCCGGAGATGCGCTTCGTGGAGCGGCGTCCGCAGGAGGGTTTCCCCGGGCTCCGTCATAGGCCACCTCTTCTGGGATAATCGAAACGAGCCGAACTGATGAATTCGAGGATTACCGGTTCCGGGGCCGAATTACAAGAAGGAAATTTTATCGCGAAACGCGCGCTGGGACCCGGGCGGGCAATAAACGCACAGTTCATTGATTATCAACATATTAAAGAGGAATATCCCGGGCGCGCAGACACCCCCGCAGCTAGCCGAACGCCCGAATCCCGGTCTCGAATCCGGCGATTATGAGCTTTTGAATCTGGCTGGTTCCCTCGTAGATGGTCCCCACCCGGGCGTCCCGCATATAGCGCTCCACCGGGTATTCGTTGCTGTAGCCCATCCCCCCGTGAATCTGGATCGCGTCGTTGGCGCACCGGACGGCGGCCTCGGTCGCATAATATTTGGCGATCGAGGTTTCCCGGGTGTTGGACTGGCCCGCATTTTTGAGCTCGCCCGCCCGGTAGATGAGGAGGCGGCTGGCGTCGATGTCCACCACCATGCGCGCGATCATCTCCTGAACAAGCTGGTGCCCGGCGATGGGCTTGCCGAATGTGTGGCGCTCCTTCGCGTAGGCGACCGAGGCCTCAAGCGAGGCCCGCGCGATGCCCAGGCAACCCGAGGCGACCGAGTAGCGCCCGTTGTCCAGGGCGCTCATCGCCACCTTGAACCCATCGCCCACCTCCCCCAGCAACGCCTCTTCGGGAACCTCCACC
>DNYS01000099.1:3023-4092 GCA_003506735.1 Nitrospinota bacterium
CTCCACCAGAAAAGCGGCCATGCGGCGGTGATTTTCCTTGTCGGTCTGGGCGATGACGATGGCGAGCCGGGCGACGCCGCCGTTGCTGATCCATATCTTCCGCCCGTCGATCCGCCACCCGCCTTCGGTTTTCGCCGCAAAGGTTTTGAGATGCTGGGCGTCGGAGCCGATTTCGGGCTCGGTCAGGGCAAAGCACCCCAGCCATTCGGCCGTGCAGAGCCGGGGGAGATATTTTTGTTTTTGCGCCTCATCGCCCCACTTGAGGATGGTGGTGGCGACCAGGGACACCTGGACGGACAGCGCGGTGCGCACCGAGCTGCACACCTTGCTGATCTCCTCGATCACGACCGAGTAGGCGATGTAGTCCATCCCGGCGCCGCCGTAGGCCTCGGGAATCACGCCCCCGAAAAACCCCAGCTCGCCCATCTCGCGAACGATGTCGGCGGGGAAGCGCTCGTCGATATCGTTCTGGCGGGCGACGGGCGCAATCCGGCTGGCTGCGAATTCGGCGGCGGTATCCCTGAGAAGCCGCTGGGCCTCGTTCAGTTCGAAATCCATCCGGCCTCAGTCCTCGTAGGTATAGAACCCGCGCCCGCTCTTCCGGCCCAGATGGCCCGCGCGGACCATCTTTTTCAAAAGGAAATTCGGGCGGTAGCGCTGATCGCCCAGCTCGCGGTAGAGCGTCTCGGTCTTGGCGAGGTGAATATCCACGCCGATGAGATCGATCAACTCCAGCGGCCCCATGGGAAACCCGCAGCCCATTTTCAGGGCGGCGTCGATATCCTCGGCCGAGGCGAGCCCCTGAGCGAACACCTCGACGGCCTCGTTGAGCGACCCGGCCAGCACCCGGCTTCCGATTCCGGCGGGGCTGTCGAAGCGGGCNNGTCCCGATGCCGGGCATGATCTCGACCAGCTTCATGACGACCGGGGGGTTGAAAAAGTGCATCCCGATCACTTTGTCCGGCCGGGAGGTCGCCGCCGCCATCTCGCTGATGGAGAGCGAGGTGGTGTTCGAGGCGAAAATGGTCCGCTCGGGCGCGGCCTCATCGAGCGCGGCCAGGATATCCTT
>DNYS01000099.1:4272-4448 GCA_003506735.1 Nitrospinota bacterium
TCGTCCTTGTCCCCGGCGCTCATTTTTCCCTGCTCGACCCGGCGCGCCATCCGCTTCTCCAGGCCGGCCACGGCTTTCGCGACGATGTCCTCGCTCTGGTCCGTGAGGGTGACCGGGATGCCTCCCTGGGCGAAAATCTGGGCGATGCCCGCGCCCATCGTACCGGCGCCCACCAC
>DNYS01000099.1:4538-5842 GCA_003506735.1 Nitrospinota bacterium
CGAATCCGCCGGGTCCGGTCTTATGAAACCACGCGCTGGAGAACCACCGCCACGCCCTGCCCGCCGCCGATGCACGCGCTCACGACACCGAACTCTCCGCCCCTTTGCTTGAGGGCGCTCAGGCAGGTGGCAATGAGCTTCCCGCCGGTCGCGCCGACGGGGTGCCCGAGGGCGATGGCCCCGCCGTGGACGTTCAGCTTCCCGCGGTCCCACGCCAACTCGCGCTCGCAAGCGATAATCTGGGCGGCAAAAGCCTCGTTCACTTCGATCAGGTCCATATCCGCCAGATCGAGGCCCGCCCGATCGAGCGCCTTGGGAATCGCCGTGACCGGGCCCAGCCCCATGAAGCGGGGCTCGACGCCCGTCGAGCCATAGCCCCGGAGGATGGCGATGGGCTTCGCGCCGAGTTCATCGGCCTTTTCACGCGAGGCGAGAACCAGGGCCGAGCCCGCGTCCGCCTGGGTGCAGGCGTTTCCGGCGGTGACGGAGCCGCTCTCGGTGAAAACGGGTTTGAGCTTGGCAAGCTTTTCCATCGAAAGCCCGGCGCGCGGGGTCTCGTCTTCGCCGAACGTGGTGACGCCGCCCTTGCGGTCCTTGAGTTCGACCGGGACGATTTCGTCCGCGAATTTTCCGCCCGCGATGGCGGCGGCGGCTTTTTCCTGGCTTTCGAGGGCGTAGGCGTCCTGCTCCTCGCGCGTGAGGTTGTAGCGCTCGGCGAGATTTTCCGCCGTGTTCCCCATCAGCTCGCCCGCCAGCGGGCAAGAGTAGCCGTCCTTGTAAATGAGATCGAGAAACTCGGCGTTGCCGAAACGGTTGCCCCAGCGCGCGCCCGGCTGGACGTAGGGAACGTTTGTGGTGCTCTCGGCCCCCCCGGCGAGGACGAGATCGGCATCCCCCGCGCGGATGGCCTGGGCGCCGAGGGCCGCCGTTTTGATACTCGAGCCGCAGCGCTTGTTGATCGTGAACGCCGGGACCGTTACGGGGAGCCCCGCGCCGACTGCGATCAGGCGAGCCGAATTGGGGCCCACCCCCGCCTGCCACCCGTTGCCGATGATCGCCTCGTTGAATTCTCCGGGGGCGGCGCCCGAGCGGCGGATCGCTTCTCTCGCCGCGTGGACGCCCAGGTCCACCACGGATTGATTTTTCAGCGAGCCGCCAAACGCGCCACCGGCGGTCCGCACGCTGCTTAAGATAACCACTTCTTTCATGTGCATCAGCTCCTGTCACGATTTCCGGACTGGCCGGGGATTCGAATCTCGTTCCGGTGAATGGGATAGCAGGCGGCCTGCGGAGGTGCGGCCTGC
>DNYS01000099.1:5943-6521 GCA_003506735.1 Nitrospinota bacterium
CGCTAGGCGCTGCCGGCCCGCTGGCGCAGATTCTCCAGCGCGTCCAGGAAATCCCGCGGCGGCCCGGCTTCGAGTTCGCAGGGCTCCTTCGTCACCGGATGATCGAACGCCAGCCGGTAGGCGTGGAGGGCCTGGCGGGGAATCAGGGTCTCGGCTTCTTTTTTCTTTGGCCGCTTTCCGCGCCCCGGAAGGCGCCCCCGCCCGTAGACCGGATCTCCCAGGATCGGAAATCCGATGTGATTGAGATGGACGCGAATTTGGTGCGTCCGGCCCGTCTCGAGGCGCACCTCGATCAGCGCCGCTCCAATGAGCGCCTCGCGCACCGTGTAGTGCGTCACGGCCTCCCGGCCTCCCTGGACCACGGCCATCGCTGTGCGGCGGGTGGGATGGCGCGCGATGGGGGCATCGACCGTTCCGCTGCCGCGCCGCGGAACGCCCCGGACAAGGGCCAGATAGCGCCGGTGGATGCGGCGGGCCTTGAGGGCATTGGAGAGGCGGCGGTGGACGATATCGGACTTGGCGACGAGGAGCAGGCCCGAAGTGTCCTTGTCGAGGCGGTGGACGATGCCGGGCCGGCG
>DNYS01000061.1:0-1345 GCA_003506735.1 Nitrospinota bacterium
GGAAATGATTGATTTCAGGTAAAATCACTAATTCGCCATGAACAGGGCTGTACAGATCTAATTAAGGAGTCCAATTATGCCGAGCAATGAAAATCCCACGGCGCTGGTCGTCAGCGCTCATTCGGCCGACTTTGTTTGGCGGGCGGGGGGCGCCATCGCCCTTTATGCCAAACGCGGCTACAAGGTCATCATCGTGTGCTTGTCCTACGGTGAGCGTGGTGAGTCCGCGAAGCTCTGGAGGCAAGAGGGGTACACAATCGAAAAAGTGAAAACCGAGCGCCGCAAGGAAGCGGAGACGGCGGCGGAGATATTGGGCGGAGAAACCGTGTTTTTTGACATCGGGGATTACCCCTTGCGCCTGACCGATGACCATCTATTTCAATTGGTTGATATTTTCCGGGAGCATCATCCCGAGTTTGTGCTCACCCACTCCAAAGAAGACCCTTATAATTTCGACCATCCCCTCGCCACGCAATTCGCCCAAGAGGCGCGGATAATCGCCCAGGCGCACGGGCACAAACCAGGCGAAAAAGTGTTGGGAGCGCCGGGGGTTTTTCTTTTTGAGCCCCATCAAACGGAGCAGTGCAACTGGAAGCCGGATGTTTTGCTCGACATTTCCGATGTCTGTGATGTCAAGCGCAAAGCCATTGAGGCGATGGCGGGCCAAGAGCACCTTTGGGAGTACTACACAAGGGTCGCCTTGCAGCGAGGCGTTCAAGGCGGTAGGAACTCTGGTCGAGCAGGGATGACCCATGGCGAGGGCTATCAGCGTATCTTCCCCCAGGTTACAGGGGCATTCTCATGAGCGGTGTTGTGGTAAGGAATTTCAAGCGGCCAGATAGCGCGATTATAGAGAGCCTGGGAAAGTCCGGGGTCGCCACTGTTCACGAAGCGCAGGGCCGAAAAGGGTTAATGGCTCCCTATATGAACCCGATTTATCCAGGCGCGGCGACTTCGGGCCCGGCGGTCACTGTGCTTTCCGCTCCGGGGGACAACTGGATGCTGCACGTAGTCGTTGAGGTCTGCCAGCCAGGCGATGTGGTTGTCATGGCGGCGACCTCCGGAAACACGGATGGATATTTTGGCGAACTTCTCGCTACCTCCATGGCCTTAAAAGGCGTCCGTGGTCTCTTCATTGACGCAGGCTGCCGGGATGTCAGGGAGTTATCGGAAATGAAATTTCCCGTGTGGTCCAAAGCGGTATCCGCTCAGGGAACGGTGAAGGAGACCGTCGGCTCTGTGAATATTCCCATCGTATGTGCAGGGCAGCACGTTAGACCGGGAGATATCGTCATTGGGGATGATGACGGAGTTGTCATCGTTCCCAGTCAAGAGGCCGAGCAGG
>DNYS01000061.1:1390-2416 GCA_003506735.1 Nitrospinota bacterium
GCAGGCTGTAAAATCTGCGGAGGAGCGGATCGCCCGCGAGAATAAAACCAGGGAACGGCTTCAAAATGGCGAGCTGGGGGTCGATATTTATAAAATGCGCTCCAGGCTGGCGGAAAAAGGCCTTACTTACGTCGATAATATTGAAGATTTGGAGGCCTAAGCAATTGCAAATCGGAATAAAATCAACCCTGATGCGGGGCGGAACTTCCAAAGGCGTTTATTTCCTGGCCAATAATTTGCCGGACGATGAGGAGACACGCGACCGGGTATTATTGTCGGTCATGGGTTCTCCGGATGACCGCCAAATCGATGGAATTGGCGGGGCCAATCCTTTAACCAGCAAAGTCGCGATTGTCAGCCGCTCGGGTAGGCCCGGCGTCGATGTGGACTACTTGTTCGCCCAGGTTTTCGTAGACAGGCCCGTAGTCGGGTATGGCCAAAATTGCGGGAACATTTTGGCCGGAATTGGTCCCTTCGCGATCGAGCAAGGCTTGGTTGAGGCCAAGGACTCCACCACTGAAATGGTTATCCATATGGTGAATAGCGGGGACACCGCCATCGCCACCATCCAAACGCCGAACGGGGAAGTAAATTATGAAGGGGATGCGATAATTGACGGCGTCCCTGGAACGTCTGCTCCAGTCGTGCTCAATTTCATGGAAACAGCGGGCTCAATGTGCGGCGCCTTGTTGCCTACGGGAAATGCCGTTGACGAAATTGATGGCGTGAAGGTGACCTGCATCGATAACGGGATGCCGATAGTTGTTCTTCCGGCGATGGAATTTGGAATAACAGGAGATGAAACCGTCGAGCAAATGGAAGCGAATTCGGCTCTCAAGGAACGATTGGAGCGTATCCGGCTGGAACTGGGCCCGAAGATGAATTTGGACGACGTCGCGGATAAAACAGTTCCGAAAATGACTTTGATTTCGCCGCCCCAAAATGGCGGGATTGTTTCCACTCGCTCTTTTATCCCGCATCGTTGCCACTCATCCATCGGCGTTTTTGCCGCCGTGTCTGTAGCCA
>DNYS01000061.1:2513-2840 GCA_003506735.1 Nitrospinota bacterium
CGCCACTGCCTGCCTTATTCCTGGAACTCCGGCTTCGGATATCGCTTCAATGGAAAATGCTTCGGGAAACCGAATGTCCGTCGAACACCCCAGTGGTGCGATGGGGGTGGAAATTGAAGTGGAAATAGTGGGTAACGCCATAAATGTAAAACGATCCGCTTTTTTAAGAACCACCCGAAAAATCAGTGAGGGAGTGGTTTTTGTTCCAGAGGAAATCTTAGGGACTTCCAAAAAATGACAAACATCGTGTTCGTGCCGAATTTCTAATTTGTCATGAGTGCGTCCACACAATCACCCCGTCCCTTGGTTTTCTGAAACAAAAGCGGG
>DNYS01000061.1:2943-4676 GCA_003506735.1 Nitrospinota bacterium
TATCAGAAAATGTTTTAAAAATATTCAACCAAAATTCCTCACAAACGTTTAACTATAAACAAATTGCTTCCAAATTTAAATTGCGAGTCGTGGGCGAGGATTTTTTGCGTTGCTGGAGGCGTATCTGCAGGCGGAACGATTTTTTGATCCCTCGAAATCATAAGGAGATTTATACATCATGACGCAGGGTCACGAAGGTTTCGATCTTGAAGAGTTATTGAAAGTCGAAGTTTCAAGCGAGCGAATCGAAAGGCTCAAGGAATGGACTAAGTTTGACGATCCGGACATGACTCCCGAGGTGGAGGAGTATCTTCACCGCCAGTTCGCGAAGTTGTGCCACATCCAATACGGCCGATTCCTCGCCGGGGTGACGTTCACCGAGGAGGATATCGACGAATGCATGTGCGGCGCCATAGATATTCACACCCACGGAGGCTCTGATCCTTTCGACAGGCTCCTGCTCGAGGACGAGATGGCCATTGAACACACCCAGGCGCGTATGCGGGCGCTGGTCATCAAGACCTGGTACACCCCGAGCGCATCGCGGGTTGCCATGGCCGAAAGGGCGCTGAAGCAATGGATTGAACGCCAAGAGGATGAAACCCTGGTTCCGGCGAAAGTGTTCGGCGGAATCACCCTGAATTACAGCCAGGGAGGGCTCAATCCAGAAGCCGTCAAAAAGTGCCTGGGTTTTCCGGGGATGAAATACGTGTGGATGCCCATGGTGGACAGCTACCATCACCGCCGCGTGGTGTTCGATGATCAGGACTACGGTCTTCGCATCGTGGACGATAAGTACAATGTGCTGGCGCCTTTGAAGGAAATATGTCAAATCGCGGCGGACAATAACCTCACCATCGCCAGCGGACACTATCCCGCGGAAGACACGCGTGCGCTCATGGAATACGCGAAAAAGGCCGGCGTCAGGCACATGGAGATCATCCATCCCACCCACATTCACTCGAAACACACGATAGAGGATATGAAGCAGGCGGCCTCCGAGGGCGTGAAGCTGATGCTGATGGGGCTCGGGTCCACTTGTTTTCCGATCCACGAAACAGGTCCGCTCTACAGCGTCCGGATGATCAAGGAGGTGGGCGCGGAGAACCTGGTCTACGGATCGGACCTGGGACAAATTCAGAACCCCTCGCACGTCACCATCACGAGGTGGCTGATGAAGCTATTGCTCAGCTTTGGGGCGACCAAGGAAGAGGTGAAGACCGTTTTCCAGACTGCACCGGCCGCCCATCTAGAACTCGACTAAGGGGGGAGAAGTGCCGGGCGCTCCGAAAAATCGGCCAGCCGGCACATGATCTGGGGAAGATATTTTAGCCATGAAGAAAATAGCGGGAAACCGGATATGACTGAGAGAGCTCAGTGTGTTTTGTCTCCCTGCCTATTAATGATGAGGCTCCTCTCATTTACTTATGGGTTCGGCCCCGCGCCGGCCTAGGTTCTATTGAGCCGGTGCGGAAGAGGCCCTAGTCCCGACGGATGAGGAGATGGGCTCGAACCGGGCTTCGATTCCGGCATCCGTTTTTCGGACGAAGACGTTTCCAAGCCAATTTTCGTTATCTTCTTCCGGGTAATCTTCCCTGAAATGAGCTCCGCGAGATTCTTTTCGAATGAGGGCGGACCGGATGGCCGCCTCGGAAGTGTCCAGCATGTTCAGCAGCTCGTGATACCGGATGATGTGGTCCGGCTTCCGAATTTTTCCGCCCCGGAGGAGATCC
>DNYS01000061.1:4726-8152 GCA_003506735.1 Nitrospinota bacterium
CCCAGCGAGCAGGCTTTCCTCGGTCCGAATGATGCCGTTTTTTTTCCAATTGATTTCCCTCATTTCCCGGCGCAGGTCCGCGATGTCGGGTCCCTCTTCCTGAAATGCAAGGGAGGGGAGCATCGCCGCGATGGATTCCTTTCCGGCAGGGCGCGGCATTTCCCGTCCCCTGGCATATTCGGTCGCAGCGGCGCCGGAGAGGGCGCCGAACACGATGCATTCACTGAAGGCGTTGCCGCTCAGGCGGTTAGCGCCATGCGTTCCGCCGCAGGCCTCTCCCGCCGCGAAAAGGCCATGCACCCCACTTTCGAGGTGGCGGTTGACCGAAATGCCGCCCATATAGTGGTGCACCACAGGGGTAACAATCACCGGGTCTTTCCCGAATTCAAGATTGAGCCTGCGCATGGCTTCGGTGAGGTGGTGGAATTTCACCTCGAGCACTTCCCGATCAACGCCCGAAGCGTCGAGGTAAACACCGCCTTCCACGCCCCGTCCGGCCTGCACTTCTTGGAATATAGCGAGACTGGTCTGATCGCGCGTCGCCATGTCCTTGGCTTCGGGGTAATAGCTCGGCATGAAGCGCTCTTGATTTTTGTTCCGGAATACCGCTCCCTCTCCCATCATGACGCTCGAGATGGTGGAGCGAAACGGGCTGATCCCCCAATTGGGGTAGAATTGCGGAAATTCCATGTCGCGGAGATCCGCGCCGGCGTCGAGCGCCAACGCGTAGCTGTCGCCCGTGATATCCGCGGTGTTATTCGTCAGGGAGAACATCTGTCCAGCACCACCGGCGGCGATGATAACCGCTTTGGCGTGAATAACGAGATAGCGTTCTTTTTCCTCATCCATGGCCAGTGCACTTTCGATGGCACCGTCCCGGCTAAGGAGTCTGAGAATGGGAGTGCGATCCAATAAGGTGACACCCAGATTTTCCGCGAATTTCAAAAGGGGAATGGTGATGGACTGTCCCCGCGCATTTTTAGGCAGGTGATCGCTCTCTGCCCGGAGACTGCGCCGTTTGGTGTGGCCGGGAGGCTGCCCTCGCAGAAGATTTCCGCTTTTGTCTCGGCCGAGGACGACGCCGAAGCGGGTGAGTCCGAAGACTTCTTTTTCCGAATTTTCCGCCAGCATGCGGGACAGAATGGGGTCGCATAAATCTTTTCCGCTCGCCAGCGTATCCGCAACATGTTGTTCAATGGAATCTTCCGGGTCCACATTGGGGGATCCGACGGCGATACCGCCTTCGGCCACAAGTGTGTTTCCGCTGCGGCCAGCCTTCCGTTTGCAGGCAATCATGACCCGGACGCCACCCTCGGCGGCGGCGATGGCCGCGCGGAGCCCCGCAAGGCCGCCTCCCACAATTAAGACGTCTGTATCGAGTTGATCGACAGTTAGGGTCATAAATCACTTGCTGGCGGGGTGAGCCGGGGTGCGCGCAACGCTCTCGAGCAGGCGGCCCGCCCCCGGAATCGAATCGGCGATTCCGGCCGCTCCGAGCGCCGCCCAGAGCAGCGCCCCATTGCTGGTGACGACGGGTTTTCCGAGTTCGGCTTCGAGCGGTGCGGATGCGGGAAGCGCCCGGATGTCGGTCGCCAACAGGGCAATGGCGTCCGCATCGGGGCAGTCGGCCTGACGTCCGAGTTCGACGATGCTGGAAACGGGAAGGCGGCAAATCTCCCTCTTGTCCGTCACCCGCATGTTCACGATTCGGACTGCTTCGAGCCCATGGTGTGCGCAGTATTCGTTCAGGATCGGGTTCATGGACTCGGGATAGGTTACGCCGATGGCGATTCGATTGGCGCCGAGTGAGTGAAGAGCCTCCGCGGTGGCCGTGCTGACGGCGACGGCTGGCAGGCCGGTTTTTTCTTCCACCTTAGAGACGAATTCCTCCGCCCAGCCGGGATTGACGGCGATGGCGCTCGCCATGCACGCATATGCGATCAGATCGATGAAAGCGCCTTCGAGTTGTTCCACGGCACGGATGTGGCGGCTTTCGATGTTTCGGGCCTCTTCGACGCTGAAGGTGCGATCCGTGGAGATGCGCGAAAAGTGGGCCGAGACACCCTCCGGAAGATAATGAGCGCACTCGGCCTCAAGAACGGTGTTGTTCGAGGGGATGATAAAACCGATGCGCGCGCGATCACCGTACATGGCAGGGTCCTTCCTTGGGCTAGTCGAATTTGAACCAGCCGAAATATCGATGGGCATCATAGCACCGGAAATTTGACCCTGTAAATATATGCCGGGTGGCGGCATGGATGTGTTGCCCGAGGTCTTGTTACGTGTTACGGATCAGCGCACACCATGAAGAGTGGTATTTCGTGTTTGTGCCGGAGGAGCTTTCATGCAGCTTGGCGTCACCATTGTCGGGGACTCGCTGGATAACTTTGTCCGCTATGTCCGGCAGGCGGATGAGGCCGGTGTCGCCGCCATCGGTTCCGGGGACTCCCAGTCCCTCTACCATGAAGTATGGTCGCGGTGCACACTCGCGGGGGTGAATTCCGAAAAAGCGCTGGTGGGACCATGGGCGACCAACCCGGTGACCAGGCATCCGAGCGTTACGGCGGGTGCCGCCGCGACGCTTGCCGTGCTTACCGGCGGCCGCGCCTATGTCGGCATCGGTCCGGGGGACGCCGCTGTATACAACATCGGCCATAAGCCCGCGAAGCTGTCCCGGCTGGAAGAGTATATCAACGCTGTCCGCCGGCTTTTGGAGGAAGGGGAGGCGGATTGGGATGGAAAACTCGCCCGTCTCGACTATCCGCATCCCCCCGTCAAGATTGCCATGCCCGCTTCCGGTCCCAAGGCTCTCCGGCTCGCCGGCAAGGTGGCGGATATGGTCTGGGTCTGCACGGGTCTGACGCCGGAGGTGGTCCGCGAGGCCACTTCCATCCTCGCGGAGGGCGCCGAGGAAGGGGGCAGGACGCTTGACGACCTTGATGTCTGGTGGGTGGGGCTCTTGAACATCCGGGAGAGCCGAAAGGCGGCAATTGAGGAACTCAAATTCTCCCTCGCCAGTTATGCGCACATCATCTTCCGCTACACCATGGACGGTAAAGCCGTTCCGCCAGAGCTCTCTGGAGCCATCCAGCGCTTGGCGGAGGAGTATCAGTCCCGCTTTCACGTCCAGCCAGGCGGTGAAAATCCCAACGCAAAACTCGTGGAGGAACTGGGCCTCAAAGACTATTTGGCAGGCAGACTCTCCATCGCGGGAACCCTGGAAGAGTGCCTGGAGCAGTTCCGGCGACTCAAGGACCTGGGGGTGGAGCAAGTTTGGTCGCCGGTCCGGTTGGAGGACAAACAGCCCCTTATGAACGCCATTTGCAATGAATTGATGCTGGAGTTGGAAAAGATTTAACCGGGTTTCAGCCGGTCATAACCTTGATTTTCATTTTTTAATTCGGGAGTTTTGTCGTGTCTCTTCAT
>DNYS01000061.1:8426-8819 GCA_003506735.1 Nitrospinota bacterium
CCCCCAGCCCGGTGTGACCGGAGAGTTCGAGGCCGCCGGCGTGGATTTGAGAAAGCGCGGGAAGATGATCCGCGAGCAGATCGAGGTGATTCGAAAGGTGTGGTCAACGAAAACGTTTGATTTCGATGGAGAGATTCATCAACTCAGGAGCATTAGCTGCGAACTCGAAACGGTTCAGAAACCCGCCCCCCCTATCTGGATTTCGAGTAACCCGCACGTGGGGGACCTTTCGGAGAAAATTCTCGATGCGATGGCCCGGCGCGTAGCGGGCCACGCCGACGGGTGGATGACCTGCTCCGCCTCCCCGGAGGAGTTTGCCCTATTTTGGGAGCGGGTCCAGAGCGCCGCGAAGGAAGCCGGCCGTGAGGAGGCGTCCATCGAAAGCGCCTATCA
>DNYS01000061.1:8888-9144 GCA_003506735.1 Nitrospinota bacterium
CATCGAAAGCGCCTATCATCTTCTGTGTCATATCAATAATGACCGGGGGAAGGCCATGGCCGAAGGAACCGAAGTGGTCAATAAATATTATCATGCCAATTATAAGTCGTTGAAGGAGGTGCGGTGGGGGGTGGACACCTACGGGACCGCGGAAGACTGTATCCGTCAGATCCAGGGTCTCGCGGATGCAGGCTGCCGAAATTTCGCGGTACGCTTCGCGGCCAAGAATCAGCAAGAGCAATTGCGTCGATTTAGC
>DNYS01000061.1:9280-9749 GCA_003506735.1 Nitrospinota bacterium
TAGGTTAGGTAAACGGAAATATGGATGTAAATATTTCAAAGTGACGGTTCAGAGGGGAGGGGAAAGCCGTTTCCTATCTTCTCTGCGAACTTGTTTCAGGTAAATGAATCGTGGCCGGTGAAGTTGGTTCGTCGTTTTTTAATCTTGAACAATCGTATTCACTTGTGGAGGGAGATTTGATGCGAAGAGTAATGGCGTTTCTTTTGATTGGGGCTTTTGCTCTCACGGGTGCATTGTTCGCGCAGGGCACGGCTTTTGGTGCGGCGCGGAACCTTGCCCTTGCCACCGCCTCGACGGGCGGCAGCTGGTATCCCACGGGTGTCCTGCTGGCCCAGCTATGGACCGAGAAAGTTTCCGGGGTCAAGGTAACGGCTAACCCCACCAAGGGGTCGGTCCAAAACTGCGACCTTCTCCGCCGGGACCAGGTGGACCTTACGTATATGCAGAACAACATCGCGAGACAGTGTTA
>DNYS01000189.1:0-1917 GCA_003506735.1 Nitrospinota bacterium
CCGGAAATGATGAGTCTCATATGGGTGGTCCTGGTGATGACGTCCCTGGCCGCATTGGGATGGGCCCGAAAACAAACCGCCTCATCCCGAAAATGCCTCATTTTTTTGGGGGTCATCGCCGCCGGTTTTATCTTGTTCGAACGGAACAGCGCATATATGTTGTCACCCTTCAAAAAAGGGGGGGTTTATTTTTTCCGGCAGTTAAACAACCGCAGAACGCTGTATGTTTTCGTCTATCGAAATGACGTGGGAACCACTGTCAAGATGGCTCCGAAACCCGACCACTCCCTCGGCCAATTTTTAACCAGATTCCCTCTTCGGATAGGGGAATTTCTTCTCTCCCCATTTCCCTGGCAACATCAAACGTCCTTCCTGAAAGTCGCGATTGCGGAAAATCTGGTTTTTTACGGGTTCCTGATATTTTGCGCCCTCTGGGTCATCGCCTTACCGCGCCTCGAATTTCACGGGATTCGGTTCGTTCTTTTGTTTTTTGGGGTGTCGGCCCTTGCCCACGGAATAATCGAAGTAAACGTGGGCACAGCCTACCGCCACCGCATGCAGTTTATTTGGCTGGCGTTCATTCCCGGGGCCGCATATCTAACAGCTCATTTTTCCGTGTTGCGGCAAAGAGCAGCATCTTTTCTCATTCGCTGAGGGGGATCGATGCCGCCACAACAAAAAGGTTGAACCTACGCCGGTTTTGCGGGGATTTCTTTTAGCTGTCCCGCGTCCGGTCCGCCTCGGCCAACAGCTCGCGGATGTACTCGGTTTGCTCCCGGGCTCCGGCCGACCGGAATATTTCCAGCGATTCCCTCAGCCGATCGGCGGCCTCATCCGCCTGGTTCTGCTCGAGGAAAATTCGTCCCAGGTTGCCCAGAATAGTGGCTTGTCCGATGAGATGGTTCTGCTCCCGGTTGATGACGAGCGCCTCTCCGTAAGCCGATATCGCCTCTTCGAGATCGCCCCGGAAATAATGAAGGTTTCCGACGTTACTCAGGTTGGCTCCCTCGCCTTTGCGGTTTCCCAGCTCCCGGTTGAGCATTACCGCCTTTCCGTAATGCTCCAGCGCCCTGGTGTATTGATCTTGCGCCGAATAGGCAACGCCCATCTGGCCCATGACCAGGGCTTCGCCTGCCTTGTCGCCCCCGCTCCTGCACAAAAGAGCCGCCTGGTCCAGATTTTTGAGTGCGCCCTCGAAATCGTTCAGTTCCGTCTGGGCGCCGGACAGCGCGACCAGCGATCGGATCCGCGCGGCATCGTCGCCCGCCCGGAGGAACAGATGAGCGGCCTCGGAAAGGTGCTCATGCGCATTTTTGATCTCTCCGAGCCTTCGGAACAATTGCCCGGCGCGTAAATGCAATCCGGCCAAAACGCGGGGATCCGCATCGCTTCCCAGGCATTGAACGGCCGACGCGGCCGCCTGGGCCGCCTGACCGAAATCTCCCTTCACCTGATATAAAATCGCGAGGTTCCGGTTCGCGGCGGCCAGCAAAGCCACGTCCGTCCCCGCTTCCCGAATTGCTTCTTTTGAATACGAAATCGCCGGGTCGGTCTTTCCCCGTCCATAGCTGGCCACCGCGAGCGCATTCAATGCGGGCCCCATTCGATCCGCCCGCCGAAGAGCCTCCTTGAAAAACCCCAGGGCTTCGTCATGCCCGCCCATCATGTGCTCGAGAATGCCGATGCGGAGAAATTCCTCCGAATCGACCGTCGTGCGTCCCTCCAAACGGGCCTGAATATCGTCCCGCCCGGCGGCGGCGATCCTTTCGATACCGCTGGGCAGGTCTTCGTCCACGTTCTCAATCAATAGAAGATCGCGCGGACAACACTCGGCCACAAAACCCTGCACCATCTCGGATACCGATCCGCCCGAAAGCGGAAGAGCGGCCGAATCCGGCGCATCCTCCACCGGCATTT
>DNYS01000189.1:2041-12537 GCA_003506735.1 Nitrospinota bacterium
GGCTCGAACCCGGGATCGAACGGCTCCGCTTCGGGCGGCGCTGCTCCGGGGAAGACCCCGGTTTCCTCGATATCCGCCGGCCCGCTTTCTCCATTGTCCGCATCGTCGAAAAGGGCTGCGTTACTGATGGACTCCTGCGGCAAATCCACCGGCGCGCCCGATCGCTCCTGTTCGATCACGGAGAAGACATCCATCGCCTCCTCGGACCCTGCCAGCGCGGAAGGCTCCTCTTGGGACGCACTTTCCATGCCGGGCGAAACAGGAGCGACCCCGGCGGGCGCCTCTTGATCCCCGTCCGGTTGAACCCCATCCGGATCGGCGGCGGCTTCGCCGGGCTCATTCTCCATCTCCGACGGATCGAGTATCGCGCCGGCCGGCTCCCCGGTCAGGCCCGCCTGCGCCATCGCAGCATCGAGGGAATCATCTTCCACCTCCGGCGGGCCAAGAGATGTCTCTTCCGGCTCTTCTTGCAACTCCGCCGAATCGATGACGTCTCCCGAGGGCGGGTCCGCCGCTCCGGCGGGCTCTTCCTCCAGCTGGGTGCCTTCCTCCTCCTCAAACGACACGGGGGCCGTCCCGGAATCTTCGCCGGAAACCCGATCCGCCGAATCGAGCCCAGCGGGAAACTCTTGCGCCGTTTCGCCCGAATCGATGAATGCACGCCCCTCGTCCTCCTCGTCGAAACGCATGGGCGCTTCATCCCCAGCCTCAAAGCCCCCGGCGGCATCATCCGCCGGGAAGGGAGGAAGCTCCTCCTCTTCCCGGTCTTCACCGGCAACCGGTTCGGCTTCGGCGGGAGGCGGTGTTTCCGCTTCAGGCGAGGGAGCGTCATCTTCGGACGGCCCAGCGGGGGGGGTGGACGGTTCTTCACCCGGCTGTTCTACTCCGGTTTCGGGCTGGTACATGACGGGGGGTTCGGCCTCGCCTTCGTCGTCCAGGACCAAGGATTCGAGCGTGAACGAATCTTCCTCGCCCTTATCCTCAACACCCTCCGCCGGGCTTTCCGCCGCCGGAGCGGGCCCGCCGGAAATCTCCTGCCCGGGCGCCACCTCACCCGGCATGAAAACCGGCTCCTGAAACTCTTCGGGTTCAGCCTCGGCGGCCTCTGCGCCGGGGAATTCTTTTTCCTCGAACGAGATGGGCGCATCGGGGATCGCGGGCCCGGGAACCTCTTCTGCGCCGGCTGGCAGGCTCTCGTCCTCTCCAATCGGCGCCTCGTCCTCCTCAATCGGCCCTCCTGCCTCCAGTAAGGAGGCCTCTTGGATGCCGCCCCCGATTTCATCCACAGAAGCCGGCGGGGGCTCCGTCCCCGGCAGCTCTTCGGTTCCAGCCAGGCTCACCTCCGGTTCTTCATCGCCGGTTGTTTCTTCTTTGCCGGCCATTACTTCTTCGCCGGGAGGAGCCGTGACGGGCTCTTCGGCGGTCTCGCCAATCGCATCGGAGCCAGGCGGAGCGTCGGCTGTTTCTTGAGGTGAGATTTGGAATTCCGGGAACATCTGCGCCGGCGGCGGGACCTCTGCCGGATCCTCTTTGCGCGACGGCGAATCCACAACCGCAATGCCCATCAGCTCAGCCACCTCCCTGCGGTAGGGAACCTCCTTGGGGGCGGCCACCCCCTCCCACCAGGGAGCTCTCCGCGCCAATGAAGGAGATTCGCCGGAGGCCGGCGCACCCCCGCCCGCCAGCTCAGAGGGCATCATAAAACCGGAGGGATCATCTGGATTTCCGGATTCTGCCGGGGACTGCGCGGCGCCGCCGATGAGCTCGACCTGCCGGTCCACTTCCTCGAAAACCACTTTCCCGCCCGGCTCATCGGGTTCCGGCAGAGCCTCCGGTTCCTCTTCCGCGCCTTCGGCGGGGGGATTCCCCTCAAGACCCGCCAGCCGATCCGTAATCGACCCGCCGCCAGGGGTCGGCTCGCCCATTTCATCGGTGGGCCCGGAAATGTCCTCGACTCCCCTTTCGATTTCTTCCTCGCCACCGCCCCCTTTATTCCCGAGATAGGGGTCCCAGGTTTCTTCTGGAAAATCGTCTCTGTGGGATCGTTTATAAAAAAGCCAGATCGCGATGAGGGCGCTGAGAGCCAACGCACCGACGAGAGCCAGGGTGGAATAGAGGCCCATTATTTTCGGTCCATCTTCCGGAGCGCCCGGCCGGAACGCGCGCCCGTATGTTCCCCGTCCTCGACAACGATTTCCCCGTTGACGAGAACCATATTTATCCCATCGGGGTAGGAGACGGGCTTTTCGTAGGTGGCCGTATCCCGGATTTTTCCGGGATCGAACAAAACGAGATCGGCCTTCATTCCGGCCGTCAGCCTGCCGCGATCATTTATCCCCAACCGATCGCAGGGAGCGGAAGTCATCTTGCGGATAGCCTCGGCGAGCGGCATCAAGCCTTCGTCCCGCGCGATGTTTCCCAGCACGGCCGGAAACGTCCCGAAATTCCGGGGATGGGGCCGGCCCGCGCCCAGCGGGGGCTCGTGCGTTAAAGCGGCGGAATCGGAGCCGACCATGACGTAGGGTTTCTCCAAAACGCGGCGCATGTTTTCCTCACTCATCATGAAAATAAGAATTTCCACGGTCATCTTCTCTTCGGCGAGGAGATCCATCATGGCCACGCAGGGATCGACCTCTCTTTTTTCCGCGGCCTGTGCGAGGGTCAGCCCCTCGCAGGCGCGATTTTCCTCCGTGAGGACCCGGCTGATCAGAACGTTCTTCCAGTATTCCGGACCGGGATAAGCCGCTTCGAGATCCGCGCGAATCCGTGCGCGCACGGCTGGATCGCGCAGCCTGGCGATCTTCTCTTCCATCCGGCCATTATGAACCCAATCGGGAAGCAGCGCACTGAGGTGGGTATTCGAGGCGATATAAGGATATCGGTCGCAGGTAACGTCCTGGCCCGCCGCGCGCGCCCCCTCGATCAGCTCAAAAGCCGCATCGAGTTTATCCCAGTTCTTCTTGCCGGCGGTCTTGAGGTGGCTGATCTGAAGGGGGAGTCCTGCATCCCGGGCGATGCCGATGACCTCCTCGATCGCCTCGAGGAGCCGGGCGCCTTCGCTCCGCATGTGGGTGGCGAACAGGCCGCCGTGCCGCGCCGCCGTCCGGCAAAGCGCGGTCAACTCCGCCCGGTCGGCGAAACAGGCAGGCGCATAGACCAGCCCGGTGGACAGCCCGAAAGCGCCCTCTTGCATCGCCTCGCCGGTCATCCGGTCCATTTGCGCCAGATCGTCCGGGCCGGCCGGGCGATCCGCCCCGCCCATCACGCTGGCCCGGATGGTGTTGTGCCCGATCAGGGGGGCGTAGTTCAGCGATATGCCGATATCCTCGACGTGCCGCAGGTATTCATCCAGCCTGCCGAAAGGAATATCCAGCCCGAACTCCTCCCGGTAATAGGCGCAGCGCTCCTCCATTTCGCCCCCGCCGATGGGCGCGGCGGCGTATCCGCAATTCCCTCCGACATCGGTGGTAATCCCCTGACGCACTTTGGCCTGGGCGGTGGGGTTCATCAAAAGGTAATAATCGGAGTGCCCGTGGATATCGATGAATCCGGGGGAAAGGGCCATTCCCTCGGCCTGGACCGTTCGGCGCGCATCCCCCGGGCCCGGCGGCCCGGCGGCGGCGATCGTGTCCCCCTCGACCGCCAGATCCCCGGTATAGGGCTCGCTCCCGCTTCCGTCGTAAATGGTGGCCTGCCGGAATAGAAGATCGTACATGGCGCGCCCACTCAGAGAGGATGTTCGGTCAGGCGGACGGGAGAGGCATTCGGTAAAGGAATTTACATGAAAGCGCCTCTGGGGTCACGCCTAGGATTACGGGCCAACCGCCCACTCCCCCGCCACCATCGCGGCGGACATCTCCAGGGACTCCGGGTCGAGGATGCAAAAATCCGCGCGGGCTTTCGTGCGGATGCACCCCCACTTTCCCTCCAGGCCGAGCAGCCGGGCGGGGTTCCATGACGCGGTTGCGAGAATCCGGCCATTGTCCAACGGACACCATTTTTTCAAAAGCGGAACCATCTCTCCGATCGAAAGGCGACTCCCGGTCAACACGCCCCCAGAGCGGACGGCAGGGCCGGAAACCCGGCCTTCCTCCCGGCCCGAAAGCCCCCGGTCGGACACCAAATCGGACGTCAGGGCGGTGCGGGCCCAGCCGCTTCCCTGGAGAAATCCCGACACTATGCCCGGGTGAACGTGAACCCCGTCTGCAATCAATCCCACCATCAGGCGGGGATCGGACGCCACGGCGGCCATGGGACCCGGCGCGCGGTGATAGGGCAACCCGGTTTCGGGAGACCCCTCTTCCTCCGGCGCGCCATAGCGGTTATAGGCATGAACGGCGAACGAAGCGCCCGCCGATATGAACCTTTCGACCTCTTCATCCTTAGCGGCGGTATGGCCCATCGCGGGAACAACGCCGCGCCGCCGAAACCAGCCGGCGGCCTTGGCGGCGCCGTCGAGTTCGGGAGAAAGAGTCGCCAGCACGAGACCGGGGCGGCCCTCGGCCCCCCATCCGCCCGCCGCATCGGCGATGCAAACGATCTCTTCCAAATCGATCGGGCGGATGTGTTCGGCGGGATGCGCGCCCGCCATTTTTGGGGAAATAAACGGACCCTCGAGATGAATTCCCAGAATCGAGGCCGCCGGAAAATTTTCTTTCTCGAGGATCTCCCAAGCGCGGCGGACAGCCAGGGCCGAGGCCAGGAGCTTGTCCCCGGACTCGGTCGTCAGGGTGGGCAAAAAGCCCGAGGTGCCCCGGCGCGCCAATTCCCGGGCGATGGACACGACGGCATCCGCCTCCCCCGCCATCACGGCGCTCCCGCCGAGGCCGTTCACCTGAAGATCGATGAAACCGGGACAAATCAGCTTGCCGCCGAAATCGAACACCTCGGCGCCGAGGGGCAGCGGGATCGAACCGGCGGGGCCGGCATAAGAAACAACGCCCCGATCCACTAGGATCAGGGCGTTGGAGATGTACTCGATGGGCGTCCAGGCCACGCAACCCGCAATGGCGAAGGACGATGCCGTGGGCATTCGGGAGGTTTCGTTATTTGCTCTTGAGTTTTTTCAACTTCGAGCGGACCGCGTCGTTTGCCTTAATCAGATCTTGGATATTTTTTTCGGCCCCCTCAAGGAGCGTTCCTTCGAGACGGATCAAAATCAGGCGCGCGGCCAGCGTATTCGTGCCCGGGACCGCAGGAGGCTTTTCCTTGTCGGGATTTTTCGAAAATTCCTCGACTTCCTTGATTACCTTTTTTTCGTCGAACAGTTCATTTTTTGAATACTGGTAGCTCAGCTTGACGTAGTCGCGCTCCTTGCGCTCCTGGTCGCGCGTCTCGCGAATGATGTTTTCCATGTCGCCGGATGAGGGTTTTTTGTCGGCCTTTTGGCAGACTTTTTTGATTTCCTTGAAATATTTGGTTTCGCTGTAGCCGGTTGGCAACTCTTCGCCCGGAATCTTGCTGCTGATTTCAAACCGGATGCCGTCCTCCACATACCGGGGAGGGCCGATTTCGTAGGTAATTCCTTTTACGCTGAACCGATCTCCTTTTTTGGGCTCGTATTTCTTTCGAAGATCCTTGGCAAGATCGTTCAGGGAGCGGGTGGCTGCCTGGATAAAAAGTTGTTCTTGAAGCGTTGCCATTCTTTTTTTCTCCCTAAAGACAAACTCTCAAAATCAGGTCACGAAACATGCCCAATCGGCGGTTCGCCGTCAAGAGACGAAAAAATTACGGAGAGGAGAATAAAAACCATAAACTAGTACATATATCATTATAAATCAATATGTTGATTCAACGTGCCCAAAAACGGAGACAGGAAAATTTTCGTATGTTAGTCTCGCCTTTTCTTCCGTTTTAGAAAGGGCCGCCGAATGATCTGCCTAATCGAATTCCGGATCGGGGGCTACTCGCCACCCGACTCTACCCATAGCCGCGCATCGGTGCATTTCAAGGAATCCCTGGAAAAGAAAACGGTCGGTGCCGTCAGCGCCGATATATTCTGGAACATTCTCGATTTCGGCTACCGGGCGGACGATCTTCTCTCGATGGTGGAATGCGGCCTGCTTACGATGTGCTATTTCTCCACCAGCTATCTGGCGAGCGCCGTCCCCGAACTCGAGGTCATCGATCTGCCTTTTGTATTTGAAAATGAAGGAGAGGCCCACTCCGCTCTCGACGGGGCCCTGGGAGAATATCTCACCGAAAAAACCGAGGAGCGCACCGGGTTCCGCGTGCTCGGATACTGGGACAATGGGTTTCGCCACATCTCGAACCGGCTCCGCCCCGTGCGGACGCCGGCGGACTGCGAGGGGATGCGGATTCGCCTCCAGCCCAACGATGTTCATGTCAAGACTTTCGAGCTTCTCGGGGCGATCCCCGTGCCGGTCGATTTGAAGGAAGGCATCGAAAAAATCGTCTCTCACGAGGTGGACGCCCAAGAGAATCCGCTGGCCAACACCGTCACCTACGGCGTGATCGAACACCATCGCCACGTTACCATGAGCGGCCACTTTTTCGGGGCGCGCGGCCTTTATATCCACAAAAATAGTTTCGACTCCTGGGACGCGGACATTCAATCCGCCGTCCGGGAGTCCGCCCGCGAGGCCATCCGGACACAGCGCGCTCTGGCGTCGGCCAAGGAGGCCGAGCTTCGCGCTCAACTGGAAAGCGAGGGAATCGAAGTCATTGATCTTACCGCTGAAGAGCGCGCGGCTTTCGCCGAAGCGGTCCAACCCGTTCTGGACGATGCGCGAGGACGGCTGGGTGATCGGCTGTTCGGCCTGATCGAAAAAAGCTGAATCCGGAATTTTTTCCGCTTCTCCCGCCCGGCGGTCGTTCGTCTTTCCTTTACCCGGTCCTATGAGATTCGTTTCGTAAAATGAATTGAACCAAGGAAGGAACCGGGAACCATGCACCTCATCTACTCAGGCGCCATCCTCGTCGGGATTACCTTATTCGGTACGGTGGGATATTCGCTGATCGAAGGCTGGCCGCTCCATGAATCATTTTACATGACCATCATCTCCATCACGACCGTCGGATACCAGGAGGTTCACCCCTCAGCCCCGTGGGACGGATGTTCACCGCGGTGCTTCTCATGCTGGGGGTCGGGGCCGTATTCTACGTCATGGCGGGAGTCGCCGAGAACATGATCGAGGGGCGGGTCCGGCAAATCTTCGGGAGGCGAAAAAGAGTGCGTGAAATTCAAAAATTAAGCGGCCACCACGTCGTTTGCGGATACGGCCGAATCGGATTTGTCATCTGCCGCGAGTTCCAGCGGGAGGATCGGCCCTTCGTCGTTATCGATAACAACCCCGATAAAGCGGCGCGGCTCCCCGACGAAAACATCCCGGTTGTCGTCGGGGATGCCACCAGCGACGAGGTGCTGATCGAGGCCGGAGTCGAACGCGCGGCCGGCCTTATCAGCTCCATGCCCACCGACGCGGAAAATGTATTCATCGCCCTGTCCGCCCGGCGGTTGAACAAGGATCTGTTCATCGTGGCCCGCGCGGCCCGGGACAGCGCGATCCCCAAGCTCCACGACGCGGGCGCGGATCGCGTCATCTCCCCCTACACGATGGGCGGGCTGCGGATGGCCGATTCCGTACTGCGGCCGAAGCTGGCGAAATTTTTCAAAACGATTTCAGGCTACACCACGAAGGACTGGGATTTCGAGGAAACGAAAGTTACGGAAAATTCGGCGCTGGCGAATCAGGCCACCCAGGTCTCGCAAATCGGCCAGAAGACCAGCGTCTACATTCTGGCCATCGCGCGGAACGGCGCGATAACCTTCAACCCGGGGGCCGACTACATAGTCGAACTGGGAGATACGCTCTACGCGATGGGGCGGCCCGAACAAATCGCCAGCCTGCGGGACCAATTCTTGAAAGAAAAGGAATCCGGCTCTCCCCCATAGCAAAATCACCCGATCGCGGTGAAATCGATCCCGCGGGCGGCCTCCCGGAGCCGCGCCGCCGCCCGGCTTTCCGGCGCCGCCCCCCGCTCCAAATCGGCATTAATCCCGGGTAAATACGGAAACACCCCCAACAGCCGCGCGTCGCAAAGCTCGCCAATAGCGGCGGGATTCCGGCGGGCGGCGGGAGAGTCCTCCCCGGTTCGATCGTTCAAGACGATTCCGGCGACCGAAAGCCCCTCGGCCTGCGCTGCCCGGACCGTCAGCTGCGTATCGTTCAGAGAGCCCAGGCCCAGCGGGGCGACGATCAGAAGCGCCAGCCCGCCCCGCGCCGCGATGTCGTGCATCCGCGTCCCGGGCCCGAGGGGAACGAGAAGCCCGCCTGCCCCCTCCACAAGAAGCGGTCCGGGTCGGCTGCGAAGGGCCGCGATCATCTCCGCGATGCGCTCGATGTCCGGCGGCCCGCCCTCTTCTTCCGCGGCATGGGCCGGGGCCATCGGATTTCCGTAGCGGTAGGGGCATATTTCATCCAATGGCCGCCCATCGCCGGCTGCCGCCTTCAGCGCCCAGGCGTCCCGGGGATGAAGCCCTCCCTCCCTCGCCGCGCACCCGGATTCGGCCGGTTTGAGCACCCGGGGGCCCCGGCCCGCCGCGGCCCACAGGGATGCCAAGGCGCATCCGACGACGGTTTTCCCGACGCCGGTTCCGGTTCCGGTCAAAAAAATGGCAGGATCATTCATGCGCCGCGCCATGTTCTCGATGGAAGGAGTGAAAATGGCACCCGATAAAATCCTGAACCTTCTGGGCGAGATTTGCCCCATGACCTGGGTGCGGACAAAGCTCGCCATCGAGGATATGAAGCCCGGGGAAATCCTCGAAGTATGGCTCGACGAGGGCGAGCCGTCCGAAAGCGTCCCCAAAAGCGCCGGCGCCGAAGGCATTGGCCATCTTTCATCCACCCCGGGACCGGAGGGCGGCGTGGCCGTCCGTCTTCAAAAGTAACGGAAGGGAGCCTTTCGGGCCTTCGATTATCCCCCGCCATCCGCCACGTCCCCGGCGGATGGACCGTTCGCCGACAGGGTGAACCAGACCCCCGACGCCAGCGCCAACACGGCCCCCGCGTGCATCAAACGGATAAATCCCAAGCTGGAAAATAACCATCCGGCCAGCAGGACGCCCACCGTCGATCCGATTCCAAACGTCACCGCCGTATAGAGCGCCTGCCCGGTGTTCTTGATGGCGGCGCCGCTCCACTTATCCACAAACTGGATCGCGCCGGCATGGTACACCCCGAAGGTGATTCCATGGAGCGTCTGAATTGCGATCAAGGCCGCCCATTGGGTGGTCCAGGCCGTCAACTCCCACCGGAGGGCGGCGGCGAATATTCCCACCGCGATCATGCCCTTCAGCCCGATGCGCTTTTGTATCTCACCGGCATACCAGAGAAAAAAGATTTCGCTTACGACGCCAACCGTCCACGCCAGGCCGATCAGCGGGGCCGACATGCCGAGTTCGCGAAGATAAATGCTGAAATAGAGGCCAAAAGGGCCTGCGCTCACCGCCATGAGCATCGCGGAGCCGTAAAAATGGAGGAGGGGCCGGGTCCGGAGCAGTTTTACCAGGTCTTCCTTGAATTGCGGCCGGGAGCTTTTCCAGTTGCTCGGGAATTGGGCCACCACCGGCAACAACACCGCCGCGCTGATAAAAAGGACCGGGAACATGAGATCGATCGAATACTTCTCGATGATTTTTCCCACGCCCAGGGCCGCCACGATGAACCCCAGGGATCCCCACCACCTCACCCGGCCGTACTGGCCGCCGCTTTCTTCGATCTGGCGAAGCGCGACGTTCTCCGCGATAGGGCCAATCGCCCCCCTGGCCGCCGAATAAACTGCGATCAGGACGAAAAATGCCCAGAATCCCCGGCTCCACCAAAGGCCCAGGGCCACCAGGGCGCTCAGGACCACGCAGATAAGCATGATTTCCCGGCTCCGGCGCAGCCGGTCGGCCAAAATCCCGGCGAACGGGGGCGCCAGGGAGGTTGATATCCTGGCTGCCGCGTTCAGCCAGCCCAATTGCGCCGCTGTAATTCCGGCCGAGTGGTAGAAGATGTTCAGAAATGGAAGGGTAACGCCCACTCCAAAAAAGTGAATAAAATAAAAGGCGGGCATCCGCCAGCCGGATTCTGCCAAGAAGGATCTCTTCATTCCCGCCCGCCTGCCTTCAAATGACCCATCGGGAGGCCGCTCAACCCTGTCCCCATCGTTCGACGGACCATGGCCCCTTGGATCGGGACAGGCGATCGTCATGCAAGGAAAACCGCTGGACACCGAAAGGGGGATTATACTACCGGGAATGGAAAATATCCGCCCGCCGAAAAGCCCAATATTTCATCCATTCTCCCCGATTTTCGGGTGACAAATGTTTCTTGGGGCCGAGGATTTTGCTAGTATTTCATTTCGATGTGGAGTATCCGAACAATCTACAAGCAAGCCGGAACCTGGGGTCCCGGAAAATTTTCAAAATCAGGGGGGATCGGAGCGGTGGACGCGAATGAGATAGAGACCAACGCAAAAGGAATGGT
>DNYS01000189.1:12615-17110 GCA_003506735.1 Nitrospinota bacterium
GGAAGAAAGCCGGCGCTCCTACAGGGAAATGCTTTTCACGACTGATGGGATCGAGGAATTCATCAGCGGCGTGATTCTCTTCGACGAGACCCTTCGCCAAAAATCCCGGGACGGAACGCCGTTCCCGGCCCTTCTGTCCAGCCGCGGCATCATTCCGGGCATCAAGGTGGACAAGGGCGCAAAACCTCTCGCCGGGGCGCCCGGCGAAACGGTGACCGAGGGTCTCGACGGCCTGCGGGATCGGCTCAAGGAATACTACGATCTCGGCGCCCGCTTCACGAAATGGCGCGCCGTGATCAACATCGGCGACGGGCTTCCCACCCAGAACGCCATCGACACTGACGCCCATGCGTTGGCCCGCTTCGCCGCCCTCTCGCAGGAGGCCAACCTGGTCCCCATCGTCGAACCGGAAGTCCTCATGGACGGCGGCCATACCATCGAGCGATGCCACGAAGCATCTGAATCCACCTTCAAGAGCGTTTTCTTGGAACTCGAAAAACAAGGCGTCCTGCTCCCGGGAATGATCCTCAAGCCGAACATGATCCTCTCCGGGAAGGATTGTCCGGACCAGGCCAGCGTCCAGGAAGTGGCCGAGCAGACCGTCCGCTGCCTGGGCAGGTGCGTTCCGGCCGCGGTGGCCGGCATCGTTTTCCTCTCGGGCGGCCAGAGCGACGAGGCGGCGACCGCACACCTGAACGCAATGAACGCCCTGGGCGATCATCCCTGGGAGCTCAGTTTCTCTTACGGGCGAGCCCTGCAGGCGCCCGCGCTCAAAGCGTGGGGCGGCGATTCCGCCAACATGGCGCAGGCCAAGAAGGTCTTCTATCACCGCTGCAAATGCAACGGAGCGGCGCGCTCGGGCTCCTACAGCGAAGCCATGGAAAAAGAGTTCGCCGCCGCTTAGAGAAAACCGGAACTGGAAAAATGCACCCGGCGGAAGGCGAAATCGCCATCGCCCCTCTTTCCCCGTGAAGGCAATTACCATGAACGCACAGGCAGCAACGGCCGAGGAAGAGATCCAAAAAGGGATCACGCTCGAGCGGCATCTACACGACGAGGAGCGAAAATACCCCAAGGCGCGGGGGTTCTTCACCATCCTGATCAGCCAGATTTCCCTTGCGGCGAAGATAATCAATGCCGAGGTCAATAAGGCCGGCCTGGTGGATATTCTCGGCATGACCGGCCATACGAATGTCCAGGGCGAGGAAGTCCAGAAGCTGGACACCTATGCCGACGATGTGCTCCGCCGCGCGCTGGATCACCACGGATCGGTCGCCGCCCTCGCCAGCGAGGAGATGGCCGATCCCTACATCGTTCCGGAGGAATTTCTCGACGGCGCCGAATACGTCGTGGTGTACGACCCGCTGGACGGCTCATCGAACATCGATGTGAACGTGAGCATCGGCTCCATCTTCTCGATCTTGAAAAGAAAGACAACGGGCGTCGAAGCCCAGATCGAGGATTTTCTTCAGCCCGGCACGGAGCAGATTTGCGCCGGCTACGTGATATACGGCTCCTCGACGATGCTCGTTTACACGGCCGGAAACGGGGTCAACGGATTCACGCTCGATCCCTCAGTGGGAGAATTTTTTCTCTCCCACCCCAACATTCAAATTCCCCCGAGAGGAAAAATCTACAGCATCAACGAGGGGAACTCGTTTAAATGGGACGAGGGCGTATCGCGCTACATCGCTCATCTCAAATCCGAGGACCCGGAGTCCGGCCGCCCCTATTCGGGCCGCTATATCGGCTCCCTCACGGCCGACTTTCACCGGAACCTCCTCAAGGGCGGGATATTCCTGTATCCGGGCGATAAACAGAGCCCGAACGGGAAGCTCCGCCTTTTGTACGAATGCAACCCGATGTCTTTCATCGTCGAGGAAGCCGGCGGCGCCTCCAGCGACGGGAAGCGGCGCATCATGGATGTCGTGCCGGACAAGCTCCATCAGCGCACACCGTTTTTTATCGGCAGCAAGGAGGACGTGGCCGATGTGGAGCAATTTCTGGAAGGAGAGGGGACCTAATGAGCAAGCCATACAGGCTTTGGGCGGCAGCACTTGCGGGAGTTTTCATTCTCGGCGGGTGCGTTTCGCAAGAGTTGCACGACAAGAAAGTCATCGAGGCCACCGACCTCCGGAACGATCTTGAAACCGCTGAGAACCGAATCAGGTCCCTCAAAGCCGACATCGAAGATCTTCAAAAGCAAATTGCCAAAAAGCGCATGGACAACGAGGAGATCACGGAATCCCTTTCCATGGCACGGCGATATGGCCAAAAGATCGAAACCGACCTGGCCGATTTCCGGGCCCGGGTTTCCTCCCAGAGCCAGGAAAACAAGATCTCCCGGGGAAGAACCGCGGAACTGAGCAAATCGCTCGATACCAGCCGGAATAAAGTTCGCGAACTCGAGGAGTCCATCATCAAGCTGCGAAGTATCCTGGCCCGTTTTCAGGACAGGCTTCGGCTCCAAGTTCAGCTGGAAAAAGATCTGATCGCTCAACTGGAGCGGGAAACCGAGGCCGGCACGATCAACGTCAGCCGGCAGGGAGACCGGGTGATTATCGGCCTCAAAAGCTCCATCCTATTTTCATCGGGAAGCGCCGCCATCCGCACCAGCGGGAAAAAACCTCTGAAGAAAATTTCTCACATTCTCGCCCGCTACATCAACCGGGAAATCCAGGTTCAGGGCCACACCGACAACATTCCAATCAGCGACCGGCTCGCCGACCGCTGGGAATCCAACTGGGAGCTTTCCGCGGCCCGGGCAACGCGGGTTCTCCGCTATCTGGTCGAAGTGGGAAATACCGACCCGAGGAGGATATCCGCGGCCGCAATGGGCGAATTCCGTCCCATTGCGGACAACTCCTCGAAAACGGGAAGGAAAAAGAACCGGCGTATCGACATCGTCCTTTTTCCCCCTTCATTGTAATTTTTATTCACGCCGTCGTTCGGAAAAGACGCCCCCGGCCCCGGGCCGCATCGAGGGCAGGCTGATGCCCGGATCGCGCGCGCATTCCGGGGACTCCGGCAAGAGAAAAATCCTGTGATTATCGAGCGAATTCCTGTCGGCCCTTTTCAAATGAACAGTTACATCGCCGGGTGCAGCGAAACCGGGGACGGAATCTACATCGATCCGGGCGCCGAGGTGGGCCGCGTCATCGAGACGGCGGAGCGCCTCGGGGTCCGGCTCACCAAAATCGTCGGCACCCATGCCCATCTGGATCACGCCGAGGGAGTGGCCGAGGCTAAGGAAAAGCTCGGGCTCCCGTATTGGCTGCACGAGGCCGAACTCTACAATCTCCAGAACATGCCCGCCGCCGCCCAAGGATACGGATTCGCCGTGCCCGAGGTTCCCGAAGTCGATGGATATCTTGTGCCGGGCGAATCCCTCGCGGTGGGAAATCTGGTCTTCGAGATCTGCCTGACGGACGGCCACGCCCCGGGCAACATCACGCTCTACCGTCCGGGGAGCGATGGCGAAGCGGGCCATGCCATTGTGGGAGACGCGCTGTTCGCCGGCTCGATCGGACGGACGGATCTCTATATGGGCAACGCGAAAACGCTTCTGGAATCTATCCGCACCCAGCTATTGACCCTTCCTCCCGACACCCTGGTATTTCCCGGACACGGGCCCGAGACCACCATCGGCCATGAAATGGCGGCCAACCCATATTGCCAGCCGGGAGCGGAAAACCTGCTCGGATGAGCGATTCCCTCTCTCCCCCCACGGCACACCCCCACCTGGGCGGAAATATCCGGTTTTGCATCTCGTGCGGCGCCGAACTCACCTACCGCGCATGGATAGGGGGCGACGGGACCATGCAGCTATGCTGCACGAGCCCATCCTGCAACCATGTCCATTTTCTCGATCCCAAGGTGGCGGCCGGCGTGATTCCGGCCCTGGACGGGAGGGCCATCATCGTTCAAAGGGCCCACAATCCCGGAAAAGGGCTTTGGACGTTTCCGGGCGGGTTTGTAAACCGGGGCGAGGTGGTCAGCGAAGCGGCTGTCCGGGAAGCCATGGAAGAAGCCGGGGTGGAGGTAAAATCCGGCCCCCTGATGGGCGTCTACTCTTTTCCCGGGAATCCGACGATCCTCATCGTGTACGCAGGAGAGGTTGTCGGCGGGGAACCTCGCCCCTTGGCCGAAAGCACCGATTTGCGCCTCGTCGGCCCCGATGAGATTCCCTACGAGGAATTAGCGTTCGACACCACACGGGCCGCCTTCCGGGACTGGCAAGCCTGGATGAGCGCCGGGAAATAAATATCACCACGGCAGATCCGGTTCACTGTCGAACTCATATTTCCCGGCCTCTCGAAGTCCGTCCACCCATTTCACTCACCCTTCCTTGAGCCCAAAAACTGCCGGAGAGTGGTCATGAATTCCACTTGGCCCCGCTCCCGGTCCGGCAAAGCGAATTTCCATATGTAGCCCTACCTCTCGAAATCACCCCCATATATTGATAATTCTTTTAATCGAAAATAATTGACGTAAC
>DNYS01000189.1:17270-24328 GCA_003506735.1 Nitrospinota bacterium
TCTTTCTTTGTAATATCATTGGCGTTCCCAAGGACGCCCCGAGGCCGTGTGGTTCATGACGAACCTTGAAAGGGACTTATTCTCCCTCATTTCACTGGTCAGCAATGTAACGGAGGCCTATTCGGCCTGTTTGTTCCTGGAGAACAAGCGCCGGAAGGTTTTTCAGCTGACCACCTACCACAGCCTGAGTCCCCATATCATCTCCGATGCTTCGATAAAGAGCGCTCAGGGGTTCATGGGATGGGTTCTGGAGAACAACGCTCCCCTCAGCGTCAACCAGTTCGATAAAGACACGATCGTCCTCGGCTACTACAGCCGCGATGAAGACCTGAAATCCTTCATGGCCGCGCCGCTCCCCTCCACCATGACGAAGGGGGCGCTGGCGGTGGACAGCAAAAAAACATGGTCATTCACCAACAAAAGCCAGAAAATTCTAGCAGGGTTCGCCCAGCAATTCGCATTCCTTATAGATGGTGCATTGATAGCCGCGCAGGTTGAACGCCGGAGTATCAATGTGAATGCGTTCAACGGTTATCTTTCATCGCTGCGTTCTTGCGAGAGTGAAGATCAACTGCTGAACGCCATCTGTTTGGTTCCCCGCGAATTGCTCCCCTTTAACGCCTGCTTCCTCGTTTTAAAAGACGAGGAAGCAGGCGTATCGCGCCTCATTCGGACCTCCGGGTTCGGTGAATTATTTTTGGAAGATATTTCCATCAGCGACCGCTCCAGCGTATCGGGATACGTCCTGAACAAAGGCGAGTCCCTCAGGCTTCCCGATCTGAAGAGGCGCCCCCTGTTCTGCGAGAACGAATCCGATTTCGGCGCTCGCTCGGTGGCCGCCGTGCCCCTGATCGCGGGCGGGGAGACCATTGGCGTCCTCGGCTTTACGAACCGCCAAAGAGGCCAGTTCGATCCCTACGCGCTGAAGCGGGCCGAGGCAATCGCCTCTCCGGTGGCCGATGCCCTCATCCGGATACGGGCGGAGAAAAAATGGCAGCGCCGCAAAGAGTACGATTCCGTCACCGGAGGCCGAAATCTCGCCTATCTCCGATTTCGGCTGGGCGAAATTCTCAAGGACGCCGACGTTCGCGGCCGCCATGTGGCTCTTTTGGATATCGATCCGGACGATTCGGAAACGATCTATCGCGAATTCGGGGCCTCGGGCATTCAGGATTTGGCAAATCATATGCACAGCCTCCTGAATCCCTTCACCAGCGGCGGGGACATTCTGGCGCGCCACGAAGGGGCCCGGTTTTTTCTCCTCCTCCTCGGCTCCTCCATCGAACATTCCGAAGCCGTGGCCAACCATATTCTCCAAACGATCAACGAAAACCCCATCGACTTCGGGAGCAAAACGATTTCTCTCACGGCATGTGTGGGAGCCACCTGCTTTCCGGACGATGCGCACACCGCGAACGATCTGTTCATGGCCTCATCGAAGGCCCTGGAATTTGCCAGATCGTTGGGAATCAAAAAGGTCTGTTTGAAGGGGGGGATTTCATCCGATGTTATCGCTTAACAGGCTCCGATCCTTTTTCGGCGCCAAAATCGCCATGGATCTCGGAACAGCCAACACGCTGATTTACACCAAGGACCAGGGAATCGTCCTGGACGAACCCTCCGTTGTCGCCCTGAACACGAACAACGGCGGGGCCGTTCTCGCCGTCGGCAAACGGGCCAAGGAGATGTACGGCCGGACCCCCGGGAGCATAAAAACCGTACGCCCTATGAAAGACGGGGTCATCGCGGATTTCGACGTGACCAAGGCCATGATCCGGCATTTCATCGGCACCGTGATTCCCAAAAAACGGCTCAGCCAGCCCACCATGATGGTATGCGTCCCCTCGGGCATCACCAGCGTCGAGATGAAAGCCGTTATCGACTCTTCGCTCCAGTGCGGCGCCGGAAAAGTCCATCTCATCGAAGAGCCCATGGCGGCGGCCATCGGAAGCAAATTGCCGATTCACGAAGTTTCCGCGTCCATGGTCATCGACATCGGCGGAGGAACCACCGAGGTGGCCGTAATCTCTCAGTTCGCCATCGCCTACTCGGAATCCCTGCGCGTCGCCGGGGACGAAATGGACGACTGCATCCAGCGCTATGTCCGCCGCAAACATGGATTGTCCATCGGGTCCTTCGAGGCCGAGCGCATCAAGATCGAAATCGGGTCGGCCTCGGAATTGTCCGAGCCGATGGAATGCGATGCATCCGGGATCGACGTCGCGACCGGCATCCCGCGTTCGGTCACGCTGACCGACACCATGATCCGCGAGGCGCTGGACAGCCCCGTCAGGGCCATCGTGGAGTCGATTCGAAAGGCGCTTTCGAAGTCGAGCCCGGAGCTGGCCTCGGACATCAGGCGGCGGGGCATCGTCCTCGCGGGAGGCGGCTCACTGCTCAAGGGTCTCGGCTCCAGGCTCCACGCCGAAACCAATTTGCCCATTTTCCGGGCCAAGGATCCGCTGACCGCCATCGTCCGCGGAACCGGATATGTACTCGATAATTTGGCGGACCTGAAGAAGGTCTGTCTGAATTAAAGGAAATCAAAGCCCCCCACAAGCCGAGGGCCCATCCCCCTGCATTTTCTTGGGCCCTCGGCCCTTCCTTTTCCGGGAAGCCGATTCGGAAATCATTTCCCTCGCCGGGCCGATGCGCTAGAATACATTTGTTTGTTCGTGCGCTCCGGTTCAATCTATTCGGACCGGAAACTCCAATAATTTCAACGAGGAAGGAAACCCAATGGCCTTCACTGCCAAAGGCGATTCGATTCAGCTCGAAGCCTCTATCGAGGATATCAAGCTGGTGTACAGGACGCTCCACCGCTACCTGCGGGATCATTTGGAGCTGATGGACTGCCCCCTCTTCGACGATCTCCAAAGCGCCCTGCAGGAAAAAGCCCAGGCCGAGGGAGTCGATATCGGCCATCACAGCGCATGGGATTTATGGCTGGGGAATACGGACGCGGTTCCCTGCGAGGAGCGGGTAACGAAAAGAGAGGTGCTCTGAGGCCGCCCGGCAGGGCGGGTCAACCGAAAGTGGGCACGTCGAAATCGTCCGCCTGGATACCGCGCAGGATGTGTCCATCCAGATACCACTTGATGGCCCGCACCTCCCGCTCGTTGCACAAAATCAGCGCCAGCGCCATCCGAGACCACTCGGAGCGGAGTTCCCGCTTGCCGGCGATCAAAACGCCCCGGCACCCGTTCAGCCAAACGGGGCCGAAGCGAATCGGCTCCCCCATCCCCTTGGACAGCAAGGCCAGTTCGGTGGCCACGAAATCCCGGCCGGTGGTTCTCTCCGACTCCAGGACCATTTCGGCGTCTTTCCACAAAAGCTGCTGAAGCAGGGCCGCGTCTTTCATCTGGAAGGCCTCGAGAAAACGCGAATACACCTTCGCCGTTTTTTCATTCTCCTGAAGCAGGCCAAAAGGAACCGTCGAACCCCACCGCTTGCGGACGGCGGCGCATCGCTTTTTGACCTCCTCGGCGATGACGCTTATTTCCTGAACCGTGAGATGAAGCGCCTCGGCGGCCATTCGGGAGCTGTCTTCGAACCCGTCGTCAAGGACAACGACCGCCCGCTGAGCGGGGTCCAAATACTGGAGCGGAAAAAGAAAACCGAGCGCCGCGCCCGGCCACTTTACATCCCCATCGACGGCGACCGAATCCGGATCGGCGCCGGGTCCGGTCGTTTGCACCAAATCGGGCAGATCGAAATCATCGATGGAGACGGGCCTGCGCTGCTCCAAAAGAGGCACCGCCGCTTCGGTCGCCGCGATGTGAAGCCACTCGAAATGATCCGCCACGTTTTCAAGAGAAGAACCCATCTCGACCGCGCGAAGCATCGTCTCCTGGACGACATCCTCGGCATCGAGAATGCTTCCGGTCATCCGGTAGGCATGCCGCCGGAGCGCTCCCCAATATTGTACCGTGAATTTTTCTGGATCGATCACAGGCAACCCTTCTCCCGGATCCATTCAAACCGGAAAAATGCCATCTCCCCGCAAACCATCAGACTCATGCCGCGGCGAACATCTCGCGCAGGTCGGGTGCAACCCGGAGCGGCGCTCCGGTCTTTTCGGCGACTTCATCCGCGCCAACCCCCGGCGCCACCTCGCGGAGCACAAGACCGTCCTCCTCGACCGAAATCAAGGCCAGCTCGGTCACGATCAGATCGACGACCCCTTTTCCCGTCAGTGGAAACGTGCATTCGTTTAAAATCTTGGGCTCTCCGTTCCGGGAGCAGTGCCCCATTGTGATGATGACCTGCTTGGCGCCCACCACGAGGTCCATGGCGCCCCCCATTCCGGAAATCATCTTTCCCGGCACCGCCCAGTTTGCCAGGTCGCCGTTCGCCGCCACCTGCATGGCGCCCAGAATCGTAATGTCGATATGCCCACCGCGCACCATCGAAAACGAGGTGGGACTATCGAAAAAGGAAGCGCCCGGGAGGATCGTCACCGTCTCTTTGCTCGCGTTCAGGAGATCGGGGTCTTCATCCCCCTCGAGCGGAAACGGTCCCACGCCGAGAATTCCGTTTTCGGAATGGATTGTCACGCCATGCCCGGGCGGAATGAAGTTGCTCACGAGGGTGGGAATCCCGAGGCCCAGATTCACGTAGGCGCCCCGGGACACCTCCTGTGCTGCGCGGCGCGCGATTTCTTCTCTCTTTAAAGCCATTGCAATCTCCGGATACTTTTTTTATACGCTGCCGGGGGACCGGGTCGTTCGAATTTCGATCGGCTTGTCCGCCACCTCGCCGACCACCAGGCGGTTAACGAAAATGCCGGGCGTATGAATATGCTCGGGATCGAGCTCGCCGGCGGGCACGATCTCCTCCACTTCGGCGATGGTCACTTTCGACGCAGTCGCCATCGCGGGGTTGAAATTCCGGGCGCTCATTTGATAGACGAGGTTTCCGGCCTCGTCCGCCTTCCAGGCCCGGATCAGGGAATAATCGCCCTGGATGGGCTCTTCGAGAATATATTCGCGGCCATTGATCATTCGCGACTCCTTCCCCTCGGCCACCACCGTTCCGGCCCCGGTCGGGGTGAAAAACCCGCCGATCCCGGCGCCTCCGGCGCGGATCCGCTCGGCGAATGTGCCCTGGGGAATGAGCTCGATTTCGATCTCCTTGTTCAAAACCTGTTCCTCGTAGGCCTTGCAGGCCGGACCCACGCGCGTGGCAATGATGCTGCTGACCTTCTTCGATTCGAAAAGAAGGGCAGCCCCCCAGCCGTTCATCCCGCCCGCGTTGCTGACGATTCGATAACCTCCGGCGCCGGGCCGCTCGCTCAGCGCCTTGCACAAATTATGCGGCATCCCGCAAATGCCGAATCCGCCGATGAGAATCGTTGCGCCGTCCGGAATGTCCCCGACCGCGTCCAGAGAGCTGTAAAAATTTTGCACCATCAATTTTCCGCCTGAAATGGGTATGCCAACCAAGTGCCGGGGGACATCGAGAGATCAAATAACCAGTCGGACCCCACCCAGCTCGGCCTGGCTGTACACCAGCTTTCCGCCGGGGGATCCGATGAACATGAGGTTCGCAGGAATGTTCCATTTCTCGGATAAATCCTGGATGAGGTCGGGGCCGAATTCCGCCTCGACAATCACAAAGTCGATATCGATATGCGGATAGGTTTCCGCTAAAAATTTCAAATCGTTCTTGAGTTTATCGGGAACTTCCTTTTTTTCTTTCACCACCGTGACGATTTTGATCCGGTTGGTGTGCTCGTTATCCCGGACATAGAGAATGGCGCTGTTGAGGTTCGCTACGTTGTCTCCACGGGTGAAAAAAACCACCTGTTGCGAATTGATGACGTCGATCTTCTCGCGAATGGTGTCGGTGACACCGCCCAGAAAATGATACATCGTCGCGCTGGCGATCCGGACGAGAAACAGGCAGCCCTTGAGAAGGGTGATTCGCGTGAGCATGATCGTGATGATCATCATCGATGGGATAAAGTAGTTGAAGAACACCCGAAGGTAGGGCGGATTCATGATCGCGTTCCCGACAAGAGCGATTAAAACGGCGACGATCCCTACGATGACCTTGGTCCAACCGGCGCGTGAGGGCCGGGGCAGGCGGTCCCGCTTGACCTTCAGGAGAATATTGCCCAGGCCGAACAGCGCCATGACCGAAAGGAACGAAAGCGTATACACGCCGGCGAGCGCTTTCAGCTCGCCCTTGGTGATCAGCAAAACCGAAACCGCCAAGAAAAAGAACGCGATGATAATTCGATGAAACGATCCGCGCCGGTTGCTTTTGAGAAGAAACTGGGGCAGGCACCGGTCCAGCGTCATCCGGAGAATCAAGCCGTTCACGCCGACGTAGCTGGTCAACACGGCCCCGCTGAGGACAAGCGCCGCGTCGATGCTGATCAGCCAGGACAACCACGGTCCGCCCGATATCATGCCCATATAGGAAAGCAGCGCCACCTGGTGCGGTTCGACCTGGGCGATGGGCAGCAGCGCCAGCGCCAGCAGCGCCATGGCGGGGTTGAAAATCGCGACGGCCACCCACATGTTCCGGAGGGTTTTCGGAAACACCCCGTCGGCCTGTTCTTCGACGAAATTGGCCGAGCTCTCGAATCCGGATACGCCCAGCATCGCCGCCGCGAACCCGAACAGCAGGGCTGTCCCCAGTCCACCGGGCGCCGGAGTTTGAAGGTTGGCGAAAAGAGTGCCCAATCCGTTCGTCAGCAAATACCCGCCACCGACGACAATCAAAAGGATCAGCGAGCAGATATGAACGATGAAAATACCCACCGCCACCACCGCCGATTCGGTGATGCCGATGATGGTCAGAAGCATGAATAAGGCCAGAAGCCCGACCGTCGCATACATGACCGGCAAGCCGTTCCAGAGCGTTTGAACATAGTACATGGCAGTGCTCGCCGAGATGACCGCCGTCGCCATATAGGAAAGGATGGTCAGGCACGCCGCGATCGAGGCGCGCGATTTGCTGGTGGTGTTCAGGAGCGCGTTGTAGGCCCCGCCGTTCAGCGGCAGGGCGCCGACGACCTCGGCGTAGATCGCGCGGTACAGGTACAACAC
>DNYS01000189.1:24481-26306 GCA_003506735.1 Nitrospinota bacterium
TCTATTTCCGGCGGAAGTTCGATCTCCTGGACTCCAGCCACGTCATTCCCCCCGGCCGGGGGCGTCGCAGACTCTACCATGAGGACAGCCGCATCCTAAGTCCTCCGCTCCGGGACGCATGTGCGATGGGTATCATTTCGCTCCCCGAAGAAATTTCCAAAGATTTTGCTCGAATAATTCAACGTCCTGAACCGGCGGGAAATGACCCGACCGGGGGCAAATCACCACCCTGGGTTTTTGGGGGAAGGCCCCTTGCAGTTTTATTTGCCCCTCTTTGGAAAACCGGCGGCTCTCCCCTCCCCGGAATATCAGGACGGGAGACTTTACCTTTTTGGCGATTTTCTCGGGAAAATAATCGTCGGCCTCCGATGCCTGAAACGACCGGAGGCGGACAAGGCGCTCGCTCTCGAATGGCATCTTGCATGGCGCGTCTTCATCGTCCATGTCCATGACGTCTTTTACGAAGCGGGAAAGTTTTTTCACGGGCCAGCGGCCTTCCTCGGATTTTTTCCAGAAACGAACGACTTCTTTCAGGTCATCGAACCGGTGGGGCCGTTCTCCGGCCACCCTGAGATTCGCCTTGGCCCCTTTTGTGGTCCGGACCGTGGGGTCCACGAGCACGGCGCCCGCGACCCGATCGGGCTCCATCGCCGCGACCTGAAGCGCGATTGCGCCGGCAAACGAATGTCCCATCACCGTGAAACGGTCGATGAACAGGGCATCCGCCAGGCGAATGGCGTCCAGGGCGAAATCGGCGGCGGCATCCCCATCGTCGGGGTCTTTGCTCCTGCCGTATCCCCGCTGATCCGGACAGATAAAACGGGCGCCGCCGATTCCCTCGGCCGTCGCCAGCCACATGCCGCCCTGCGTCAACGAGCCGTGGAGGGCGATCACGGGCAGGTGAGACTCACCCCCGGCCGGGCGCCAATCCCGGTAGAACATCCGAAAACTCGAGACCGACTCAAACCCGCTTCGCCAGTTTCCCTTGTTTTTCATCTGTGCCATTTCTCCAAAACCGCGTCTCCGGCCCAAGGACCCGCTCCGGAAACCGAATTTTCAGGGTACGCGCAAAAAGGCCCGCCGGTTCAGGCAGGCTGTGCTCTCAAAATAGAGTGAGGTGAATTTTGGGGATCCTATATCGAGGAATCGCTCGAGTAGGCCAGCGCCTTTTCTCTCACCATATACCGGTTTTCGCCTCCCGGGATCTCTTCGAACACGAGACATTTTTCGATGTCCCGGGCATAGATATGGACCGAGATAGCCGTTTCGGCGAAGCGGTTTTGCACCGCGTGGATATCCGCGCAGCCGCATACGCACTCATCGGCCCCCGCCGTGGGTACATGCGGCTCCTCTTTTCGCAGCGAGACCTCGCCGACGCCGGGCTTTTCTCCGTCCGCGTGGAAGTTGACCACCTCCAGGCTCCCCTCAACCATGCCGATCATTCCCCATGAGCCGTCATGATCGTGGATGGGCGTGCCCTGTCCGGGAGTCCAAACCATGGCCGTGATGCAAAAGCGCCCCTCGGGATCGGAATAGAGGAGATGCCGCGCATATCCTTTCTCCGAGGGCTCTTTGGCCCCTTCGGGCAAAAAATCCTTCTCGGAAAGGAGGCGCCGGAGCGCGGGCGCACAAGCCTGGACAAAGCTCCGGTCGCCAAAACCCTTCTGGGCGATGGATTCGATTTCCTCGGCGAGGCGCGAGATGGGCCCTGCGGTGGTGGATTCAATCAAAAACGGGACTCCTTCGATTCAGAAAAGCTACAACCGGAAATAATTGGAGCATATGTTGATGGGGATGTCGAGGAGAAGAACCCCCTCAAACGGGG
>DNYS01000189.1:26512-31530 GCA_003506735.1 Nitrospinota bacterium
CGGCTATGCGTCCTCGTGGCCGCGCCAGTGCCGGTGAGAGGATTTGGTGTCGTCCCCGTACCGAACCCGGAAGAGCAGCGTCCGCTCGGGGCCGTTTTCGTACTCGTGATACTCCCCGCGCGGATGAACGATGAACGAGCCGGGCGTGATGTCCACCTTCCCATCGTCGGTGGTCATCACCCCCCCGCCCTGATAGCAGAAGTAGATTTCCGTCGCGTCATTGTGGGCATGATAGGGGCTGATCTGGCCCGGCTCCCAGCAGGCGACCGTGACGTCTCCTTCACCGAATTTGCCCAGAATTTTTTCTACATGCTTTTCGGAGCTGAATTCCTTTTCCTTGTTCAGATCAAATGGATGCATTTCGCCTCCCAAGCGATAGATGGATGAAAAATCCGACGTGGCCTCACGATACCCCAACCGCGCCTTTGGGACATTCTCCGTCCCCGGATTCAGTGTTATCTTAGGGGGGCGGCAATTTCCCCACTCAGCCGACGGAGAACCCCCGATGAACGATTCCGCCACCCGGCCGCCCCTCGATGGCGTCAAGGTGCTCGACCTTTCCAACTACCTCGCCGGACCCTTGACAACCATGTTTCTCGCCGACTACGGGGCCGAGGTCATCAAGATTGAACACCCACGCGGTGGGGACGGCATGCGCATGTGGGGCCACAACAAAAACGGCGTGGGTCTCTACTTCAAGGTCATCAACCGGAACAAAAAAAGCGTCACCCTCGATCTGCACACTCCCTTCGGCGTCCGGGCCGTCAAAGCCCTTACCCAGGAGGCCGACGTCGTCGTCGAGAACTTCCGCCCCGGCGTCCTGGATAAATGGGGCATCGGCTACGAAACCCTCTCCGCCCTCAACCAGGGGATCGTCATGCTCTCCATCACCGGCTTCGGCCAGACGGGGCCCTACCGCGATCGGCCCGGCTTCGGCTCCCTCGCCGAGGGCTACGCCGGCTTCGCCCACATCAACGGCCACGCCGATGGCCCGCCCCTCAGCCCCTCCTGGGGGCTGGGCGACTCCACCACCGGCATCGGAGCCGCCTTCCTGGTGATGGCCGCCCTCTTCGAGCGCGAGCGGCGCGGCGGGGCGGGCCAGCGCATCGACATGTCCATCTACGAGCAGCTCTTCACCATGCTCGGCCCCCAGGTGATCGACTACGATCAGCTCGGCATTATTCAGGGCCGGGACGGCTCCCGCCTCGCCTTCGCCGTCCCCCGGAACAACTTCAAGACCCGGGACGGCAAATGGGTGCTCATCGCCGGATCGAACCAATCCATCTTCGAGAATATCTGCCGCGGCCTCGGCAGGGAGGACCTGATCGCCGACCCCCGCTTTTCGGACAACCGGGCCCGGATGGAAAACCCCGCCGCCCTCGAAGAGGAAATTCAGGAAACCGTGCGCATCTTCACCCTGGATGAAGTCATGTCCCGCCTCGTCGCCGCTGGCGGAGCCGCCACCCCCATCAACGACGTGCGGATGGTCATCGAGGACCCCCAGGTCATCGCGCGCGAAAATATCGCACGGGTCCCGGACAAAGAGCTCGGCGGCGAGGTGCGCATGCAAAACGTCGCCGGAAAACTCTCCCGCACCCCCGGCCGTATTCGTCACGCCGGCCCGCGCCTAGGCGAGAATAACCGGGAGATACTCATTGAAAGACTGGGATTCAGCGAGGAAGAGATCCGGGGGGAAGGGTTGGATGCCGGGTGAGGATTCCATATTCTCCATTCGGCCCTACGCCCCGCGGCACCGGCCCGAGTTCGAGAAAGCGCCTCCGCCTTAAATGGACCGGATCGCGGGCGCGTGGCACATTCTTTCGATTTCGAATGGTAGGGGCGCAAACACGGGCCGGCGGGAGAGCCGGTGAAAGGGGAAACCGATCATGGGAAGGTTAGAGGGGCGCGCCGCCATCGTGACCGGCGCGGCGCAGGGAATCGGGGCCGTTTTCGCCAAGGCCCTGGCGGCCGAGGGGGCCAACGTCGCTGTCGCCGACATCCAGGACGGCCAGAGCGTCGCCGATGAGATCGAATCCACCTTCAAGGGCGTCCGCGCCTTCGCCCAGATCGCCGACGTCAGCGACGAGGTCTCGGTCAACGAGCTCGCGGCGAAAACCGTCGAGGCGTTCGGCAAGGTGGACATCCTTGTCCCCAACGCCGCCGTCTTCGCCAGCATGACCCCCGGCCGCTTCGAGGACATTTCGCCCGCCGGCTGGGACGCCCTGATGGCGGTGAACGTGAAGGGCCCCTGGCTTTGCGCCAAGGCGGTTGTCCCGCACATGCGCGCCCGGAAATACGGGAAGATCGTCAACATCGCCTCGGGCACTCTGTTCAAGGGCGTGCCCTGGATGCTGCATTACGTCTCGTCCAAGGGAGCGATTCTGGCGATGACGCGGGCGCTCTCGCGCGAGGTCGGGGACGACGGCATCTGCGTGAACTCGATTGCGCCCGGGCTGACGATGAGCGAGGGCGTCCGCGCCAAGGAAGAACACCTCGCCTACCGGGACGCGGTCGTGGGCAGCCGGGCCTTCAAGCGCGACGAGACGCCCGAGGACCTCATCGGCGCGCTGATATTCCTCTCCTCCAGCGACAGCGACTTCATGACCGGGCAGTGCCTGGTGGTGGACGGAGGATCGATCAACCATTGAGGGTGGCCCGTTCCGGCCCCGCGGAATCGTCCAAAACGGGGCAATTTCGGGGGGCTTCAGTCCTCTCCCAGATTCGGGGATTTCCCGAAGCTTAAAACGAAACCTCCATTCGCTCATCCGTACTGCCCGCTCATCCGTACTGAAGGATCATCCCCGTCAGGCCGCATTCGATTTTTCCGGCGCCCTCGATGCACCGGGAGCTCGAGGGCGGCATGACCACGCCCACGATCCCCTCCCGGTAAAAGCGCTCGAACGGATACCGCCGGACAATAGAGCGTCCCCCGACCAGCCGCATTGTTTGCTGGGATACCTTGGCGCAAATCTCGCACGAAATGTATTTCAACTGCATGACCACCTTGACCGTATTCTGGCTGGCTTTCCTATCTCCCTGCTCCTTGACGGCGCCTGCCTCATAGAGAAGGTTCCGGGCAGCGCGGAGCTCCGAGCTCAGTGCGCCGATTTCGCTCTGATAAATCTCATCGTGGCTCAGGGGCTCGGGGTTGGGCTCGTAGCGGTATTTTTCACGTAATCGACCAGATGGGAATAAATCCCCTCCCCCAGCCCCAGCTAGGCCGCCGAGAAGCCGAGATGAAACATGGTGATGTCGATCTTCCCGGTCGCTCCGATAAAATTTTCCCCGCCGAGGATGTTTTCGCGGGGAACGAAAGCGTCCTCGTAAACGATATTGTCGCTCGCGGTGCCGCGCATCCCCATGGCGTCCCATACCCGCTTGATCTCCACGCCATCCGAATTTTTATCGATCACGGCGGTCATGATGGCTTCGGCGGCGGTTTTTTTTTCGGCCAAAAATCCGGTGGTGAAAAAAAGGCCGGCGTACTCCCCCAAGGTGGTGGAGATTTTCTCGCCGCTCAGCCGGAACCCCCCGTCCACCGGCGTGAACGTGCTTTTGAGCGTCACCAGATGACGAAAGCTCATACCCCGCTCGGCGGTGACGGATGAAAAATATTCTCCACCCCCGGCGACCCGGGGGAGAATGCGTTTTTTTTGTCCTTCGTTCGCCAGGGCGAAAAAAAGGGAGGTGCTGGTGGAGTGCATGTTCCATGACAGCGCGGTGGAGGGACGCACCTTGCCAAGCTCCAGCAGGATGAGGTTGTAAGTCAACGAATTCGCCCCCGCTCCGCCCCATTCTTTCGGAATGCAGGCCGCGTTCAGCCCGGCATCCCGCAATTCGGCGAAGTTTTCGGAGGGAAACCGGGAATTCCGATCGATTTCTTCCGCCCGCTCCGCAAAGGCGGGCGTCAATTGCTTCACCCGATCGACGAGCTCCGCATCGTACTGAAGGTCCATGAGACTGCTCATTCCCATGCCATTGCCCTCCGGTATCCGCCAGGAAACGTGCAAGACCATTTAAAGGATTGCGATTATCCTAAAATAAACCGCCATTTCGGCGCAAACGCCTTGAGGTGCCCCGATCCGATGGGGCAAATCGAATCGGGGGTGGGGGTGAATCCATCATATGGTGTAAGGATCAAATGAAATCAAGTTGAATGTACTTTGGATAGTCTTACGTAGGTATTCCATTGCGATTCGGGTCAATCAGCCAGTTTTTTATTTGACCGATGAAATCCCATACATCATCTTCAGTCGGTTTGATGTAGTCTTTCAAATCAGGATCTTCGTCCATTTTCTCAAAAATATTCGTTAACCATTTAGTTTTTTCCCGCGACACGTCGAGATCGGACAACCAAGACTCAACTTCTCCTTTCCGCGCAACGAATAGGCCAAATTGGGCGAGTCTGTCTAAAATATTATTAGCGGCCTCTTTATCGCTTTCTGAGAGAATTTCAATTCCACCATTTCTTTTCATGTCTTGGCCGCTTTCCTCAAATTTCAGCTTAATTGCACTTCTCATTAGCGCCAATGATTGTTGTTCATCCTTCGGAACAAACCCGCTTTCCAAAAACGTCGTCCATACTTTACCGCCGTCCTTGATTACATCGATATCAACGATTCCCACAGTTGGAATTCCAAGTTCTCTGAGTGGACGAATAATGGTTTTTTCTGTTTGTTTGCCCTGCCAATTAACAAAGAGGCAGTTGGGAATTCCAAGATCAGGCATAAAGCGCAATAAACGCTCATTAATTTCTTGATAAAAGGCCCTGTCAGCATCTGCTTCTGTAACAATTACGTAATCATAAAAAAGGCCGTCCAGAATTTTAGCTGAACGCAACAGTGGGTTTCTCATCAACCTTAAAATATTTTCACTTGGCAACAATCGTGCTGTAGCGACATCCGATTTATAAGTAAGACGAACGATATTTACTGTGCGCCGGACTGAATACAACCCATAAGAAAACTGGAACTGTGCGTAGAAACAAAAGTCGTTTTTCCGAATGGATAGTCGCTTGA
>DNYS01000189.1:31678-35549 GCA_003506735.1 Nitrospinota bacterium
TTCTATAATTATGCCAGCAAATGCCTTGATCCCGTCACCCGCTTCGTCAATAATTTGAGCATTGGCATGAAATTGAATTGCCGCGTCGCGCAAACCCCTTTCCGCTATTTCGCTTGAGGGCTCACGGGAAGACAACCTTAATCTCAAATGGCCCTTATTAGTTGGGTCAATGACCAAGTAATATCCGAACGCATCATAGACAATTCGACGAACCTCGGCCCTTTTTTTGTCTTAAAATAATACCTGGAGACTATTTGTTGGGGCACTTTGCAAATCTCCCATAGGCATTTGGCTTACAAGATTCAATCTTTGAAGCCCATTCAGAATTAATGTGCTATTAAGAAGAAACCATTCGATAAAATGATCAATATGCTGATCAAGAGACTGTAGAGCTTGAAACAAATTTTCGCGAGAAACATGAATTCTGGAAGCTTTTTTTCTAACAACTATGTTATTTGGTGGCACATTTTCATTTTGATGGGGTTCTAAGGTCAATTCTTCTATTTTTAAATTCGCATCATCTTCGGATAAACCCTCAAACTCTATTTCATCAAGAATTACTCAATCGTGATGAATTGTTCCATGAGTGCATCTATGGTTAATTTCAGTCAGAATTTTACTTTTACCTGAATTATTTGGCCCTACAAATATAGTGACTGGTGTTAAATTTATCAATTCGGGATTAAGTTTGGGTGCCTTGCCAAATTTTAATTTTATGCTCTTTATCATTCTTTGAAATACAAGTAATTGTTCGGATACATTCATGACAGTAACCAACAATTCCACCATAAGAAATAAAACTATATTTCGGTTTTCCCAGGAACACAAACCCCCACCCGGCGCGATGGGCCATATGGGGGTTTGGAAAATTTGGCGCTTTGAAAAAACCCGCCTACGGCGTTTGCGAGAATTTTAAAACGTTGCCGTCCGGGTCCTCGCAGAAGAAAATGATGCCGCCCTTCATGGGGCCGTTGGGCACTTCGGCGGGGCCGGGCGACCACATCTTGACCCCCTTGGCCTTCTAGTCCGCGTAAAGGCCCGGGCCGTCGCTGGTCTTGAAGCCCACCTGGGCGCTGCCGATGTTGTTGGGGCTCGACGCGTTCTTCGAGCCGCTTCCCTCGACATATTGCATCAGCTCGAAATGGAGTCCATGGCCGCTCATGTGGACGACGCGCAGCTTGGCGCCCGCCACGCCGGTGACGGCCTCGGAAAACTCGGGCGTCCGCTCCGAGTCGAACTCCACGGTAAGGCCCAGCATTTCTTCGTACCATTTGGCCGATGTCCCGGCATCGGAGACGGTCAGGCTGATGTTATGAAATCCTTCGATGGCTATGTCGCGGTTCCTTTTTTATTCGGATTGAATATGAGACCAAGGATCGCCCGTCTCCCGCATGGGCGGCGCGGACTTCCGGAAAATTCCGGTTCCGATTCGATGCCACTATATATCCAGCCGCACCCCGATGAACAATCCCCGGATGGATAATCCCCCGGCCGCTATTCCGGCGGTTTTTCGGGCGCCTTCAGTTCGATCTCGCCCGCGAGAATCCCGCGCAGCTGCTTGATCCGGTCGGCCTTGGCGGGATGGGTGTCCAGCAGGGAGCCCTCGTTTCCCTTGTCGGGAAGGGTGGACATGAATGAGATCAGGCCCTGTATCCTTCGGCGGCCCCCCTCCTCCCCGTAGGCGCCAATCAGCATCCAGGCACCAATCCGGTCGGCCTCGAGCTCCGCCCCCCGGCCATAGGACCGCACCACCAGCGGATTCGCCGCCCAGTTGATTAGCCCGGCTCCCGGTACAAACACGCCGAGCACGGTAAACGCGACGGTCGTGGCCACGCTGGCCGTCCGCTGGGCATCGGCGTGCCCCGCATAATCGTGGGCCATCTCGTGGGCGACGATCCCGTCCTTCCAATCGCCCGAAACCGTCCGCAACCCGTCGGAGAAGGCGAGAAGCCCCTCTCCGAAACTCCAAGCGTTCCATATTGAGGTGCGAACGAATCCGATATGCCAATATTTATTCCCCGGCTTGTAGCCCAGGGTTTCGCCAAGCGCGTTGAGGCGGATGGCGAAGTCCCGCAGCCCGGGGTCATTCAGCGGGGGCGCATAAACCTCGAGCCCCCCGCGTGCGGCGCAGCCCGCCAGGAGAACCATCGCGGCCAGAAAAAATAATCCGCGCCCCAGGGACCCCGTTCCCTTCAAGGCAAAAAAAAGCCGCCCAAAAATTCGGTCCGACGCCCGGGGCCGGAAGGCGGCCGTTTCAATAGGCATTTTTCCCGCCCGAAAACCTATCCTCACACCCGCTCGGCCAGACCGCCGATGTCCTGTTCGGTGCGGGCGTCGTCATCGGCGAGCAGCCCCGGCGGCGCGGGATGGGTGGTGAAGCTCTTCCCGGCCCGGAGAAGGGCACTGTTAAGCGGAGTGTCGAGCGCGTCCCCGAGTTTTCGGGCAAGGGCGATCAGGGCGTCCAGATCGACGCCTATATCCACCCCCATGAGCGAGAGCATGTGAACCAGATCCTCACTTGAAATGTTGCCGCTCGCGCCCGGCGCGAAGGGACACCCGCCCAGCCCACCGAGGGAAGCGTCGAGAACTCCGGCTCCCGCCTGGAGCGAGGCCGCCGCGTTGGCAAGGCCCATGCCGCGGGTGTTGTGGATGTGGACGACAAGGTCCATCTCCGGCCAGCGGTCCAGGAGAGTGGCGACCATCCGCCCCATGGACGCGGGATCGCCCATCCCCATCGAATCGCACAGGAAAATTTCGTCCACCCCGAGGGCGGCGTATTTTCCGGCCATGGCGTAGACATTCTCCTCGGGCACGCGGCCGGTATAGGGACACCCCGTCGCCAGACTGATCGCACCGCTAAAGGGGATTTCCGCCCGGTGGACACGCGCCGCGATCTCGCGCATCTGATCGAGGCTCTGCTTGATCGACCGGTTGACGTTGGCGCGGTTGTGGACATCGGTGAGGGAGATGACCTGCTGAACGCCGTCGCAGCCCGCTTCGACGGCACGCTCCGCTCCGCGAAGGTTGGCGACAAGCGCCTCGTAGCGGACGCCGGGCCTGCGCTCGATCCGCCGCATTACCTCCTCGGCGTCCGCCGTGTTGGGAACGGCCTTGGGGTTCATGAAGCTTGTCGCCTCGATGCGCCGCACCCCCGCCGCGGCGAGCCCTTCGATCAATTCGACCTTGAGGCCGGTGGGGAGAATTTGATCGATGTTCTGGATGCCGTCCCGCATCGATACATCGCGAACGGCCGCCGCTGGAGGAATCGGGAGTGGGGTCATTGGAAACACACGCCTGTCCGTATAGGGCCTAGTTCGCGGCCGCCCGGTCAATGGCTTCCTTCAGGTCGGCGGCTAAGGGAGATCCCAAACGCACGAGCGATTGATGGTCCCGAAGGGCGGCCTCGCGGTTTCCCGCCTTCAGGTGGGCGATGCCCCGGTACTCAAGGGCCTGGCCGAAATTCGGGTTGATGGCGAGCGCACGGTCATAGGCCTGGATGGCCTCGGGGAGGCGGCCCATCTGGCGCAGGGAATATCCAAGCATGTTCAGAGCCTTGAAGCTTTTTTCGTCCTTTTTGACGGCCTTCCGGAAGAGCGAGGCGGCCAGGACCCAGTTCCCCTCTTTCGTCCGTGCGCGGCCCAGGTCGTAGGGCGACTCGGCGGCCTGCGGCCCCGGATCCGGATCCGGACCGCCCGCAGAATACGCCGCCGCCGGAAACGCGGCCGCCAGGATAAGTGCAAGCATCGCTCGCCGGATATTCATTCACGCTCTCCCCGTGCTATCCGCTGCCCGGCGGCGGAAAAGTTAGTGGCCAATTCTCAGTGCCGGATAGATTATAAGGCGATTTCAAAAAAAATCACTCTCCGATCCC
>DNYS01000189.1:35738-35885 GCA_003506735.1 Nitrospinota bacterium
CGTCTCTTCCTTGCCGGAAATGCGTTCCATCGCCCGCTGGCGGGCGGCCTTGGCACGGTCGACGTCGATCTCCTCGGCCAGCTCGGCCTTCTCGGCCAGCACCGTCACGGCAAGGGGCCCGACCTCGGCATAGCCGCCGCTGACCGC
>DNYS01000189.1:36030-36283 GCA_003506735.1 Nitrospinota bacterium
CTCCCTTTCCGGTAGGATAGCACGCCCACGTCAAGCTCGACGAGATAGGGGGTGTGCTGAGGCAAAATGCCGAACTCGCCCCGAAGGCCGGGTCCGGTCACTTCGTCCACCTCGGCGGATACCAGCCGTTTTTCGGGCGTGACGATTTCGAATGCGATTTTGCCGTTGGCCATGGCTAGACGGTGGCTCCCAGCTTCTGGGCTTTCTCCTTGGCGGATTCGATATTCCCCACCATGTAGAAGGCTTGTTCGGG
>DNYS01000234.1:0-276 GCA_003506735.1 Nitrospinota bacterium
AGGAGGTCGCTCACCACCGTCTCGCCCTCGTCCGGCGTTTTCAGGCGCAGGCAAAAGGGCGCGCCGGGGTCCGAATCGTAGCGCCCGCGGCAGGTGCCGTCGTATTTGGGCGTTTTCCCATCGGCCCGCGCCCTTTGGCGCATCGCATCGACTTCATCCGGGGTGCAGGTGCAGCGGTAGGCCGTGCCCGCTTCGAGCATTTTTTCCGCCGCCCCGGCGTAAAGCCCCAGGCGCTCGGTCTGGCGGTAGGGCCCCTCGTCCCAATCGAGGCCGAGC
>DNYS01000234.1:358-4396 GCA_003506735.1 Nitrospinota bacterium
CCCTCGTCCCAATCGAGGCCGAGCCAATCGAAGGCTTCGAGGATGGCGTCGTAGTATTCCTCGGTCGAGCGCTCCCGGTCGGTGTCCTCTACGCGGAGGATGGCCGTTCCGCCGTGATGGCGGGCGAAGAACCAGTTGAAGAGGGCGGTCCTCGCGCCTCCGATATGAAGATGGCCCGTGTTCGAGGGCGCGAACCGGACCCGGACGCTTTCGTTCATGGTTTCTCCCGTATCTCTCCGCGGTGGGGTTTCGCCGCGTTTTAAATTTCGTCGTCCTCGATGATGCCCAAATCGTCGGGCGGGCGCTCGATCCCTTCGAGAATGCCGGTCAGGGCCCGGCGAAGGGCGCGCACGGCGCGGGTGCGGCCCTGGCGGTCGATCATCTCGTGGACAAGATCGGTGGCCCCGTCCGCGGGGGTTTCCAGGAGCCGGTTCGAGGCCTGCTCGGACCATTCCTCGGCATAGCGTTGGAGAATCTCCCGGGCCGCGGCGTCGAACGCGCGGCTATCGAGCATCCTCCCGAAAATAAAGACCACCTCCGAAGCAAACGTTTCGATGCGGTCGGGAGGGAGATCGGCCTCCCCGAGGTGAAGCCGGAGGCGCTCGACGATCTGGTCGCGAAAGCTGGCGGCCATCGAATCCCCCCTTCATCCCGCCCGTCAGCCGGGCCGGTTTCCATCGGTCCATCCCAGCCAACCAAAGGAAGCGTGAGCGAAGTCATTTGTACGTGCCGGGGAGGATTACGGCAATAGCGGCGAGGAACCTTCCGCCTCTTCGGCGGGCTCGCGCACCGACCACAAAAGGCCACCCCCCGCTAAGAAGAACACCAGGATCGAAAGGATGGCGACGCGCTGGCTTCCCGTCGCCCAAGAGACGGCGCCGAACACCAGCGGGCCCATGACCGAGCTCATCTTGCCGCAAAGCCCATAGAAGGCGTAGGTCTGGGTCGCGCCGCCGGGGGGGATGAAGCGCGCCATCAGCGAGCGGCTCGCTGCCTGGCACGAGCCCAGCGAGAACCCGGCGAGAATCGAGACGGCGAAGAACACCCCTTTCGTCTCCGTGAAATAAGCGGCGATGACGACGATGCACCAGTTTGCCAGCGTGAGGAGGATGGTCCGCCGCTCCCCCCATGCGTCGGCCAGGTATCCCAGGGCGAGAGCGCCCGCGCCGGCCGAGATTTGAACAGCGATGAAGAGCTGAAGCGTCTCCCCCATGGAAAAGCCCAGGGTAGATACCGCGTAAATGGAGCTGAACGAAATCACGGTTACGATTCCGTCATTATAAAGGAAAAATGCAAATAGAAACCGCAGCGCCCCTCCGCTTCGGCGAAGCACCCGGAAAGTCTCCCAAAGGGTGCGGAAGGCGGCGGCGGCGTTCGAGAGCAGGCCCAACCCGTCAGCGGAAGGAACCGCCCCGCCATTGGCCTGGAGCGGGGCCGGGGTGCGGGCCTCCCTGAGCCAGAGGACGAGGGGCAGGGTGAAGACCGCATAAAATATGGCGACGGCGGCGAAGCTCGCCCGGAAAAGAGGAAGATTTTCGGGGCTGAACCCGCCGTCCAGGAAGGGTTTCACCAAAACCAGGCAGAGCAGCCCTCCCAGGTAGCCAACCCCCCAACCCCATCCGCTGATCCGCCCCTGGTTGGCGGGGGTGGCGATTTCGGGGAGGAAGGCGTTGTAGAAAATGAGCGAGCCCTCGAAGCCGATGGTGGCGATAATGAAGAGAATCATTCCGGCGAGAACCATCCCGGCCTTGACGAGGGAGAGGAGCAAGGTGGCCGTCACGCACACCCCGGCAAATATGAGCAGGAGCCTTTTCCGCGAACCCGAACGGTCGGCCACCGTGCTCAAGGGCGGCGCCAGCAGGGAGGTGATGAGCATGGCGGCCGATAGGGAGATACCCCAGAGAAAGTCCGAATTTTCCACGCCCCCGGCGACGATGTTTTTAAAATAAACGCTGTAGGCGACGGTAACGATGAGGGTGGGATAGGCTGAATTGGCGAAATCGTAGAGGCACCAGGAAACAATATCGAGTTTTCGGCCTTTTGTGCTCATGGGCTCGAAGGATGCTCCCTGGCCGCGCCGGGCATTCCGGGCAGTGGCCACGCGCGGCATGGCCTTGAATTTCGTGCGGTGCGGGCGGTGCGGGCGGTGGGCCTCGAATCGCCTTTATCATACTTCGATCCGGCGGAAAAGACACGCCTTGCCCGTGTCCGGCCGGTGGCGGGGGCGCCGATCGGCCCGGTATGGGCGGGCGGGGAGTGTTGCTCTCGGGTATGATGTAATCTGTATACGAGGCGGGCTGCCATTCATCCGGGCCCAAAAATTCAAGTTTCGCTACCCTGGCCGAATCTCGTTACACCGGAAAGAGCGCTTCCATATGAACCGCTATCTCAAGTGGACGGCTATCGCTTTCCTGATAATCATCGTTCTGGTCGCCGGGGGGGCTGTCGCGGTGCGCGTTTTCGTCTCCTCCGATCGGATGAAAAACCTGGCGGCCAGCTACGGCTCGGAGTTCCTGGGACGAAAATTGAAGCTGGAATCCCTTTCGGTCGGACTGTTCGTGAGCGAGGTGTCGGGTCTGACCGTCGAGGGGAAAGACGGAAAAGAGCCCCTCCTCCGGATCCGGAAGATCAAGGCGCTCCTCAATCCGGCCGCCATTCTCTACAAGAAAATCAGTATCCTCAGCCTGGATATCGAGGGGATAAAAATTCGCGCATCACGGGATGCCGGTGGAAGGCTCAGTTTTCAGGACATTCTGGATCGGCTCGATCCCCCCCGGGCCGCCGGGAAAAATCCCCCCGCCGCGGGGGATCAGGCGGCGGTAGCGGCGGGCCCATCCAACGGGGCCGAGTCCAAATCCGAGTACGATTTCGTGATTCGCGACCTGGACATATCGGGCCTGAGCGTTCGGTTCGAATCGGCTGCGGCGGGCGGCATGCCCGCCTTCCGGGCCAATTGCGATATCGCCACCATCGAAATCGACAAGTTCCGCTTCACCCGGCCCATCCCGGTCAAGATGGCGGGAAAATGCTCCGAGCCGGGAGAGATCGAAATTTCCCTCGATGCGAAGCTGGACCCGAACGCCGGCCGGTACGAAGTCGCTTCCACCTTCCAGCCGTTTGATGTCATGCCGTTCGTCCGCCTGGCTTCTCCCGCCGGGAGGGTTCGCCTTATGTCGGGGTCCTTGGGCGGGAAGATAAAAATATCGGCGGAGCCGGGAAAGGAAGTGTCCTGGGATTCCGATCTGACCGCCGAAAATATCGCCGCGTCCCTTCTCCTTCCGGGGAAGGGTGATTGGCAGCGCAAAGAACTCTCAAGAGTCCGGCTGAAATCCATCGGTAACTACAATGTTGCCAATAATTCCGCCCGAATTTCCGGATTGGAGGCGGAACTTCCTTTCTTGAAACTACGCCTGAATCAAGAAGCCCTGTGGAATTCCGGGGGGCGCGATCGGGTGGCTTTTGATCTGAATGTCGAAAATTTCGGGCTCGCGGTGAAATGGTTCGCATCCATCTGGGGTCTTTCCCTGAAAAATGCCAATGACGGCGGGAATGTCGTTCTCTCTCTTTCGGTGAATCGGATTCGGGATAAAGTGGACGGGCTCAATGTATCGGCATCGGTCAAGTTCGGCCCCATCGATGTGGCGCCATACATGGCGCTGGTTCCGCAAGGCAACCTGCGCCGTCTCCGGGGGCGGCTGGGCGGCTCCCTCGAGGCGTCTTACTCCGCTTCCGGCGCCACGAGGTGGAAGGCCGATCTCCGCGGGGATGGCCTGGCGGTCCAACTCCGGGCCAAGCCCGGGAAGCGGTGGCGGAAAATAAAGCTCGCCAGCGCCGTCATTCGCTCCGAGGGAGCCTACGACATGGTGAAGGACTCGGGCGAAGTCTCCGCGCTCGATGTGAAGCTCCCTTTCGGCGAGATGAAAATTTCCAAAAAAGCCGCCTGGAATATTTCGGAAAAAGATGCGGTGGAATTGGCCCTCACGGTCTCGGATATCGGCGCGGCGGCCGGGTTCGCCTCGGCGGTCTCGGGGCTCTCCA
>DNYS01000234.1:4437-4743 GCA_003506735.1 Nitrospinota bacterium
CTCGGGGCTCTCCATCAAGAAGGGAGATGTCCAAAAGGGCGGCAAACTCGATATGAAGCTGGCCCTGTCCCGGAGCCACCGGGAAAATTCGCCGTTATCCATCAAAGGCTCCGCCTCCCTGGAACCGATTCAGGTGGGGCCTTTCGCCGCCCTCGTGCCCGAATCGGCCGGGGTGCGAAACCTGCGGGGGGTGATGGGCGGGAAGGTGGGTTTTTCGTTCAAGCAGGGGGGGCGCGTGTCGTGGAAGGCGGACCTTTCCGGAAAAAAGATTTCGGGAAAGGCGGACTTCGACGGCGACCGCAAGTG
>DNYS01000128.1:0-220 GCA_003506735.1 Nitrospinota bacterium
GAGGAGAGGCGGCGGGCGCAGCGGCGCAGATCGGCGGCGGAAATGCCGGCTTCCGCGAGGTCTTGCAAGCTCTCGCAAGCAGCTTCGGGGTAGCCCCCGGCTCCGGGGGGCGGGCGCAGGGGGCCGAGATCGCCGGCCAGTTTCCGGAGTACATAATCCGAAATCGCCTGCCCGCCGAGGGGCGGAAGGGGTGCGTTTCGAAATATTCGCCCTAGGGGGG
>DNYS01000128.1:394-6892 GCA_003506735.1 Nitrospinota bacterium
GCAAGCAGGGGCTCTAGCCGCCAAAAAGGCGCTGTAAACAAACGTTTGCCCAGCGAGGCGCTCATGGCCCTCCCTTACGCCGCAGGCGAGTGATCTCCCCTAATTCAGGTCAGCTGGCGAGCACGCTCTCCCCGAAAAGCTCTTCCACCTCGAGCAACCGGGGCGTTAGGCCCTGCTGATGAGCGTACAGAACGAGCTTTTCGAGCGTTTTCCGGTTGGCCTCAACGCCGTATGGCCAAAAATCATCCCCGAACACCTCGCGGGTCTGATCCATGACTGCGGGGAGAAGGGGAACCATCGCCGAAAGGGCGCCGGTATCCATGATACGCCTGATGGTATCCTCCCTAGCCTCGCAAAGCGCCTTGTACATATTCTGCAACGCCCATGGGGCGCGCTCATACACATCTTTTCTGAGAACAACGCAGTGCATGATGGGATGGATTCCCGTCCTGCGGAAGTAGTCGATCTCGGCAGCGCCGTAATCGGGAAATAGGCGTTTCACGCGCGGCGAGCCAGCTGCAAAACACGCAGGAACCTGGTGAATCAGGGCCCCGTCCACCTCGCCGGAATCCAGCATGTCCGAAAGGTTCTGGCCTGATTTCATGTAGCGAACATTCGCTCCATTGGGCATCTCAATGGGCACGCGGGGCTCCATGGCCGCCACCCAATCGATGGAGTTCATGTCGAGGCCGAATTCTTCCGCGAGAATTCCGACGATCCAGACGACGGCGGTCATCCCCCACTCGCGAATGGCCACCCGTTTGCCGTTCAAATCCTCCGGCTTATTGACTCCCGCATCCGTGTTGGCATAAACCATCGAATGGCGAAAGACTCTGCTCGGAAAAGCCGGGATTCCCACAAATGGCGTGTCACCTGTCCCCAGCAAATAGGAATGGGCCCCCATCGACATTTCCGATAGGTCGAATTCCTGATAGCGACACATTCGGGAAAAAATCTCTGTCGGAGGCAAGGTGATCGTTCGAAGATTGATTCCGTCGGGGCGGACACGGCCCGCCGCAAGGAGGCCTGTGCGGTCATAGTCCCCAAAAGCGGCTGTAAGGTCTAGATTGGACACGGCAAATCCCTCAATCATTCACCAGGAGGCAAACTCCCGAATGGAAAAGTAAAAATGGCGATAATTCTCCTTTCATCATCCACAATGGGGGAATATGCGCAAGGCGAGTCACGCTATCCCACGCCTCCCCCTTTCCTTGACCGCCTTAGCCGTCCATGGCATGAGAGTATGGCCAATTTAAAGAGACCCCCAAAGGGGTTTTTTTCCTTCTAAAACTGGGGATTTTGTGACCAAAAATGTGCGGGTCATCGTGTGCGGATTTGGACGGGTGGGACGGAATTTCGCCCGCCTTATGGATTCCAAGCGCCGAATCGTGGCCCGCCGCTACGGACTCACGCTGGACCTATTGGGTGTCGGCGAATTGAACGGCAGCGTTTTGAGCGCGAGTCCCATTCCCCCCTCCGAACTTGCAGATTATTTTGAAGCGCACGGAAACCTTGGAAATTATCCGGGATCCGGAAAGACTGGATGGGAAGGCGCCGATATCATTCGTGAAATCAAAGAAGCGGATGTATTTGTGGAAACAACGCCAACAAACATTCAGACAGGAGAGCCCGCCCTCAGCCACATTCATGCCGCCCTCTCGCGCGGCATGAATGTCGTGAGCGCCAATAAAGGACCCTTTATCCGCTCTTACAACTTCCTGAAGTCTCTTGCCGATTCCAAGGGCACCTCCCTCAAATTATCGGCGGCATCGGCTGCGGCTCTTCCGATTCTGGACGTCGCCCAGACATGCTTGGCTGGAGCCGAAATCCACACCATCGAGGGCATTCTGAACGGAACCTCCAATTTCATTTTGTCCCGCATGCGAATCGGAGATGAGGATTACGAAATGGCGCTCGCCGAGGCCCAGCGTCTCGGAATTGCCGAATCCGATCCGGCGCTTGATGTGGAAGGATACGATACCGTGAACAAGCTCGCCTTGATTGCCAACGTCGCCATGGAAGCCAATATTTTACCAGAACAAATCTCCCGAACCGGAATTGTTGACATCTCAGCAGAGCAAGTCCGGCAGGCAGCAGCAGAGGGGAAAATTATGCGCCTGCTGGGCCGGGCTGTAATGGACCAATCCGGCAGGGTGAGCGCCACTGTCGCTCCGGAATTGCTTTCGAAAAATCACCCGCTCGCCAGCGTCGATGGCGCTGAAAAGGGGGTTACATTCACAACGGATACGATGGATCGTATCACCGTGGCCGGAGGAAAAAGCGACCCGAAGGGCGCCGCCGCTGCGCTCTTGAAAGACATTCTGAACATTTACCGTGCGCCCTGAGCGGGCGATTGGAGCAAAGCGATGTCAATCAACAACGCAGATCTCATTGTGAAAATTTTAAAAGATTCCGGTATTACGCACGGCTTCGGAATTCCAAGCGGAAATGTGCTCCCGTTCATCGAAGCGATGCGCAAAGGCGGCATCCAGTTTGTCTTGACCGCCCATGAGGGCTCAGCGGGATTCGCCGCGGACGTGACCGGACGCATGACTGGAAAACCGGGGCTGTGCATCGCCACTTTGGGGCCAGGCGCTACCAACCTTGCCACGGGCGTTGGCGACGCTTACCTGGATCGTTCGCCCATGATCGCGATCACGTGCAACATCAATACAAATCTATTTGGCCGCCGGATACAGATGCACATCGACCATCACACGCTTTTCCGGCCTATCACAAAAGCGAGCCTTCCGCTTCGCCGGGGGCAGATCGCATCGACTCTCGAGGAAGCCATTCACATTGCTCTCAGCGAGCCGCAGGGCCCCGTCCATCTCGATCTCCCCGAGGATGTCGCACTGGCGTCCGCCACCGAGGAGGCCCCGCCCATCCCGGAGGGAAAAAAATTCCGCCCCGCTCCGGATTCCGCAATCGAAAAATTCGGCCAACTGCTGAGGGACGCGAAAAGACCCGTCGCCGTTCTCGGGTCTTCGGCAATGCGGATGGAAGATATCGGTTACCTTCGATCATTTGTGGAAAAGCATCAGATTCCTTTTGCCTCCACGACCATGGCCAAGGGCCTGATCGACGAAGATCACCCGCTTTCCATCGGCTGCATCGAGCGATCCTGCAGACAGCTTCAGCGCAGCTTCCTTCGCGAATCGGACCTCATCATCGGCCTAGGTTACGATGTGATCGAGGTGGAATACGAAACTTGGATCGGCGATGTTCCCCTGGCACATGTAGACATCGAGCCCGCGGATACGGATGCCAGTGTCAATGTGGCCTATGAAGTGGTGGGTGATTTGGACGCTTCGATTAGACGCATGAACAGCCTCGACGCAGGATCCAACGAGTGGCCCTCTGGCGCCGCCTTGAACCACAAAGAGAGCTTCCAAAAGTCTCTCCGGCCGAAAACGGAAACCTTCACTCCTCACCAAGCCATCGATGTGGTTCGAAGCGTTCTTCCCCGAGAGGGGATACTGTCATTCGATGTGGGCGCACATACCCATCAGATTGCGAGCCAGTGGCCGGTACACCATCCGCGAACCTTCCTGATAACGAACGGCTGGTCTTCGATGGGGTTCGGAATTCCCGCCGGAATCGCCGCGAAAATTGCCCGGCCGGAAATTCCGGTTGTCACGATAATCGGGGATGGATGCTTCACAATGACCTGTGGGGAACTTATCGTCGCCAAGCGCATGGGCCTGCCGCTTCCCGTGGTCGTCCTGGACGACCGATGGCTCGGACTGATCCAGGTCAAACAAAACCGGCGCAATTTCGAAATATATGGCACCGAATTGCAGCGGGAGGAATACAGGGATCCCCCGGCCCATTACTTCGGCGTGCCCGCCGTTGGGGTGCGCGACCCCGAATCCATGGAAAAGGAAGTCAAGAAGGCCTTGGAGGCGGATGGTCCGACCGTTATCGAGGCGGTGGTCGATCCGGGGCATTATATGGAAACGGTGTTCGATTGACGAAAAATCGAAAAATGAGTCCCCTAGAAAAATTGGGCGCCTTCCAGGATGGCCTCATCGAAATTTACATCTTCGAGTTCCGCACCGACCAGGGTTGCCCCCCGGAAACTGGCTCCCGCCACCTCGGCATCGCATAGCAGGGCGTCGGAAAGATCGGCATCTTCCAAATCGGCTCCCTCCATGTCAGCCTCTCTTAAATCGGCCCCGGACAAATTCGCCTCCCTCAATATTGCGCCCGTTAGAACCGCCCCTTTGAGGTCGGCCCCCGACAAATCGCAACCGCTCAAATCGATTTGGGTCAAATCCGCACCTCTCAACGAAAGGGGGAGCCCTTCTTTTTTGCATTCCTCGAGCAGCTTATCCACATCCGTGCGGGATAATGTCATGCGTCTATGGTATGCCATGCCCATCAGGATGCAAGCGGCCAGGCCACCTCATGGCCTACAAAAAATATTTCTCTAGCGCTAGAATGGATTTTTAGCCCTTTGCAGCTATTCGCTCTTAGATTCTCTCTGGATTATTTTTGACGGAGTATTTATGGAGATTCGAAAAGTCGGCGTAGTCGGTCTGGGCACGATGGGCTCCAACATCGCGATTGTTTGCGCCAGGAGCGGGATGGACACCATAGCCTGCGAAATGAACGAATCCACTCTCCAAAGCGGCCTCGGCCGAATTGGCGCTTTTTTGGATTCCGGTGTCCAAAAAGGAAAAACGACCGCCGGGGATCGGGACGCCATCCTCGCCCGCTTGAAGGGCGCAACCTCGATCACCGAGCTGGCCGATTGCGACATCGTTATCGAGGCCATCGACGAAAACCTGGAAAGGAAAACCGCCCTCTTCCAGGTGATGGACGCCGTTCTGGGGGAGCAGGCCATCATCGCCAGCAACACCAGCACCCTTTCTATCACATCCATGGGGGCCGCCTCGGGCCGCGCAGACCGTTTCATCGGCACGCATTTCTGCCTGCCCGCCGCCCTGAACAAGCTGGTGGAGGTGGCCCCCGGAAGCCTCACCAGCATGGATACCCTTGGCACCGCCATGGCTTTTCTCAAGAACGCCGGACAAACGCCCATAGAGGTGAAGGATACGCCGGGATTTATTCTCAACTATTTCCTCATCCCATTTCAGAACGATTGCATCCGGATGATCGAGGCCGGCTACGCGGCCCCGGCCGATCTCGACGCGGGAATCACCCTGGGCCTTGGCTACAAATTGGCTCCGATGCGCCTGCTGGACATCGAGGGCCTCGATATTCACCGGACGGTCTCCCTGTCCTTATACGAACAACTCAAAGACCCGAGGTACGTCCCGCCCCCGTTGGTGGACAGGATGATTGCCTCGGGCCATCTCGGGGCCAAGACGGGACGTGGATTCTACACCTATGAGCAGGAAGGCGTGTTCGGTGTCGCTGAACCGAATAAAGAAGACCAGCCGGCCCACAATACCGCCGCCGGAAAACCCCTTTCCGACGCCATCCGACAGGTCGGGGTTGTCGGCCTGGGGGCCATGGGCAGTGGCATCGCCCAGGTATGCCTCACGGCGGGCCTGGAAGTAACCGGCATCGAAATGGACGCGTCGGCGCTCCAGGCCGGCCAAGACCGAATCGCCAAAAACCTTGCAGGTGCCGTGAAACGGGGGAAAATGGACGAGGCCGGGAAAAACGAAATCCTCGGCCGTCTCCGCGGATCGACCGATTTAAAAGAACTTTCCGGATGCGACCTCATTATCGAAGTAATCGTGGAAGACCTCGGCCTCAAGCTCGATCTCTTCGAGAAACTCGCCGGGATCGCCAAAGACGGCGCCATTATCGCCTCGAATACATCCTGCCTATCCGTCACCGCCATGGCGGCAAAGGCAAAATATCCCGAGCGCGTGCTCGGCCTTCATTTCTTCAACCCCCCCTACGCCATGCGGCTCGTTGAGGTGATCCAGGCGGTCCAGACCGCCCCCGAAATATTGGAGTTCGGCGTCGCCTTCTGCCAGCGCATCGGAAAAACCCCCGTTCCGGTCAAGGATCGCCCTGGCTTCCTCGTCAACCGCCTCCTCGTGCCCTATCTGAACCATGCCGCCCAGGCCTTCGACGACCGCCTCGCGGACAGGGAGACCATGGACAAGGCGATTCACATGGGCCTTGGCCACCCCATGGGGCCGCTGACCCTGCTCGACCTCGTTGGCATCGACGTTCAGGCTTTCGTCGCCGACGCAATCGCGGGAGAACTCGGCGAGGCCCGCTTCTTCGCGCCCCCGATCCTCCGGAGGATGACATCGGCGAATTGGCTGGGGCGAAAGACCGGGCGCGGATTCTACGATTACGGCGAATCCTAGCGCGGCGGCCTATTCCCCCCCCAGGGCGAATATTTCGAAACGCTTCCGCCCAATCCGCGGCGAAATGCAACCAAATGCGCCGTGGCCCGCGCAGATTCGCCCGCCCCCTTTTTTGATCTTCCGAAAAAAAACCGGGTCCCTCCTGTCCGAATTTTCGGGCAAATGCGCCGTGGTTCGCGCAGATTCGCCCGCCCCGTTT
>DNYS01000128.1:7251-7480 GCA_003506735.1 Nitrospinota bacterium
AATCCGTTTCCTGGTCCGGCGGGTGTGCGGGAGGAAAACTCTCGGGCCGGGGCGTATTCATCGGGTATGAAAACGGCAAAGAGCGAGGCATGTCCGAAGGCGAGATGCGGAACGGCAAGTTTCACGGCCGGGGGATCATGACAGACGCCAAGGGCAACCGCTACGAGAGGAATTTCCGGGACGGGAAGGAGCATGGCCGGTGAGCGCGTTCCCCAGGCCCATCGTCGTC
>DNYS01000128.1:7674-7853 GCA_003506735.1 Nitrospinota bacterium
TCCCGAGGTCGAGATCGGCCTGGGCATCCCGCGCGAACCCGTCCGGGTCATCAGAAGGGGGCACCGCGAGTATCTCGAAACAACCCGGACCGGCGCGCGGCCCACCTCTCGAATGCGCGCATTTTCAAATCAATTTCTCGCCGCCCTCCCCGCCGCCGACGGCTTCATTCTCAAGAGCC
>DNYS01000259.1:0-14211 GCA_003506735.1 Nitrospinota bacterium
TTCCGCCGCATAATGTGGGATTATATGAAAAACTGGATGAAGAAAAAGAATGATCGTCCCAGAAATGTTAATCATCCCCATCAAATGCGACAAACTGATCTTCCGTCCATCTCAATGAAATCTCTTTCAGGTTGATCAGACGCGTTGTGAGAAAAGTAGTGGATCGGTCCCTGAGTAACCATCGCATAATTGATGAGAAATGTGATAAATTGGAATGTAGATGCATTGACGGGAGTAGGGAAGTGAAACGGGTGCAGGTGAGAAATTTGGACCACGCGTGTGGGTTCAGTATTGGGTGCAGTATCTACCATTTGCAAACCGGAATCTATATAAATTATTGATAATAAACGGTGCCGGAGTGGCGGAATTGGTAGACGCAGTGGACTCAAAATCCACCGCTCCTTGCGGGCTTGGGGGTTCGAGTCCCCCCTCCGGCACCATAATTTAATCAATTCGCTAATGGTCACCCTTTTTTTCCCACTAGGTTTGGGGATATTTTCTGAGATTTTGTCATGAATTTTCGGGCCATTCGGGCGGTCATCCTCGATTTCGACGGCGTAATTGTTGAATCGGCGGGAATCAAGAAGCGCGCCTACAGGCAACTATTTGAAGAAGAATTCTCTGAGCATTTGGACCCGATTCTGGAATATCAGGAATCGCTGGGTGGCCTACCGAGGCGCAGGCAGTTCGAGGAAATCTACGCGCGCATTTTGCGCGAAAAGATTCCATCCGGCCGGGTCGATGAACTGGAGGCCCGTTATGTGTACCTGATGCTGGAGCGGGTGATGGATGCGCCCTTCGTGCCCGGGGCAATGGAATTTTTGGAGGCCTTTCACCGGCAGCATCACTTGTATATCGCTTCGGCGACACCGGAAGATGAACTCAGCCAAATTGTGCGAGAGAGGGCGCTGGAGCGGTTTTTCCGGAATGTTTACGGTTCCCCAATGAACAAGACCCAGATTTTGCGTTTGATTGCGAAAAATTCGCGGTTCGCACCGGGGGAGATGGTTTTTATTGGAGATTACCCCACGGACCGGGATGCCGCCGATGAGGCGGGCGTCCCATTCATTGCCCGGCTTGGAAGCACTGCCGAAATGGAAAAATGCCCCAATCGAATTCAGGACCTGACGGAGCTTCCCGCTCTCCTGAGGAGCACGCAGATCACCGAAAAATTTTAATCTTTTTCATCTAATTCCGATCCAGGGTTCTCCCCGTGGCCCCCAGGCCTGGGGGGGGAGGATAGAGATTCGTTGATTTCCCGGCCGGGATGGGGGGGAGAATCCTTAGCCCAGGTGAGCGTCCGGTAGGGGAATGGAATTTCGATTCCTTCCGCATCGAACGCATTCTTGATGCGCCGGTAGAATTCGCGCCGCACCCCCCATTGCTTGTTGGGATGGGTTTTGATCCGTCCGCGAATTGTCACAGCCGAATCGTCGAACCGATCCAGGCCCGCAATCTCGATAGATTCTAGAATCTGTTCTTCCCAGTCCGGATGAGCGGCCATTTCCTCACCCACCCGGCGGATAACGTCCATGACGCGATCCACATCCTCTTTATAGGCCACCCCGATGTCGAACACGACGCGGCTGTATTCTTTCGTGTAGTTAGTGACGACATCGATGGAACTGTTTGGGATGACGTGGACGTTTCCGTTGTATGCGCGAAGGCGGACCGAGCGAAGGTTGAACCCCTCGACACTCCCGGCAACGTCTTTCACCTTCACGATGTCGCCAATGGCGATATTGTTTTCGATGAGCAAAAAGAAGCCCGTGATGATGTCCTTGACGAGCGATTGGGCGCCAAATCCGATGGCAAGGCCGAGTATCCCCGCGCCGGCCAGGACGGGGGCGATGTCCACCCCCATGCTGCCCAGGATGATAATTCCTGCGACGGCAATGGCGATCCACTTGAGCGCGGAATAGGCGAGGGGAAAGAGCGTTCGTTGGTGAGGCGAGGGTTCGATGAGGTTACCGTGATCATCACGCCGGTTGCTCAAAAAATATTCGACGGTCGCGTTAGCGCTCTCGATAATAATAATCGTAACGGCGCATGTAATAACGATTCCAGTCAACGAAGCGAAAAAATTCACACCGGCAGCGGAGAAAATTGTATCGAGTGTCGGCAGCCCCCAGGCGTCCAGGACGAGGAGGGCCGCCGCCGCCCAAATGATGCCGGTGAGGGCTCGTGTAATGAGCGGTGTATATTGGTTCGCCCTTTTCTCAATGCCGGGCACAAGGGCCTTGAGCCGATCACCGACGGCGAACAGGCGCACCGCACCGATTCGCACTAGCCGGACTAGAACGTAGGCCGCCGCCAGAATTCCAGCCGTCATGCCTGTGGCCGTTATTAAAAATATTACGCCATCCCTCGATTCCGCAGCCCAGAGCAAAAAGAAGACGATGAGATAAGGAACGGCGATGAAATGCCAGCGGGCAATCAGGATATTCCATGTTGCGAAAGCGGCCCGCACTGTCCCGCTGGCATCCTCGGGTTCATTGGCCGAGAAAAGCCTCCGCACGCTATCGCGGAATTGCAATATCAACGCCACGGTCTGAAGGAGCAAGATCAGACGGTAGGCGTTCGTTAGCCCGGCGGCCGTCTCTGGACCCAGTTCCAGAACCTTCGCGGCCTGGGCAATGGCCCCCCCCCAAATGGCCACGATGACGAAGCGCCGGCCCCACAAAGATATGAGGCCGGAAATTTCGTCCGTAAGAGGAATGATTCGAAGCGTGGGCCTGACCGGAGCCAGGAATGCACGAATGGCGCCCACGAGTGCCCGTTCCAAAAAGAGCGACCAGAGGACGATCAGAAGGAGACTCTCCTCCATTCTTCCGAGACCGAAGAAAATCACAAATAGCGATCCCGCCAATAGAAAGACGGCAGGCGGCAGGGATCTTTCAAGCCAATGCCGAAATGCGGAGCTAATTTTCTCTTGGAGGGAGGGCGTTCCCTCTCCATTCGCGGGAGGAAGGTAGCGACGGACTACCCGCCGGACGCCGACCCAAAAAAACAGCGCGAGTGAGATGGCCGCTACGAATCGGATGATGCCCGAAAATACGGATCCTTCGTTGTACATACTCTGCCATCTTGCGCCGATTCGCCGCATTTTTTGCGGCAGGCCGCCAAAGGCCCTAAAACTCCTGATGAGGGAATCCTCCAGCCTTTGGATGAGTCCGGCGTAGATGTGATTGATGGAAGACAGCTCGGCCTGAGAGCCGGCGTTATCCGCATCCATCGAGCGAAGGAGCAAACGAAGTTCCTTGAGAAGTGTTTTGCGCTTGGTGGGGTTTTCAATTTTTTGGATGAGTGCCCTGACTTCTTCCTTCGACGCTTCTTCACTGACTGGTTTTTCGGCCACACCTCCTGGGGAAGGAGTGAGGGCCCCGAATCCGGGCAAAGGCGATATAAATGTGCAAAGAAGCAACAATACACTTGGTAGAACCAAGGGAATGGCTTGCCACAATTTTGACCGGATTTCAAATTGAGGAGCACACGGCTTCATCGGGTCAATGAATTTCCTTAAAGTGGTACGATCAAAGGCTCCCTAATATTTACACGATTGGAGCGTCCGGGTCCATTCAGCCGGGAGCGGCCAAGCATTCCGCCCAAAAAATCGCGGGGAGGCAAAGGATTTTCATTGACCCGCCCGCCCCGGTATGGCATCTTTCGCATGGAGGATAGGCGAGTCTAACACATTGAATTATGGCTAATTGGAATATTTCACTGTCCGCCTAAAAGAATAAATTGACCGCTGTGAATTCATTTCAAATTAAGGCGTGCGCCCTCATTGTCCAAATGGATGGTCAGCCTTCGGCAATTAATCTTCGAGAATTGAGAGACCGAGCCGAAAGATGCTCTCCCGAAAGCATCTACCACCATTTTCGCGAAACCCAGCTCAGGCCCACCTTCGATGATCCCGAATTTACGAATGATTTTGCGACCTGGGCCTACAGAGTGCTTCGAGACGACGTTCTGGCCGAGCGCCTCGGGATACTCGGCCCCAGCGTCCACGAATCGGTTGAAGAACTCCGAGCGGCCCTGCTGGAAAGCATCGAAGACCGCCTCGCCGAGATTGAAACGATATCCATGGCGGAGCGCGGTCACGGATTTTACTTCATGCGCTCGGCCATGCTCTGCTTTGACACCGAAATGACGCTTGAAAAACCCGAAGATATCATGTGGGCGCTCCGGCGGATAACTCGTCCAAGCATCTATTATCATTTCGTTGAAACCCGGACCAAAATCGGAAACCGCAACCACGATATTCTCGAATGGCTTCGTTCGGGGAAACCGGTGGGCGGAGACCTCGCGGCTTCCTTTTCGAATATTGATTATCAGCACTATACCCTGCGCGCCCTTCGGCAGGAGCTTCTCCATCGCGCCCATCAAGTTTTGGGAGAAGGAGTCCAGGAGGTATGACCTCTCAAAAATTGGACGACTATAAGGAGGTTGTCGGCGAGGAAAGCATCTCGCAACTATACCGGCTGGCCGAACCGCTCAGGGGCCGCTCGGTGGTTCATGTCAACTCCACTCGATCCGGCGGCGGCGTCGCCGAAATTCTCGACTGGCTCATCGCCCTGATGATCGATGCGGGCCTGGAAGCCTCATGGGAAGTGATCGAGGGCGAGGCACCGTTCTTCACGGCCACGAAAAAAATCCACAATGCTCTCCAGGGGTTTCGCGAAGATTTTGACAAAAACGACGTCCTCGCCTACGAGGAGGTGCAGCAAAAAAACGCGAAAATGTTGCGCGAAAAACTCGAAGAGGCGGATTTCGTTTTTATCCATGATCCCCAGCCCGCTGGCTTGTTGGACCTTTGCCCGAACCGGAAGGGGACCTGGATTTGGAGATGTCACATTGACGCGAGCCGTCCCCACCGCCCGGTGTGGAAATTTCTCGAGCCCAAGGTGGAGGGATACGACGCCAGTATTTTCTCTATGCCCCAGTTCGCCCGTTCGCTGGGACACCCCCAGTTTCTCATCGCACCGAGCATCGATCCGCTAAGCGAAAAAAACATGTCGATTCCCGAGTCGGAAGTGGAAGAGGTAATTCAGAGATTCGAACTCGATCCTGATCGGCCGATTTTAACCCAGGTTTCCCGATTTGACCGCTTCAAGGACCCGGTCGGCGTGATCGCCGCCTACCGTCAGCTGAATAGGCATCCCAATCCACAGCTTGTTCTGGCTGGTGGCGGCGCGGCCGACGATCCGGAAGGTGCGGCCGTCCTGGCCGAGGTTTCCAATGCGGCGGGGGATGATCCGGACATCCACATCCTGGATTTGCCACCGGATGCACACCGGACAATCAACGCGCTCCAGCGGGCCTCGAACATCATCATTCAAAAATCCACTCGCGAGGGATTTGGGTTGACCGTGACCGAGGGAATGTGGAAGGCCAAGCCCGTGATTGGTGGAAATGTGGGCGGAATCTGCCTTCAGGTGCACAATTTTCATACCGGGTTTCTTGTCAACTCCCCCGAAGGTGCGGCGATGCGTATTCGCTATCTTTTGGAACATCCCAAAATTCGCAACCGGATGGGCGGCGCTGCACATATATTTGTCCGGGATAATTTTCTCCTTACGCGTCACCTGCGCGAGTATTTGACCCTGATGCTCACCATGGTGAGTGGAAACTCTTGTAGGGTCATCGACTTGTGAAATCGGCTAGGCCGGTGTCCCCGGGTATGACCGGAGATGAACTGAGGCTTTTTTTCGGGCTCCTCGATGCTGCCCCCTCCTCGCTTCTCTTGCTCGACTATGATGGAACTCTGGCGCCCTTTCGAGAGGATCCGGCTGTAGCGAGCCCCTATCCCCAAATTGCGGTCCTGTTACGCGACATTCTACGCACCGGTCTTTCCAGAACGGTCATCGTCACCGGCCGAAGCCTCGCTTCAATCATTCCTTTGTTGGATTTTCGGCCAATACCCGAGATTTGGGCTTCGCACGGGAGGGAGCACCGTCTGCCCGGCGGGGAAATTCGGCGCATCAAGCCGACCGAAACACAACGTGAAGGCCTCGCCGAGGCGCTCCGGGCAGGGCGATCTTCGAATTTGCCCGGACGTTTGGAGGAAAAGCCCTTTTCCGCCGCATTTCATGTCCGGGGGCTGAGCAATGATATCGGAGAGAGGTCGCTAGTGGAGGTGCGTAGGGTTTGGCGGCCTGTGGCGCTCCGGGTGGGCTTTTCGATCCAAGCGTTTGACGGAGGAATCGAGATTCGCGCGCCGGGCCGATCCAAGGGAGACGCCGTGGAGGAGTTGCTCGCGGAAACGCCGGCCGGGACGCCCGCCGCCTACTTGGGCGACGATGAGACTGATGAAGACGCTTTCAGAGCGTTGGGGAGCCGAGGGCTATCCGTCCTCGTGCGGAGAGAATGGAGACCGACACATGCGCGTGCTTGGCTCCGTCCTCCGGAAGAGGTTCAGGAATTCCTGGAGCGGTGGCTGAGAGCCTGTGGAGGCTGAGACGGGATGCGGGGGAAAGAACCCCGATTGAGGGATGAGAGCGGTTTTCGGCGCCCGGTGGCGTAAAGATCCTTAGTGTTTGAGAATCAGCAGGGCAATTAGCAGGGCCAAACAGACGGCCCCCGTCCAAAGAATTCTTCCTTCGGTTTCCAGGTAGTGATACCACTCCGCCCGGTCTTCCTCGGTAAAGGGAGCCTGATCGTAATCCTCGGGAGTGGAGTTATCCGAATCCGATGAATCTCCGGGGAAGGTTTTCTCTCGCTGCGGTCTGAAGCGGATGTTGGACTGTGCCGTCCAGTTCAGGAGCCCGAAATAGAGAAGAAATCCCTCGAGCAGAATCAGACCCGTCAGGCGGGCGGCGAAGTGTGTTCCGAAGAACCAGCTTCCCAGGGAAACTCCTAGAATTCCAAGCAGGAATACAGGCGCGCAACCGGTGAGCATGTTTCCGTCCAATCCATTTCGGCGTGGAGTAGTATCCCGCCGAAAAGTTCATTCGAGGATTTATTCCTTTTTGGGAGAGCCGAAGCGGTTTTCCTTGCCGCGAAGAAGCCGCCCGATGTTGGCCTGATGTCTCCAAATAATCAAGGCGGAAATTAGCGCCGCCACCCCGTTGGATCCGGACGGATAGCCTAGGAGTAACCCTGCCAGGGGCACCGTGAGCGCCGCCAGGATGGAGCCTAGCGATACGTACTTCGTCGCGGCGACGGATGCGGCGAATACGGCCGCGGCCCACGCCGTCGGGCCCGGCAACATCAGGACAAATACTCCCAGGCCCGTGGCCACCCCCTTTCCCCCCTGAAAACCGGTGAACGGAGAGTACATGTGGCCCAGGACGGCCGCTGCGGCCGCAATTTCCCCGCCATAGGGGTTGCCGGGCGGGGCGGAGATCAGCCCCGGGATGATGGCGACGGCGGCCATCCCTTTGAGAATGTCCCCCGCCAATGTGAGCAACCCCGGGAGCCACCCGCTGGTTCTGAGAACATTGGTGGCCCCAATGTTGCCGCTTCCCGCCTGCCTCGGGTCGTCCTGCCCTAAAATCCGGGTAACGATGAGCCCAAAGGGGACCGCGCCCAGAAGGCTCGCCAGAAGAGCAATACCCACGAAAGATGGAGTCAAGTCAGTTCTCGTGCGATTTTGCGGAAATAATCAATGGCGGAAACAAGCGACACAATCATCGCCCCCCAAATGAGAATCGTTCCAACGGGAGGGAAGAGTTCGATTATCAATAATATAATAGCAGCGACCTCCAGCCCCATTTTGGCCTTGCCGATCGGGCTCGCAGCCACAACCAGGCCGTGATGAAGGGCAACGGCGCGCATGGCCGTTACCAGGAACTCTCTTCCGAGAAGGATTCCGACGACCCAGGCGTCCACTTTTCCCAATGCCACGAGAGGCAAGAGTGCCGCCATGATAAGAAGTTTGTCGGCGACGGGGTCGAGCAATTCACCCAGCGGGGTGATCTGCCCGTGTTTTCTGGCCAGATAGCCATCCAGCCAATCGGTCAGGGCGGCGGTAATAAAAATGGTGGCTGCGATGGTGCGTGAAGCCGGAGAGCCTTGGAGCAGGAACAATACCAACAGGGGCAGAATGAGGATTCGCGTCAAGGTCAACCAATTGGGGAGGGTTAGGCTGCCTTCTCCGCCGCTTGTGAGAATCAGGATGGCTGATTTGATCCAGCTGTTTTCCCGCTTCCGCTCCCGTTTATCCGGATGTCCGGCATCCGCCGGCCTTGTTTGCGTCATGTCTTATCTCAGGAAGTCCAGGAGGGTTTTGTTTTTCGCGCGCGCCCGAAATCGCCGAATCACCTTTTTCTCTATTTGCCGGATCCGCTCCCGGGAGAGGCCGATTTTCTGTCCGATTTCCTCAAGCGTCATGGGGTCGGCATCGAATCCAAACCGCATTCGGATAATTTCCTGCTCACGGGGCTCCAAATCCCGGAGGAGGTTGTCGATTTCATCGTGGAGCGAGTGTTGAAAAAGGTTTTCCTCTGCGGAGATAGAATTTTTTTCTTCGAGCATATCGAGATAGCTCGTATCGTCGGCCTCCGAGATGGGCGCGTCCAGCGAGAGATAAGTTCGGTTCGCCCGCAGGACGTTTTCGATGTTAGACACTTTTAACTTAAGGCTTTCGGCCAGTTCCTCGGTGGATGCTTCCCGGCCGAATTCCTGGCGCATGGCTCTGCGAGTGGCTGCGATCTTAGGCATCAGGCCAGCCTGCTTGATGGGGAGCCGCACCGTCCCCGTGTGATCGGCGATTGCGTGCATGATGCTCTGCCGAATCCACCATACGGCGTAGGTGATGAGTTTGAAGCCGCGCTCCGGGTCAAAGCGCCGGATGGCGTGAATCAGGCCGATATTTCCCTCATTGATTAAATCCTCCAGAGAAAGTCCGAAGCCCTTATAGCGATTAGCCACACTAACGACAAAGCGCAGGTTTGAGCGGACGAGTTGGTTGAATGCCTCTTCGTCCCCGTTTTTCACCTTGATGGCCAAAACGATTTCTTCCTCTCGAGTCAAAACGTTATATTTCCCGAGTTCCTGAAGGTAGAGCGAAAGAGGGTCTCTATCGGCTCCGAGATCCTGGGTATTTGAAAATTCAGTACTGGAAGACGCTTTTTTACCGGATGCGGTGGACCCTGAGACCCGGCGGGCGCGGCCCTTTGGGGGGGAGGATTTGGAACGGTTCCTCTTGGCCGATTTTGGGTGTTTGGCCTTGCTGGTTGAAGAGCCTTTTTTGGGCATCCTTTTATCCCGCCGCTGACTCGATACGCTTCAGAACCCAGCAGTGGCGCCTGGGAAAATGTCAATTGTTTTTCGTCAATTCCAGGAGCCGGTCATATGCTTCCTGTGAAAATGGGCTCCTCGGATGCTCTATGATGAGTGTCCGGTACGTCTTGCCCGCCTTTTGGTAACTTTCCTCGAGCCGGAAACTTTCTCCGAGATAAAAGATGGCCTCGGCCCGGATCTTTGGCAGATCGCGGTACTCTTTAATGATTTCTCGGAACCTGGGAATGGCCGAAACCCGCTGGCCACGCCTCAAATAAAACCTGGCGATGAACAAGCTGCTTTTTCCGAGGATTTCGCGGATTTCGCGGATATTCTCCCTTGCCTGGCCCGCATATTTCGACTTGGGCGAATGCTTGACGAGTTCCTTGAAACTTTTCAGCGCTGCCTGGGCAAGTGATTGATCCCGGTCGAATGAGAGTATTTGATTGTAATCCGACATTCCGAGGTGGTAGTACGCTCTGGATGTATGCGGGCTAAAACGGTAGCGCTTCACATATTCATGATATTGTTCCTTCGCTTCGATATATTGCTCCTCTTTGAAGTATGAATCGGCGAGGTTCAGGAGAGCTTCGCGGCGGTGTTTGCTGCCCGGGTATTCGCGAAGGAGCCGTTTGAATGCCTCTCTCGCAGCCTCGAAGCGCTCTGAGCGCAGATCCTGTTGCCCCAGAATAAACAGTTCGCCCGGGGAGGCATTTTCTGTCGGGCGGGAAATGCATCCGGCGGCGAAAAACGCCGTCAGGAGCAGAAGAGCTATGACATGGGTTCGGCTAAAGGGAAATCGCATCATAATGTCGTGAGGGGGCTCCGGGGTGAATGGGATCAAATTGAGTAATAGGGAAAAGAAGGTTTTCGGGCGGCCATCTTCCCCCCCATTACCCGATCAAATCTTAGGGGAGTCTCCGGATTGGTGTCAAGGATTGGCGATTTTGGAAGGCCATAGGTATACCGCTGAAGGAAAAAGAATCTGATATCCCATGGTTGCCGGGTGACAAGCGCTATCAGAGCCGTTTGGCGATGTTCAAGCGATTTTTCGGTGGGGAGAGCCTGGACATCTCGGGGAAATCTCCAGCCAACCAGCGGTAGCGGGAATGGGGTAATTTTAGGACCGCGATCCGGAACCAGCGCGCATTTCCTGTAGTACGAGTTTCATCAAAAGGCGGTATGTTTCAGGCGCTGGTGGGAGGAACTCCCGGTGGCCAGGGGAAAGTTGTATTTGGAGAAGTCGGTTTCGAAAGTTTGAGGGAGTTTGCTGGGAATTGATGGTTCCGGATTTGAGAGGTCACTGGGACGACGGAGAGGGGGGGCCGAAACCGGCTTTGCCACCGGCCGGGTCGATTGACGCGCTACTGGGAAATACGAAGCCGGTTGCCGGGAAAGATTTTTGCCGGCATCTTAAGACCGTTCAAGCGGAGGATTTGATTCGTGGATACCCCGTAGCGCCGGGCGATAATCCAGACATTTTCCCCCGGTCCCACGATGTGGTGGGATATGGGATGTTTCCCGGCGCCGTTTCTTGAATTTCCGTCGTGGCTCCGAGAGCCGTTTCGAGAGGTTCTCCCCACCCCACCTTCGGAAATTCCCTTGACGCGGTGGAGGGATACTCTGAGTGTTTTCTTGGGTTTGGGGAGCAGGATTCGCATGCCGACCCGGAGTCGTCTGGGATCCAGGTGGGCATTGAGTTCCAGGAGTATTTTGAGCGGAACGCCATACCGGCGCGCGAGCCCCCCGAATGTGTCGCCGGGAAGAATTCGGTAGCGGCCCGAGTCCGGAAGGTACTCTGTGGGCGATTTGGCGAGAATTTCCAAAAACCGTTCCGCTGTTCCGGTCGGCAGATGGAGTAAGTGTCCCTTGAGCGGGGGCGTAATTCGCCAACGAAGTTCGGTATTGAGGTCTGTGATCTGTTTTAGGGGAACGCCCGCCATCCGGGCGATGCTCTTGAGACTCATCCCTCTGGGGAGAGAAACCGTATCGTATCGGAGGGGCTTGGCATATTCGATTCCCGAGAAACCGAATACCTCGGGATTTTTGGCGATGATCAATCCCGCCAGAAATTTGGGGACATAGTTCTTCGTTTCGTTCGGGATATGGCGCGTATGGGCCAGGGCCCAGTAGGATTTCCTGCCGGTCCTCCGAAGGGCCCGGCGAATTCGGTTTTCTCCGCTGTTGTAGGCGGCGAGTGCGAGGTACCAGTCGCCGAATTCGGTATAGAGCCGGGAGAGCAATGAGGCGGCCGCAATGGTGGCCTTAATCGGGTCCCGGCGTTCATCAAGGTAGCGGCCCACCTTGAGGCCGCTGTTCCGTGCGGTAGCACGCATAAACTGCCAAGGCCCGACCGCTCCCGCCCGCGAGCGGGCCCGAAGGCTGAATCCGCTTTCGATAAGGGATAAGTAAACGAGATCCTCGGGAATCTGGTTGGCTCTGAAGATATCACGGAACCTTTCGATGTACCGACCGCCACGTTGGAGCCATATGGTGAAATTCGAACGTCCCGGACCGGTAAAATAATCAATCCACTTATCGACGGCGGCATTTCGGACGAGAGGGATATCATAGGTAAATGGCGTGGGCGGACGTCCCGCGGAGAGGCCGCGGCCTTCCCTTTTGGGCGTAATTCGCTCTTCCTTTTCGGCTGAATCGGGCAAATCGAGCACGAGATCGTGCGGCGAGATGGGAGTTCTGGAAATGGCCGGGCCGGGGTTTTCCTGATTGACCTCCGGCCGGGACGATGGTCCGAGGGTAGCTGGCGATTGGGTGGGAGATGTCATTGCCCGACTCGGGATGGGGGAAGCGGGAATGCGGGCCCGGGGACTCTGTGTCGGTCCTTTTTTGGTTTGAATTGTGGGAGATGGCCGAGTGTTGGGGGGTCCTTTCGAGACCACAGCCCCCCCCGCTGTACATCCCACAGACAATAACAGGGGCCACACAAGGTTACCCTGCCAGGAATATTTGGACATAAAAAATCACTCGATTCTAAATTCTATTATAGGGCGATATCTTGGGAGGAGTTCTATTTGAATAATACCCGTTGGCATTTCGGAGGTCAATTCAGATGTGAAAGTGGGTTGGCGGAATATTGGTCTGATTGGGCGCATCGGCTATTCGATTTAATTAGCCCCTGTGCTCGGTTGTCCTGGATTCACGAAAAAGGAGGAGCTGAGCGTCCTCAAATTCGACCGGTATGGGATATTCACCGGTAAAGCACGAAGAACAAAACTCATCCTTGCGGGGAGCAACACATTTGAAGAGACCATCTAGGCTCAAATAGGCAAGGGAATCGGCAAGCATGTGGGCGCGTATCTCCTCAACGGATTGCGATGAGGCAATCAGCTCTTCATGGGTGGGCATGTCGATTCCGAAGTAGCACGGGTTCGTAATCGGAGGGGAACTGATTCTCATGTGCACCTCTTTAGCTCCCGCGTGCCGGATCATTTCCACAATTTTTCGGCTGGTTGTTCCTCGAACGATGGAATCATCTACCACCACGATACGCTTGCCATCGAGAAATGAGGGCAACGGATTGAGCTTTACCTTGACGCCAAAGTGGCGGATGGCGTTTTGCGGTTCGATAAATGTGCGATCGACGTAATGGTTCCGGACCAGCCCAATCTCCATGGGCAGGCCCGATTCCGCGGCATATCCGGTGGCAGCGGCGAGCCCCGAGTCGGGGACGGGAATCACCATATCGGCTTCGACCGGATTTTCCCTGGCCAATTGGACTCCGAGTTCTCTCCGGACGGAATAAACATCGTCGCCGAATATATGGCTGTCAGGCCTGGCGAAATAGATGAACTCGAAAATGCACTGCCTGGGTTGGGTCGCTGGGAATGGGAAAATGCTCCGGGGGCCTTGGGCGTCGATAACGATCATCTCGCCCGGAAGAATTTCCCGCTCGAAATCGGCTTCGATGAGATCCAGGGCACAGGTTTCACTCGCTAGAATCCAGGTGGGCTTTCCCTTGGTGTGGTTCATCTTTCCTAAAACCAGGGGACGAAATCCATGCGCATCACGGACGCCGATGAGGAGATCGCGTGTCATCATAGTGAGGGTAAACGCTCCTTCGAGCCGGGTGAGCGCATCCGCGATGGCAAGTTCGGCGTCCTCCTCGCTGGAGCGGGCGATCAGGTGGAGGATCACTTCGCTGTCCGTCGTGCTCCTGAAAATGGATCCCGCATCTTCAAGTTCTTTTTGAAGGCGGGCGGCATTCGTGAGATTGCCGTTGTGGCCGAGGGCGATAATTCCGCGCGAGTGATCGACGAGAAAGGGTTGTGCGTTGGAAATTTGAGACTGGCCAGCTGTGGAGTATCGATTATGGCCAATGGCAAGATGTCCGCTTAACCTGGAAAGGCGATCCTCGTCGAAAATTTCTGCAACGCGGCCCATTCCGATTTCGCTGTGCACCCTCTCGCCATCAGAGGCTACGATGCCCGCGCTCTCCTGGCCCCTGTGTTGGAGAGCGTACAGTCCCAGATAGGTGAGGTTGGCCGCCTCGGAATGACCGTAGATACCGAATACGGCGCATGATTCATGGACACATTCATCGGCCATGGGCATCAGAGGATATCTCCCAGCGCGCCGCTCCAGGCGGCAATTAAGTCATTCATTTCCAGTTCCATGGCAAGTTGACCGTCGGGCGCTTCAACACGGAGAACACCATGTGCCGTCCGTCCGATCTGAAGGCAGCTAACCTCCCGAAGTTCCGTCATTTCCCTGAATTTTACAAACGATTCGGGAGAGGCTGAAATGAGAATTCTGGACGCGGCCTCGCCAAAGAAAAGACCGTCGAGCCGACCCTCGCCCTGGGGTATTCGGACCTCGGCGCCGAAGCCTGATTGGGGAGAGGCCAGTGCGGATTCGGCAAGTGCGGTTCCCAGTCCTCCGTCTGAGAGGTCATGTGCTGAAGCCAGGAGGCCGGCGGCGATCGCTTCGCGGCAAAGTCCTTGGACGGCCGCCTCGGATTCGATTGAA
>DNYS01000259.1:14300-14608 GCA_003506735.1 Nitrospinota bacterium
GCTTCCCGCCCTCTCGCCCTGACATCACCCAGACATATTCGTGGGCCCCGGATTCGGGCAAAGGCATCTCGCCGGCAGGGTAGATTAGGGCGACGACATCTCCTTCTCGGGAAAATCCCATTCCGATCCGGCTAGCGGCGTTCCCCAGAAGGCCAACCATACCGACAACCGGTGTTGGGTAAATATCCACCCCATTCGTTTCGTTGTAGAAACTGACATTTCCGCTGACGACCGGAATGCTCAGTTCCTGGCAGGCCAGAGCCATTCCCTCGACGACAGATGCGAATTGGGCCATAACGGCGGGTCGC
>DNYS01000259.1:14641-24446 GCA_003506735.1 Nitrospinota bacterium
CCAGGATTGCCGAAATTGAGGCAATTCGTCATGGCCAATGGGGTGGCGCCGGTGCAGCTGAGGTTCCGCGCAGCCTCGGCGACAGAGAGCATCCCGCCCGCGAAGGGGTCTAGCATGCAATAGCGCGCGTTGCCGTCCGTCGTCATGGCCAAGGCTTTCTTCGTTCCCTTGATTCGAAGCAGCGCTGCATCCCCGCCCGGCGGACCCAGCGTGTTGGTGCGGACCATGTAGTCGTAGCGGCGCCAAATCGGCATTTTTTGGCCCTGGTTCGGATGCGCTAGGAGGGCCAAGAGGGAAGGGCCCAGATCGCTTTTCGGGTCAATGGTCTCGAGCGGATCAGTGACCGGAAGCTCCCGCTTGGAAATCATCGGACGGTCATAGAGCGGGGCTTGGTCCGTCAAAAGATCTACTGGGAGATCGGCGAATGATCGGCCTTCGGCCTCGACGCGAATACGCCCGTCGCCGGTGACTTCTCCCACGACTGCTATCGGCAGATCCCAGCGTTCGAATATCTCGCGCACCTCGGCTTCGTGTCCGCTCTCTGCGACGAGAAGCATCCTCTCCTGGCTCTCCGAAAGCATGAATTCGTAAGGCGTCATGCCTTCCTCGCGGGCGGGAACATCATCCAGTCTAAGGATGAGGCCCGTTCCGGCTCGTCCGGCCATCTCGACCGAGGAGCTGGTCAGGCCCGCCGCGCCCATGTCCTGAATTCCCACCAGGGCGCCCCGTTCCATGAGTTCAAGACATGCCTCAAGGAGAAGTTTTTCGCGGAACGGATCGCCCACTTGGACTGTTGGCCGTTTCTCGGAGGCGTTCTCATCGAAGCCAGCGGATGCCATGGATGCGCCATGGATGCCGTCCCGTCCTGTGCTGGCTCCCACATAAATAACCGAATTCCCAATTCCGGCGGCGCTCCCGAGGAAAATCTTGTCCGCCATCATGATTCCAGCGCACATGACATTGACGAGGATATTCCCGTTGTAGCAGGGGTGAAAATAGGTCTCGCCTCCCACGGTCGGAACGCCGATGCAGTTCCCGTACCCGGAGATTCCAGAGACGACACCGTTTACGAAATACGGTGTGCGATCATGGCTCGGAGCCCCGAATCGGAGGCTGTCGAGAAGGGCGATTGGCCTAGCGCCCATCGTAAAAATGTCGCGAAGGATCCCCCCGACACCTGTTGCGGCGCCTTGGTAGGGCTCGATGTAGGAGGGGTGGTTGTGACTTTCCATTTTGAAGGCCACGGCCACTCCTTCGCCGATTTCCACCACTCCAGCGTTTTCGCCGGGACCCTGGAGAACGCCCCGGCCCTCGGTGGGAAATTTCTTCAGGTGAACACGGCTGCTCTTATAGGAGCAGTGCTCATTCCACATGGCCGAAAAAATTCCGAGTTCGGTCATGGTGGGTTCCCGGCATAGGGATTTGAGAATGCGCTTCCATTCCTCTGCTGTGAGGCCATGTTCGAGGGCCATTGCGAGATTGGCAGTGGTTTCCAAGGTGGCCGGGTTCATGATGTTGCCGCAGTGAGGGCGGAGGTGAACAATTTGAGGCCATCTTCACTTCCCATGTCCATCTCGCAGGATCGCTCGGGATGGGGCATGATGCCGACCACGTTGCCCTCCAAGTTGCACACACCGGCGATGTGCTCCAGCGAGCCGTTGAGATTGGTCCGAGAAGAAAGTTCGCCATCTGCGGTGCAGTATTTGAAAACGATCTGGTCATTGTCTTCGAGCCGGGAAAGGGTGTCCTGATCGCAGTAGTAATTTCCCTCTCCATGGGCAATCGGCATTCGGAGCGTTTCTCCGAGGGCAATATCCTTTGAAAAGGGGGTTCGCGCTGTCTCGCAGCGTACATAAACGTCATCGCAGATGAAGTGGAGGCGTGCGTTCCGGCGTAGGGCACCGGGGAGCAGGCCCGATTCTGTCAGGATTTGAAAACCGTTGCATATCCCGATGACGGGCCGCCCCGCCGCCGCTTGGCTGGCGACTGCTTTCATAATAGGGGAAAATCGAGAAATGGCGCCAGCGCGAAGATAGTCCCCATAGCTGAATCCTCCGGGTATGATCACGGCCTCCGCTCCCCCAAGATCTTTTTCCTTGTGCCAGACGAACGTGGCGGTCTGGCCGAGGACGGTAGTTACCGCATGATGACAGTCGTGATCGCAGTTCGACCCAGGGAAAACGATTACCGCAAAATTCATTGCGCGTCCGATGCGGGCGGGGTTGGGTGGGTGTTGTTTCCAGGAAGCTCCACTCGGTAGTCCTCGATTACCGGATTGGCCAGGAGTTCCCGGCACATCTCTTCCACCCGGGCCTTTAACTCCTCGGGCGAGGATTCATCGAGTTCAACCTCAATATATTTTCCGACACGAACGTCTCTCACGCCCCTAAAACCGAGAGAAGACAGTGCCCCTTTTACAGACAAGCCCTGGGGATCGAGTATGCCTTGCTTATAGGTGATATAAACGAGTACTTTCGCCACCCTTCGCTCCGGATGGTTCGTCTGGCCGCCCGCGCATCAGGGGGGCCAGACTGGCGGTTAATATTAAGATATTCCTCAAGAAATTCCTCAACCGTTTGTTCCGGTTGTATTCAGGAGGTCACCAAGCGCTCGACTTCAGCATAGGTTGCCTTGATGTTCCCAAGGTCGCGGCGGAATCGGTCCTTGTCCATTTTTCTCCCAGTGCCCTTTTCCCAGAGCCGGCAACCGTCGGGAGTGATTTCATCGGCGAGGAGCAATTTCCCGCCATCGGCGGCGCTACGGCCGAATTCGAGTTTGAAATCGATAAGGTCGATATTCCGAGAGTCAAAAAATTCTATCAAAATTCGATTGATCTTTAATGTGTATTCGCGCATCTGGAACAACTCCTCGCGCGTGGCTAGATCAAAGGCAATCACGGTGTCTTCGTTGATAAGGGGGTCATCCAGAGCATCGTCTTTGAGGTGCAGGTCGATGATGGGTAGAGAAAGTATCTTGCCCTCTTCTAGTCCCATTCGCTTTGCCAGACTTCCTGCGACGACGTTCCGAAGAACCACCTCGACCATGATAATATCCACTCGTTTTACGAGCATCTCGCGCGCGGAAAGATTTTTCACGAAGTGCGTCGGAATTCCATTTGCCTCGACTTCCTGAAAAAGGCGGGTGGAAATCTTGTTGTTGAAAATTCCCTTCGATTCGATATGACCCAGCTTCTTGGCGTTGAACGCACTTGCATCGTCCTTGAAATACTGGATAAGAAGGCCTGGGTCATCGGTTTCGTAGAGAATTTTGGCCTTGCCTTCATAGAGTTGATTCCGTTGTTCCATTTTTATCGCTCCATTTTCCGCCATACGGAAAAACCGGCAGGGACTGATGATCCTATCACAGGACGCTCCGGGAAGATCATTAGGTTTTGGGTCCAAAAACGCGCTCAAAAATTGCGTCAATGTTCTTGAAATGTTCATTTATATCAAAGCATTGGGCAAGTTCTTCTTTTCCGATGAAGCCGCCAATATTCGGGTTGGCCACCAGTTTTTCTCGAAAGTCGCTTTTTTCCGCAGTTGCCTCCATAGCCGGACCCTGAACCCGGGCGTAGGCTTCTTCGCGCATGAGACCCTTGCGCACGAGTGCTAACATGACGTGCTCGCTACATAGAAGATTGCCTGAGCGTTCCAAGTTTTCGATCATGCGCTCTGGATAAATCACCCATTTATCAATCAGTGAATTCAGCTTGTCGAGCATGTAGTCGATGAGAATCGTGCTGTCGGGCAGAATGACACGCTCGACGGATGAATGACTAATGTCTCGCTCGTGCCAGAGCGGGACATTTTGTAGGGCCGCAATGGCGTTGGACTGGACAAGCCGGCTCAGCCCGCTCAACTGCTCGGAAATTATAGGATTCCGCTTATGGGGCATGGCCGAGCTGCCCTTCTGTCCTGGACTGAAATATTCCTCGGCCTCACCAACCTCGGTGCGCTGAAGGTGGCGAACCTCGGTCGCAACGCGTGCGATGCTCGCCGCAATGAGGGCCAGGGCCGTCATGAATTCGGCATGGCGATCCCGTTGAATGACTTGGGAGCTGACTAAGTCCACCTGGAGCCCTAGGCGGCGGCAGATGGCTTCTTCTACATCCGGCGCAATATGGGGGCAGGCGCCGACGGCACCCGATATTTGACCGACGCGGACCACTTCGCGCGCTTTTCTCATGCGTTCTTCGGCGCGTCCGAATTCGGTGTACCATCCGGCGATCTTGAGCCCCAGAGTGGTGGGTTCGGCGTGCATCCCGTGAGTGCGACCGGCAATGAACGTACGCCGGTGTTCCAGCGCCCGTCGGCGGAGGGTGTCCTGGAGGACAGAGAGGCGATTGATGATGAGGTTGGCTGCTGAAACGAGTTGAAGTGCCAGCCCGGTGTCGAGGACATCGCTGCTCGTCAGCCCCAGGTGAATAAAACGGGAGAAAGGGCCTACGTTTTCAGCGACATTGGTAAGAAACGCGATGACATCGTGTTTCGTCACCTGCTCAATCTCGCGGATGCGTTTGGGGTCGAATGCGGACTTTGATTTGATCGCATCAAGCGCATCGGCTGGAATTTCACCGCGTGTGGCGAGCTCTTCACAGACAGCGATCTCGACATCGAGCATGCGCTGGAGCTTTTCGCGCTCTTCCCAAATACGACCCATTACCGGCAGCGTATAGCGTGGGATCACACCTTCTCCTCCCCATATCTCACCACTGGAAGATTTCTTCCTGAGGGGCCGTAAAGGGGCGTTGGTTCTGTTTGAGAGGCCACAAAAAGAGAGGCCAAAGAAGGTCGGGTCAAAAGGCCTGATTTTCCATTCAAGGCACCTTGGGCTTTTTGGACGATAATTTTCTGTTCGTTGTTCTCTCTACTTACGTGGGCGCATATCACCCACTCCAGGTCATCGGAGGCGATTTCTTCTAATAGGCTAGCTGCGTCTTCATTACTCAGATGACCGAGTTTCCCCCGGATGCGCTCCTTGATCGGCCATGGGTAGGGTCCATCGAGCAGCATTGACAGATCATGGTTAAATTCGAGGATAAGGCCCTGGAGGCCCATCAGCCTTGAACGGACAAGTTGGGTTACGAAGCCCATGTCGGTCGCCAGCCCAACCCGATATCCCTGCCGCGATTTTATGGTGAGGCCGAATGGGTCAGCCGCGTCGTGGGGGATACTGAACGGATCCAGCCACACGTCTCCAATTTCGAATGGAACGCCAATCTCGACCGGTTCCCAGTGAGGAAGGGCGCCCAGCGCGCTTTTGCCCGCCTCCAAAGTTGGCAGGTTGGTCCATACCGGGAGGCCGAACCGCCTAGCGAGCGGACCCACGCCGCGGATATGGTCGGAGTGCTCGTGAGTCAGCACTATGCCCAGCAACTCCGAAGGGGAGACCCCCAGCAAGCCCATCCGGGTAGTGATTTCCTTGCCGCTTAGCCCGGCGTCGATCAAAAGCGAGGACCCTCCCGAACAGACAAGGAGCGAGTTCCCACCGCTCCCGCTGCCGAGCAGTCCAATTTTCACTGTTATAAATTCCCTTAGAGGGGCGGGTCGAAAAACTCTTCAAAAAGCATTCCTTGCCGGCCTGAGCGGCGGATGTTCACTACCCATTGGCGGGCAGTTCTTTTTTGAGGCGATCCCAATACCGCCTCGCCCCCTCTTCGATAGAGGTGAACGAGGAGATGTGGCCGCCCCGTTTTAGTTTCCCCATTCTCGCTTCGGTGAAGTACTGATATCTTGGGCGGATTTGCGCGGGTGTATCAATAAATCGAATCTTGACTTCCCTTTCCAGCGCGGCAAAGGCCGCGTTTGCCAAGTCCAGGAAGGTGCGCGCCCGACCGGTTCCTAGGTTGTATATGCCATCTGGGAGGCCACTTTGCCAAACGTGGGCGAGAACATCCACGACATCCTCGACAAATATGAAGTCTCGGCTCTGATGGCCATCGGCGATTCCCTCTTTATGGGATCGGAACAGGTGGACTTCGCCTTGTTCGAGAATTTGCACAAAGGCTTGATAAAGAACGCTGGCCATCCTTTTTTTGTGGGCTTCGCCAAAGCCGTATACATTGAAAAAGCGAAAACCAGCCCAGGTGGGCGGCCGGGCTTTTTGCCCTTCGCCCAGGGCCCAAACGTCGAATCGATGTTTCGATTCCCCATAGGGATTAAGGGGGGAAAACATATTAGGCAATATCTCATCGTCATAGCCCATAGAACCGTCACCGTACACCGCCGCACTGCTCGCGTAAAGGAGAGGCAACCCCAATTTCGCGGCAGAATTCCAAACTCGACGCGTATAGGCCGTGTTTACTTTGTCAAGGTAGATCTCGTCATACTGGGTCGTGTCCGTACAAGCGCCCATATGAATGATGCCGGCAATTTTGCTGCCTGATCTGCTATCGAGCCAATCCGGAAAATCGTCCCTTCCGATTGTCTTCTCGGGAGCCTTGTCTTGATAGATTGAGGTAATTTCAGGGCGCGATTCGAAATTGGATATTTCGTCAACCGCGATCACGCGGATGCCATCACCGAGCAGGCGCGAGGCCAGCCGGGCCCCGATAAAGCCCGCGGCGCCAGTCACGATGACAGGCAAATTTGAATTTTTTTTCGGTTTCATTTCTGGTCCGTACAACCGCTATAGCGTTCAATAATCGATTTAACGATTTGGGTAGTCGAAACGCCGCCCACAAAGGGGAGCACTTCCACGCGGCCTCCGTAGGACTCTACGAATGCGCGGCCAGCAACCTGATCGCGGGAATAATCACCTCCCTTCACCAGTATGTCAGGCCGAAGGGCCTGGATCAGGTCATCAGGAGTGTCTTCCGGGAAATAGACCACATAGTCCACACACGTGAGCGCTGCCAGGAGTTCTGCCCTTTGCCGCTCTTCAATCAGAGGCCGTCCCTCCCCCTTTACCCGCCCCACCGAGGCGTCGTCGTTGAGACCAACGACTAGCAGGTCCCCCAGGTTTCTCGCCTGTTGGAGGTACTGGATATGTCCAACATGGAGGAGGTCGAAGCAACCGTTCGTAAAAACCACCTGTCTACCCTTGGCCCGCTCGGCTTGGAGGCAATTGGAGACATCCGATCGGCTGAGAACCTTCCGCTCGCCTCCTCCCGAAAGAGCGGCCTCCATCTCCTGGAGACTTACCGTGGCGGTGCCCATTTTACCGACCACGATTCCTGCCCCTATATTGGCCACGTGTGCAGCTTCAGCCGGGAGGATGCCCTGAATCAGTGAGAGCCCGAAAAGAGCGGTCACGGTATCCCCTGCGCCTGTAACGTCATAGACCTCCAGTGTATTGGCGGGTTCGTTCGCGAGCCGCCCACCTTTTTCGAACAGCGTCATTCCCCTTGGTCCGCGTGTGATAAGAATCAAATCGCACGCCAGGGACGCAAAAAGCGCGCATGCCGCCCGGTCAATCTCCTCTTCACTATTGAGCGGCATCCCCGTGGCCAGGGAAACTTCGGCGAGATTGGGGGTGATGGCTGTCACCCCATTATATTTTGAATAGGTGCTTCCTTTGGGATCGGCCACGATCAAAAGGCCTCGCTTCTCCGCAACCGTAACCAAGGTTTCCATGAAAGTGGGCGAAAGCGCACCCTTGAGGTAATCCGAGCAAATGATACCGTCCACACCCTCAAGAGCATCTGGGAGGGCGTCAAGAAGCGAACTTTGATATTCAATTGAAATGGCTGTATCTTCTTCCCGGTCTACTCGAAGGATTTGCTGGCTTCTCCCGATAAATCGGGTTTTCGTAACTGTCGCCCTGCCTCCGGTCCGCTGGATGAAGCGGACCTCCAAGCCCGCTTCAAGTGCCAGGTTTTCGAGGCACTCGCCCTCGGCGTCGTCTCCAATCAGGCCCAGCACACGAACGCTGCATCCCAAGGAAGCCAAATTATTCGCGAGGTTGGCGGCACCGCCGAGGGTTTCCTGCTCTTTCTTCCACTTGAGGACCTGGACGGGCGCCTCGGGCGAGATTCGCTCCACATCCCCCCAAATGTAGCGATCAAGAATTAAATCGCCCGCAACAAGGATAGTCGGTTTTTTGTTTGTGAGGAGAGAGAGGGAGTTAGTCACTTTCCGGGGCCCTCGCAAAAAATCTCATCGATTCGGTGGCACATGTAGTGAACCGCCGCTTCGTGCGCTTCCTGGATGAAGTCGGTGTCTTGAAAGGGAACGATGGCGGCCAAATCGGCCGCCTTGGCGGCGAGACCTCCCGATTTTCCGGAAAGGACTGCGGATCGTACCTCAAGCGCTTTAGCACGCTTCAGGGCGGAGACCACGTTTGGCGAGTTGCCGCTTGTGGTTAATCCTAGCGCTAGGTCGCCTTTGCGCCCATGGGCTTCGATCTGTCTTGAAAAAATTTCCCCGTAGTCGTAATCGTTGCCGATAGTAGTGAGAGTGCTGATATCGGCAACCAGGGAGATGGCCGGGAGTGGGCGGCGCTCCCTTGAAAATCGGCCCACCAACTCGCCCGAGAAGTGGGTGGCCAACGCGGCGCTACCTCCGTTCCCAAAAACAAGAATTTTCCCCCCCGCCTGAAGACAGGCCACAGCGGCACCAGCAAGCAATTCGACTTGGTTGGAATAATCGCTGCCCGAGATGGCCTCAAACTGGCGCGCACGCCCGGCCAGAAATTCGTGAGCGGAAAATATCACAGGATCCCTCGCTACCTGGTCACCCGGGCGACATCGGCTTGGAGCGGAAAAAAAAATAAAGGAGCACCTAGCAGTTGCAATCTAGCTGATCTTGATTTCCCTTTTCAACATGGCCACCCCTCCTCATCGTAGCTAAAATAGCCGGATCCCCCCACGACTACATGATCCAAAAGAGGAATTCCCAGCAGTTTTCCCGATTTCAACAGCCGCCCTGTCAGTGCGTGGTCCTCGGGCGAGGGTGAGGGGTCTCCACTGGGATGGTTATGGCCGCAAACCACAGCTGCAGCCTTTTCCCTGATCGCCTGGCTGAACACTTCGCGGGGGTCCACTGAGGTGCCAGACAGGGTTCCCCGCGAGATGGTAATTTCTCGCATCAGGCGGTGCTTCGTATAGAGGAGAAGCACCCGAAATTCTTCATGGGAGAGTCCACCCATGGCAGGAGATAAGAAGCTGAATACATCCGAAGCGCTATGAAACGAAGGTTTGCCGGTTTCTCTGCTGGGACCGATTCTCCGGGAAATTTCGAGAGCCGCCTTGATCTGAGCTGCCTTGGCGGGTCCCATACCCTTTAGTTCGCAGAGTTCGGGGACGGAGGCGCTTTCCAGCCCGGCGAAACCTTCGAAGCGATCGATCAAATCAATGGCGAGGTCGAGTGCGGAAACGCCCTGATCACCTGTTCTCAAAAGAATAGCCAGCAACTGGGCATTGCTTAAGGCCTCACCGCCTTTTTCAAGCAGTCTTTCCCTGGGGCGTTCAGAGGTGGCCAATGTTTTATTGAACTCTTTTTTTTCAAGAGGCCATCTCCTCTCCCTGCTCGATTCGTCTGCGGAAATCCTCCAAGGTGGAACGGATTCCATCTTCGAACCCAACCTTGGGCTCCCATCCCAAAAGCTCCTTGGCGCGGAAAATATCTGGCTGGCGGACTTTCGGGTCGTCCTCCGGCAGGGGGCAGTGCTCGATGGGTGAGGAGGTTCCCGTCAATTCCCGAATCCTTTCAGCGACCTTGAGGATCGTCATCTCGTTGGGATTGCCAATATTCACTGGCTCGCGAACGTCGCTTTCCATTAGGCGTATCAGGCCATTCACCAGATCCGAAATGTAGCAAAAACTCCGCGTCTGGGTGCCGTTCCCAAAAATGGTCAGCGGCTCGCC
>DNYS01000259.1:24571-24876 GCA_003506735.1 Nitrospinota bacterium
CGGGCAATGTGGATATCGAGCCCGTGGGCACGATGATAGGCCATGGTGATGGCCTCGGCGAACCGCTTTCCCTCATCGTACACGCCGCGCGGGCCAATGGGATTCACGTTTCCCCAATAGTCCTCGGTTTGAGGATGAATTTCAGGGTCGCCGTACACCTCGGAGGTGGATGCCAGCAAAAATACGGCTTTTTTTGCGAGCGCCAGTCCAAGAGCGTTATGAGTGCCAAGGGCGCCTACCTTTAGAGTCTGGATGGGAAACTTGAGGTAGTCGATGGGACTTGCGGGGCTGGCCCAGTGCAGCAC
>DNYS01000060.1:0-1433 GCA_003506735.1 Nitrospinota bacterium
ATCGAATCCAAACCTCCAGAAAAATTTTTTAGGGCGAATCCCGGCAATCCCTCTTGCCGGAAAATACCGGAGAATTTCGGAGAAAGCCGGGCGGGCGGGGTCCGGGCGGACCGCGCATTTCCCCTATTATACCAGAGGCGGCGATCCGGGGATACATTCGGATACGGCCCTGCCTGTTCCCGCCGTTGACCGGGACGGCCCGGGTGGATTGGGAGGAGAACCCCTCCTCACACCCCTGCCATCTCGCACTTTTCGTAGTGCGAGAAGGTCATGGTGTAGGTGGCGCGGCCCTGGGTGGCGGAGCGCAGGGCGGTGGCGTAGCCGAACATTTTCGAAAGCGGCGCGGCGGCGCGGACAATCCGGCCCGGAAGCGATCCGGCCTGCTCGGCCATGCCCCCGATCTGGCCCCCGCGCGTGTTGAGGTCAGCGATGACCGCGCCCACGAACTCCTCGGGCACGGAGACCTCGACCGCCATCATCGGCTCGAGAAGCTGGCCCCCCGCCTTGCGGCAGGCCTCGACGAAGGCGTTTCCGGCGGCGACGCCGAAGGCGCCCTCGGTCCCACGATCGATGTCGTAGCCGGCCCCGGCGATCTGGACGCGCACGTCGGTCATCTGGTAGCCGGCCAGAATTCCGCTGCCCGATGAAGCCTCGAGCGCGCGCAGGGCGGCCTGGAGCAGTTCGGCGGGGATTTTCCGGCCCTCCTCCCCGGCGGTGATCAGGCTCTCGCACACCACCCCCTCGCCCGGCGAGGGGGCGACACGGATCCGGATCTTGGCGTACTGGGGCCGTCCGGCCAGCTCCCGGTCGAAGACAGCCTCGGCCTCGGCCTCCTTGAGCAGCGTCTCGCGGTAGACCACCCGGGGCTCGCCGATCCGGACCTCGACCCCGAATTCCTCGGCGATCCGGTGGGTGAGCACGTCCAGGTGAAGCTCCCCCATCCCGCTGATGAGGATCTGGCCCGAATCCGCGTCCCGGCGGACTTGAAAGGTGGGGTCCTCGGCTTCGAGCTTGAGGAGGGTCTCGTCGAGTTTTTTCGCGCCCCCCGCGCTCCGCGGCTCGATGGCCGAGGAGATGACCGGCGGGGGCGCCGTGATGGATTCGTAGACGATGGGCTCCTTCGCGTCGCAAAGGGTGTCGCCCGTGGCGGCCCACTTCATGCCCGCGGCGGCGGCGATATCGCCCGGGCCGATCTCCTCGATTCGGTTGCGCTTGTGCGAGTACATGCGGAAGAGGCGGGCGAGGCGCTCGGGTTTTCCTTGCCCCGTGTTCAGGACCTCATCGCCCACCCTCGCCCGGCCGCTGTAGACGCGGATAAAGGTCAGCCGGCGGCCCTCGTTAATCTGCACCTTGAAAACGAGGGCCGAAAAGGGCGCGTCCTCATCCGGGGGGCGCTCGATGGCTTCCTCCCCGGCTTTCCCTTCCCCGCCGGC
>DNYS01000060.1:1490-3304 GCA_003506735.1 Nitrospinota bacterium
CGCCGGCCTTCCCTTCCCCGCCGGGAAGATGCCCGGCTACCGGCGGCACCTCCGCCGGGGAGGGCAGATAGTCAATCACCCCTTCCATCAGGGGCTGAATTCCCCGGTTGCGGAGGGAGGCCCCGCAGTAGACGGGCACGATCTCCCCCGCCAGCACCCCGCGCCGGAGGGCCGTTTTCAGGCGGGAGGTCTCGACCTCTTCTCCCTCTAGAAACGCCTCGGCGATCCCCTCGTCGTAATCGGCGGCCGCCTCGGCCAGCGCCTCGCGGAGCGCGGCCGCCCTGTCCGCCAGCGGGCCCTCCAGCGGAGCCCGACGGACCTCCCGGCCCCCGTCCGCCTCGCTCCAGGTGAGATATTCGCCCGAAAGGACATCCGCCTGGCCCGCGTAGCGGTCCCCGTCCCCGTCCGGCCACTGCATGATCGCGGGCCGCGCCCCCAGGCGCTCCCGGATCATCTCCAGGGTGCGCTCGAAATCCGCCCCCGTGCGGTCGAGCTTGTTGATGAAAACGATGCGCGGGACACCGAACTTGTCGGCCTGGCGCCAGACGGTCTCGCTCTGGGGCTCGACACCCTCGACCGCGCTGAAGATGGCGATCGCTCCGTCCAGGACGCGCAGGCTGCGCTCAACCTCGATGGTGAAATCCACATGGCCCGGGGTGTCGATGATGGTGATTTCGTGATCCCGCCAGAGGGCGGTGATGGCGGCGGCCGAGATGGAGATCCCCCGCTCGCGCTCCTGGCTCATCCAGTCGGTCGTGGCGCTGCCCTCGTCCACCTCCCCGATCCGGTGCACGAGGCCGCTATAGTACAGGATGCGCTCGGTGGTCGTCGTCTTTCCAGCGTCGATGTGGGAGATGATCCCGATGTTGCGGCGGCGCTCCAGCGCGGGGCGCTTCATGTTCGGTGCCTCCGGCATTTGAAAACCCTCATTCTTTGATCCGGGAGCAGATTACCCCGGCGCGGCCCCGGGGTGAAGGGAGGCGGGGAGCCCGGAGGGGGAAGAACCCGCCTGTCTGACCGGTAAACGAATTCCTCCGGGATCGCCCCCTCTCCACATCCCACCCTTCCTCCCTCCTTGCAGTCATCCTTGCCCCTGCTCACGGCCCATTTCCATGAAGTCACAAGACGCCGTATGGTAATTTCATTGTGACGATTCCCATTTCATAAGGAGAAACCAAATGGCCTCCGGCCCAAAAATTCTCGCCTTCGCGGGCAGCGCCTGGAAAGATTCCTTTAACAAAAAACTGGTCAAATTCGCCGCCCAGGGCGCGCGCGGCGTGGGAGCCCAGGTCACCGAACTCGATTTCGCCGACCTTCCGCTGCCTCTGTTCGATCAGGACGTCGAAGCCGAGGAGGGTCTTCCGGCGGGCGTGATTCGCCTCAAGGAGTTGATGCGGGAACACGATGGTTTTCTTATCGCATCGCCCGAATACAACAGTTCCATCTCCCCCATGCTCAAGAACGCAATCGACTGGGCATCTCGGTCCAGCGGACCCGACGACACGCCGATGAGCGCGTTCAAAGGCAAGGCGGCCGCGCTGATGAGCGCATCCCCGGGCGGCCTCGGCGGAATGCGCGGCCTGGTAACCGTCCGCTTCATCCTCATCAACATCGGCGTTCTGGTGTGGCCGGGCCAGGTGGCCGTCCGTAGCGCCCATGATGCTTTTGCGGATGACGGCTCTCTCAAGGACGCCGCCCGGCACGAAGCGGTCGAGAGGCACGGAAGCGAACTGACCGGACTTTTGGCGAAACTCAAGGGGGAGTCGAACTAAAATTCGGGGGGCGGGGGCTCGGAGAGAGATCATTGCGCCCGG
>DNYS01000060.1:3439-6382 GCA_003506735.1 Nitrospinota bacterium
GCCACCGAGGGAGGGCAAACAAGCCGGAATTTGAAAAAGTGGAGAGCGTTTCCGCATAATGCCGGTTCATATCTTTTTCGTTGTACTGTTGTAATGCTGTTATATATCGTTGGGGGCATAATTATGCGATTTATAGTCCTAATATTGCGGCTCGCCGTTCTATTTTCGGCCCTGTTACTTTGGACTACAATAGCCACCAATGTGAGGGCTGAAGACGCAGTGAAAGTCTGCGACGATATCTCACCTTGGCCCCCATATTCATATCCATCGCCAATTGGTAATAGAGAAACCGTACCCAAGCAAACGGGAGCGATGGTGGGGTTCCTTGGGGATTTGTTTAAGGAAGTTGGCCTGAAATACACCCTTACACTCAGACCCTGGAAACGCTGTTTGGAGGAGGTGATAAAAAGTTCCGGACCGGGCGAATTCGAAGTCGTCATCAATGCGAGTTTCAGTTCGGAACGGGCAAAGGATTATCACATTTCCAAACCGATTTACCGGACAACTCCGGGTATATTTTATTCGGTCGATGCGTATCCTGCCGGCCTAAATTTGAGGTCTCGAAGTGATCTGAAAAAATACAAAATCTGCGGAGTCCGAGGGTACAACTACCAAGAATACGGCTTGTCGGATTCCGACATTTATACGGTCGCTCCTTCACTGAAAGCCATTTTCAGAATGATGAGCAAAGGACGATGTGAGATTATTGTTTCTGCCGTAGAGGTTGTATTCGGAACCAAACTTTTTGGTGAACAAATCGCTCCGAACAATGTCCGTAGCGTCTCGGTTCCGGGGACTTCACCTGAAACCTACCACTTACTTATTTCGCGAAATTCTTCGAGAGGTTTCCTGCTTCTTAAACGACTGAATATTGCAATAGACAAGTTCAAGAATGACGGCACCCGGGATCGCATCATGGCTAAATACCAGACCCTGATGGATGCCAATTGAAAATAGGCACACGCCAATGTCGCTATTTTGAGAAAAATACCGGTGGATAAAACTGGCTCCCTGCGGACAAACCACGGACAGATCTGGGTTTAGGGTGTTCGAAAAAGGCAGAAGTGGCATGGCATTCGAAAGTAAGGTTTACCTCAAGGTTGGTCAGAGTTATAAATCGAGAATGGGTGGGTCAGCTTATAGTCGGCATGAACTTCTAAAGAATTCCCGCACTAGGTGGTCTTGTCCTATCGTTAGATAAGAGAGTAAATGAAAAATGGAGTGCTTTCTGCTGGCAAAGTCCTTTCACCGGGCCGGGTTTCACCGCTTACAAGATGAATAGAATCTGGTGGTCGCTGTAAGTCATCGTGAACCGTACGCGCTCTCCTTTTTGGACCTGCTTGTCGCCCTCGAAAAATTGGACCGCCTGGCCCCAGTGAATCAGCTCCCCTTCGGGTCCGTTCGATATGGTCGTATCGTCGTCCAGATGCAGGTCGAACCAAAAGGCAATGGCGTGCACGGCGCCATCTTCGATGACGGGTTTTTCCAGGGTCATTTTGTGCGGATTCGCATGAGGAATGGGGACGGGAATTTTGTCGAATTCGAATTTTTTCACAAAGAAAGGATCGGTGAGGCGCTTGTGCTCCTCATGCTTTAACTGGAAGCTGCCGTAGTCGTGTGGGTTTCGGAAGCGATCGAACGCCGAGAAGTCAAACCCGCATATGGATGAGACCGGATTCACGGTACGCAGCCGCGATGTTTCAATCAACATGCCGTAGATGGAGGCCGCTTGCGGGATCAACCTGACGTCCGGTGTGACCAGATTCCGAAAGGCATGCCGCAGGCTCGGCAAGAGTCCTTCTCCAAGCAGCCCGGCGTCGAAGATTTCGAAGATGAGGAGATTTGCGGGTTCGCGGATGTCGCTTCCGAGGATCAGCTGTGTGGATTTTTTGTTGATGACCGTAATCTTGTCGAGGTACCCGTTGTCGCGGACAATTTGTTGAGCCGCTTCGGCAATGGGTTTTGAGATTTCGAAAGCGACGACCTCCGCCGCGCCGGCCCGCGCCGCAATGAGGGCGAGAAGGCCGGTGCCCGTGCCAATGTCCAACACACGGGATGAAGCGTCTACCGCCTTTTGGATAGCGCTAAGGTAGGCTTTGTTTCTGACGCTGTCCGCGAGCATGAAGAAGTGCCATTCAGGAATTTGTTGTCCGAGTGTATTTCGAATGTTGTTCTGCGTTTCAGGCAAATCCAGATCGATCTCGAGTGCGCGGCGAAAGGATTTAAGAGCCTTCTTCAGTTCTCCTTTGTCCGACAACGCCGCGCCCAGGCTGTTGTATGCCTCCGCATACTTCGGATCGATCTCCAGTGCCCGATGAAATGCTCCGATGGCTTCGTCGATCTCCCCTTTTTCCATTAATGTGACGCCCAGTTTGTGATGCGCCTCCTTGTAGGTGGGCCGAATTTACACCGCCTGGCGGTAGGACGTTATCGCGTCGTCGAATTTACCCAGATCGCTGGTGATGTTGGCAAGGTTGTAGTAGGCCTCCGCATAACTCGGCTGCAGTTCGATCACGCGGTGATAGGCTTCAACGGCTTTGTCGAATTTTTTTTGCTCCTTCAGGATGTTGGCGAGGTTGTAGTAGGCCTCTGCGTAATGGGGATTGAATTCGATCGTCGTGCGAAAAGAGGCCACGGCCTCGTCCAGCCGGCCCATCTTGGAGTACACGTTGCCCAGATTGCAGTGGTACGATGGAAAGGTGGGGATGATCTCGATGGCCTGGGATATCAAGCCGATTGCCACTTCGGAGTTGTCTCTTTGAAACGCGATGACCCCGAGGAGGTGCAGCGCGTTGGCGTATTGGGGGTCCGCCCTCAGGAGCTGGTGGTAGAGCCGCTCGGCCTTGTCCAGCCGTCCGGCCGTGTAGTGAGCGACGGCCTCCTGAAACGCGGTCTGAGGATGAAATGGGGGGTTCGGTTCTACCGGGCCGGCTTCCGGGATAG
>DNYS01000060.1:6467-8071 GCA_003506735.1 Nitrospinota bacterium
GGCCTGCTCCCTGCGTTCCCGATCCGCACGGGCCCAATCCCTTTCGATTTCGAGGTGACGTTTGCGCGGCTGCCCATCTCCGTCTTTGCCCGAACCACTGCGTCCGTGGTTCCCGCGTCCGCCGATCGAGGGGCGCCCTTCTTCAAAAAATTCTTTGGCCGAAAATAGACGCGCGCGCCCTCCCCACGGGTCGCGCCGAGGGTCAACGCCTGGCCCCGAAGGCCACTTGGTTTCTTCTTCCATGGCACCCCCCAGACGAAAGCCCTCCCGGACCGCTTGAGGACCCCACCTCGGCAATCGGTCTCACCCCTCCGCGGCAGCGATGCGCAACGCTTCCCCGGATTAAATGTAGACGCCACCGGCGCCCCTGGGATTCGGCCGGTGGCGTCACAACTCGGGAGTTCGCTTCCCTGCGAATAAATTGGCTCCGAGCTGTATGATTTTACTCAAGCGGCGGCCGTGTGACGCTCCCCGCCGCGCGAGGGCATTTCCCGCCCCAGAACCCAAAACAGTCCGGGCAAAAGTCCGAGTTCGGCATATATTTTGGGCGCTTTCACGCTCTTAGATGGGTATCGGTACGAAATTGACGCAGATAACCCCTTTTCTAAGATTTTTATTAAAAAATTTTTCGGGTCATCCGAGATAACCGGGATCTCTCAAATGGCGCCTTGAATGGAGGCATTCCAGCCTCCCTCGATCCGGGAGCGGATTACCCCGCCGCGGCGCCCTCGATGGGAAAGGGCTCGCCGTTCACCTCAACCGTGCTGGTGAGCGGAACCGACTGGACGATCAAACCCTCCGCGAAGCATCCGTTCTTTGCGTTCCGGATGAGATGGGCCAGTTTCTCGGGAGGCGCATCGGATTCCAGGGAAAGATGCGTATCCACGCCCTCCCACTTGTTGAAAACCGTTCCCTTGAGGACCGAGCCCCCGAGAATTTTCCTGAACCGCACCTTCACCCTCGCGTTTTTTACCTCAATCTTCATCATGTGCGCGTACCGCGCAACCTGGGTGAGCAGTCAGAACCCCGTCCCCATGGCCATATACGTCATCGGGGTCGGATGCTTGCCCTCGCCCCCGATGCGCGGGGATTCATCGCAAAAGACCTCGAAACCATCGACGGTGCCGCGCTTGAGTTGCCCCGTGCCCATAACGACCTCGGTATACACCTCCGCATCGGTGGACAATCCCCCGGGGGGAAGTTCGGGCTTGTCGATAACGCGCTCCCCCGGAACGTCACTCGTCGCAAAACCGTCTACCGGACTTTCCATGTTGCTCCTCCATATAAGAAAAAATTCGCGCCGGATCGATGCCGGCCGTTACTCCCGTTTCGATTTCACCGAGATTAGCAGGAAACGCCAAGTGGGGAACCTCCTCGGTTTAATGTCCTCCCTCTTTTCCTCAACCCATTCCCCCATCCCGCCCTTCCCCCTTGCCCCGCTCGAACCATGTTCGGCGGGTGGAGGTGGACTCCACCTTCCAATCCGGGGGGAGAGGGGGCCGGTTTTGGGGAAAATTGCGGGGGCGGATTTGCGGTTCTCCGTCCATCTGCTCGAAACTCCCGGCGGATTGGGCGAAAGCGTTTCGAAATATTCGCCCTGGGGG
>DNYS01000083.1:0-214 GCA_003506735.1 Nitrospinota bacterium
CCTCGGCCCAAATATCCTCCGAGCGCGAGGCGGAATCCCGGCCCGGGAACGATTCCAGGCCCACGTGGACGATCGAGCGAAACGAAAGAGGAAGACGCCTGACGCGAAGGCGCGATACCACTTCTGCGGTTTTGGGAAGGGAGGATTGGGGTATTTGGTCCCGGGCGGAGCACCCCGCTAGAACGAGAAGAGCCGCCGCCGGAAACACCCGAAA
>DNYS01000083.1:233-3946 GCA_003506735.1 Nitrospinota bacterium
CCGAAAAAGTTTCAATCAACCTACTTTTTCTTTGAGAGCGCCTTGACGCGCCCGCCATATTTGAGAATTTTTTGACGCACTTTTTTACTCTTGGGATCGATTTTGTAGGATTTTTTCCACTGGATGAGTGCCTTGGGGATCTCCTTCAAAGCCAGATAGATGTCGCCCAGGTGATCGAGAATGACGGCATCGTTGGGCAATTGGTTCACGGCGTGCAGAATCTTTTTCAGCGCCAGCTTGATCTTGCCCTGCCGGTAGTACACCCATCCCAGGCTATCGAGAAAGGCCGCATTGTTGGGCTCGAGCGCCAGCGCGCCAATCACCAATTTTTCGGCCTCGTCGATTTTCTGGTTGCGCTCGGATAACATGAACCCCAGCAAATTCATCGCATTGGCATGCTTGGGCTGAATGGCCAGGACGGACCGCACCATCTTCTCCACGTCGATCCACTGATGGAGCTCGTAGTAGGCAACGGCGAGGTTGAAGCGGTAATTCGCCCGCTTGGGATTCAAGAGCACGGCGGAGCGGTAAAAGGGAACCGCTTCCTCGTAGCGTTTTTGCTGGGCCAAAAAGACCCCGCGAATAAACGAAAGGCGATCGCTCTTGGCATGGCTTTTGGTCGCCCTATCCAAAATGGAATTGACCTTCTTCCAGTCTTTCCTCTTCCCGTGGAGCCTCGCCAACTGAATATAGGCTTCGAGGGCGTTGGGTTTTAGCTCGAGGATTTTCTGGAGCTCCTGCTCCGCCTGGGTCAGCTGGTTCAACTCCTCGTAAATCGCGGCCACATACCTGCGAACCACATCGTCCTTTGGCTTCCGGGCGAGGACGAACTGGAATTCGCGAAGAGCGCGCTGGAAATTCCGCCGGTCGAAATGAAGGAAGCCCAGCGTCCTGTGAATGACGAGATTGTTCGGCTCATCCGCGATCAGGCGCTCATACTCCTTGAGCGCGCCCTTGAGATTATCCTTTCGAATGTACATCTGTCCCAGGCGGGTCCGGGCAAACCGGTTTTTCGGATTGAGGCGCAAAAGGCGTTTATAGGATTTTTCGGCGGCCGTGTAATTTTTCCTTTGCTCGTAAATCCGGGCGAGGAACAATAGCGCCCGCGTATGCCGGGGACGGATCCGCAATACGATTTTCAGATCCCGCTCGGCCCGGGCGTAGCGCTTCATTTTAGAGTAGGCCCGGGCGCGGTAGTAGCGGGTGATGAAATTTCCCGGATTGAGTTCGATGAGCCGGGTGAAATTTTGTATCGATTTCTCGTACCGCTTCAACTCCAGATAGGCCGAGCCCAGCAAAAGCCGCGCTTCGCGCGCATCGGGTTTAATTTTCAAAAACTCTTCATAGGCATCGACCGCCCTTTGAAGCTTTCCACGGGCCGCAAATATTCCGCCCAACAGGAAAAAGGCCTGCGAATTGGCCGGATCGAGGGACACCGCCTTGCGGACCAGCTTTTCCGCCCCCTTGAGCTTCCCTTGCCGGATCAGGATGGATGCCAAACGGGTGAGCAAATGCGGCGATTCGGGATCCCGCTCCAGGGCCTGCGCGTAAATCCTGCTGGCCGCCCGGAGATTTCCATTCAACTCCCTCAGGTAGCCCTCGATATAGTTTTGATAGGATTCCGCCGTCCCCAAAACCGGCCCCGGGACATCCGGTTTCAACAGCACCTCCTGGCGGGTTTCGGCACATCCCCAGGCCAGCGCCGCGAGGACAATCAATGGGGCGAGACGCGGAACCGCCTTTCTCATTCCCTCTTCTCCCATTCTTTGGGTTTCTCCATCTCTTCCCCGGGGACCCGGTTGCGCATCCGCTCCATGAGATGTTCAACGCTCTCCCGCAGTTCGGGATCATCGAATGTTTCCAGCGCCTCCCGAATGGCGATTCTATCGCCGGAGGAAACCACCGCCTCCGGCGGAGGCACCTTGGAAACGTATCGCGAATGACCGCTTCGATCTATCCCGGCGCTCTCCGCCGCCGCCCCCCCGCCGGCCTGGAACCGGATGTTTTCGATATCTTCCCCCTCCAGGGCCTCCTTGATCTTTGCCAGAATATCGCCGCTCATCAGGTGGAGTTCCTGCATCCAGGCCGGATCGGACACCTCGACGCGCAGGGTGCCGCCCCGAAGGGACACGGGCCGGGCCACTTTTGCCAAGGCCTCTCCCACCGCATCCTCCCACACCCGGAAAACGGCATGGCTGGAAAGATGGCGGCCCCATTTTTCGGAACGGCGCAGCTGGGTGAAAATTCCTCCCAGATTCTCGAGCCCCCTCCTCCTTGCGGCGCTCATTTCCCCGCCTCCTCCAAAGCGCCCGCCGGATGCGGCGTCTCGGCCCGATCTCCCTCCAGAAGGGAGGAGATGGCCTGCATCACCCTATCGACGATTCGAGTGCTCGATTCCTTGATGTTCTCGATTTCATATTCCCGGCTCAATTCCAGCGGAGCCCCGAAGATCACCTCCACACCGGCGCCCCGGCGGGGAAAATATTTTCCGACCTGAATGATACGGTCCGTTCCCTTGATCGCGACGGGAATGACCACCGGCCTTACGGTGCGGATAATCTTCCCCACCATCCGGTTTCCCCGCCCCAGTTTTCCGTCCCGGCTCCGGGTCCCCTCGGGATAGAGAACGACCATATCCTTCCGGGCGAAATCCTCGATGGCCCGGATGGCGGAACGGTCGGCTCTTCCGCGCTTGATCGGAAATGCGCGCAACTTTTTGAGGTACCAGCCGACGACCGGAAGGCGCAAAAGCTCTTCTTTGGCCGCCTGACGCACCACCGCGTGTGGATGTTTCGATAAAATCGAAAAAGGAAGGAGGAACACATCGAGCGCGGAGATATGATTGGGCAGTAAAATAACTTTCCCGTCCGGGGGAATGTTATCTAGTCCGATGAAGCGGACACCCCCGGCCCACCGGAACAACCAATCCACCCAAATATAGGACAGATAAATAACGGCCCGCTCAGCCCAGAGGCCTTTGCCTTCCATGATTTCGAAACGGTTTTTCATTGGACCCCAGCCGCCGGAGATTGAGGGCGGAAAAAAACAGCCCCCCGATGTCCTCCGGGACATTATACATTCCCGTCCCTTCTTAAATATATTTCTTTTCCCCCGGCTCATTCAATCCCGCCCGGCCCCGAATCCCTTGCTCCGGAGGGGGGCGGGTGCCATAATCTGTCCGCCCGCCCCTTTCATGCTTAAATGATCCGCCCTCCGCCGGAGTTGTTCGTGGTTTCCCTCAATCCCCGGATTTTCCGCGAATACGATATTCGCGGCATCGTCGATGAGGACCTCACGCCAGGGGGCGTCCGCGTTCTCGGACAGGCGCTGGGCACCCACCTGGGCGGGCCGCGCGGTGCGCTGATCGCCCTCAGCCGGGACAACCGCCTCTCATCTCCCGCCTACTACCAGGCCATGAGCGAGGGATTGTGCGCCGCCGGATGCCGCGTCACCGGCATCGGAATGGGCCCCACCCCTTGCCTCTCCTTCGCGACCCACCACTTCAATACCGCCGGCGGGATTCAGATCACCGGCAGCCACAACCCCCCCGAGTTCAACGGGTTTAAAATCACCCGGGGAAAAGAAGCCATTCACGGGGATGAAATTCAGGAAATCCGCCGAATCATCGACGAGGACCGCCTTTATACGGCGGACGCGCCCGGCCCCTGGAGCGAAGAAGACATTCGGGACGCATATATCGAGCGCGTCACCGG